>DASPRR010000559.1:0-15826 GCA_035624375.1 Thermodesulfobacteriota bacterium | reverse complement strand
AATGCGGGGCCTGCGCCCAGAATTGTCCCGCCGGAGCGATTGTGGTCAAATCCGGGGTGGGATGCGCCAACGCGGTAATCAATTCCATGCTGGGACGCAAAAGCGATTCCTGCTGCTGCGTCGTCGAGGAAAAGGGGACGGCTTCAGAAGCCTGCGCGGATAGCAAAGTGTGCTGCGGATGACCGGGCCGGATGGTAGATTCTGGGTATGGAATCGCAGATATTTGACGGTAGATGGAAGGGCACCCTTAAAGGACATCGGACAATCAGCATCCAGGAACGAGCAACCAGCAACAAGCAACGAGTAACGAACTTTAGGCTTCCTTCTTCTCCTTCGATTTGGTGGCCTGGATTCCGAGCCCCTCAAAGAGGAAAAGAATGGAGAATCCATACAGGAGAGTGTAAAGGAGATAAAAACCCAGGAAGAGGGCGACCGTCCAGATATTTTCCCCAATTGGCCGGGTTTCAATTCCCGCAAAGTTGTAGGCCGGCTCGAGTACCCGAGTAGTCAGGAATCGGGTATAGTCCGCCTCCGAAGACCGGTTCTCCTGGACGAACCGGCGGGTCAGGCCATCGAAGGCCACCCACCAGTAATAGACCACCTCTTTCCCGTTGACTCCATACTTGACCCGGAGGTCCGATTCCTGCCCCTTGAAAAGCAATCCCGCATCCACTGATGCGGCCAGCCCCATTTTCCCCAGGTCCCCTTTGATCCGCACTCTTCCGTCACCCAGAAGGACAGCCGAGAAAAGGTTCGTCTGAATAATCTGGGCCATCCGCGTATCATCTCCCGGCCATCTTGAAGTGATTCCGAAATCGACGCTTTTGCCCTCGAACTTGGGGGCCAAATTTACGGCCTCGGGAATGAAATAAGTGGAATTCTTGGCCAGCTGGTTGAACAGCTGATCAACCCGTTCCAGCCCCGACCGATGAGGTCCCCAGGGAGAAAGCCAAAAGCCAAGGATCATGGAAAAGAAGATCAGGCCGCTCGCGCCGACCCAGAATTTTTTCCGGTTTTGGATCATCATCCTTCGAATGCCTGTTGTCCTGTGCCCACTGTCTCCGGGAACCTCGCTAGATGGGGCTTTTGAACAAGGCTATCTCTGCGGCTCCGGGGTAGTATCCGTGGGGGCGGGTTTAAAACCCGCCCCCACGACCCCGGGATTGCGGAAAGCGTCCAGGTTCTTGAAGAACACGGCAAGGACCCAGACCCCGAAAATGCTCAAGAAACCGAAAAAAATGACCGTCCCCACGGTCTCGATCAAAGCGGCCGTCTCTCTTGGAAGTGCGAGGTAGCCCATATCCGAGAGCTTCCGGAGGAGGGCACAGACGCGGTTAGAAAAACCCGCCAAAATCGTGATCGCATAAAAAGCCCGAATGGCCGCCCCGGTAACGACCTTGGTCACCATTGCGCCGATCTGCACCCCGATCAACGAACCCAGGAGCATCCCCATGGCCACGGTGTAAAAAACAAATCCATAGATGGCGTACTGGAAGATGGAAGAGTAGAAAGTGGTGAAAATGATCTGCAAAACATCCGTTCCCACGGTGGTGAAGGTGGAGACCCCAAGGCCATACACGAACATGGGGAAAGTTAGGAATCCGCCGCCGACCCCCATGATGGCGGCCACGAAGCCGACCACGAATCCGCAAAGCATGACCGGATAAACAGAGATGCTGCGCCCGCCGGGGACCATGTCTTCATCGAAGCGAACCCTGGGTTTCAAAGGAAGCCCCTGGAGCCACCGGGCAAATTGAGTCGTCGCATCGGTGGCTGAACGGGCATTCGACTCCCGCCTTCTCAGCCGGAGCCAGTCGGCCAGAGAATAAATTCCCAAAAGACCCAGGACCACCACGTAGACACTGCTGATCAGGGCATCGCTGAGAAGCGGATTGAGCAGGTAGACCGCTCGGTTGACCTTTCCCCCCAGAGTGACTCCGAAGAAGGACCCGACCACGAACCAGACGGCGAGTCGGACATTCACATTTCCCAGTTTGTGGTGGATGGTCGTGGCCATGATCCCCTTGGCAAAAAGGTGGAACTGGTCCGTGCCCACTGCCATGATCCCCTTCACCCCGAAGCTCATGAGGGCAGGGGTCAGAATGTATCCCCCTCCCGCACCAATCACCCCGGTGATCAAACCGGCCAAGAGACCGATCAGGATGGACCCGTAAAACATGGCTGGGGTCACGAAGACCGGAATATAGGCCCTCGACCCGCCGAGAATCGGAATCCGCTCGGGGATGCCTTCGGCGATAGCCAGGTTCAAGCCCATGAAGATCAGGGCGGGGAGGGAAGCCCCCAACAGAACTCTTTTGCGGCAGGAAAGAATGGTACGGCCAGCTTCCATCTCCCACTTGGCTTGCACCTGAGCCCCTGAATGGAGGAGTGCTCCGGCCGAGAAAAGAAGATGGTTGACCCTGCTGAAAATCATAAAAAGACCTTCAAAATTCGAGTTTAAAAAATCTTTCAAACGTGAACCTAACTCTTGCCATACTACTTTGCGCCCCGGTGAATTTCAAGGGTCTCATTTCTCTCTTGCCTCCCGGAATTTGACCCAAAAACTTCTTGACATTAAGGTCCAGAGCATAAATAATCTTGCTCACCATTAGCCATATAAAAATTTCCGCAAATAAACTGTCCGCGAATTACCCCAGCGATTAAGACCAAGGAGAAAACTCAGGACCAAGGGGAGAAGGAACATACCTCTACGACCAGCAGGGAAGAGAGTATATTGATCCATCCGGCGGGCCATTCGTGAGTGGCTCCGGAAGGACGGAGGTTCCAAGATGGCAGATGATCTTTTGGCGAAGGAGCTGAAAGAGTATTACCGAAAGACTCCCAAGGCCAGGAAGTACTACCAGAAGGCCTGCCGGTATCTCCCCGGGGGGACGACGCGGACGCTTTCTTTCTTCCAGCCCTATCCCTTGTTTATCGAGAAGGGTAAGGGCTGCAAGATATACGACGTGGACGGCAACGAGCGGATCGACTTTTTCAACAACGCCACCTCCCTCATTCTGGGACACGCCAACCCGGCGGTGGTGAAGGCGGTGCGGGAGAGGTCGAAATTGGGAACGGCCTTTCATGCTCCAACCATGCATGAGGTCGAACTGGCCCGGCTGCTCTGCGAGCGGATTCCCTCGGTGGAGCGGGTGAGGTTCATGAACAGCGGAACGGAAGCGGCCATGATGGCCATCCGGGCGGCCAAGGCCTTTACCGGAAAGAATAAAATCGGCAAGATGGAAGGGGGGTACCACGGATCGGCGGACCACGCTTACATAAGCGTGCACCCGGATTTGGCTCAGGCCGGGCCCACCACCTCGCCCCTATCCCTTTCCGATTCCATGGGAATTTCGGCCTGCACCATGGGCGAAGTGGTAGTCATGCCCTTCAACGATTCCGAGGCCATCGACCAGATCGTAAAAAGAGACAAAGATAACCTGGCCTGCATCATCGTCGAACCCATGATGGGAGCGGCGGGCATCATCCCGGCCAGGAACGGTTTCCTTCAGGATTTGCGGCGGATCACCCGGGAAAACGATGTCCTGCTCATTTTTGACGAGGTCCAGACCCTGCGCCATTCCTGGGGCGGGGCCCAGGAGATGCATGGGGTCCTTCCCGATCTGACAGCCCTTGCCAAGATCATCGGTGGGGGGTTTCCCAGCGGGGCTGTGGGGGGCAAGGCCGAAATCATGGGGGTCTTTGATTCCAGCGGAGGACGGGCCAAGGTTCCCCACGGGGGGACCTTTAATGGAAACCCCGTCACCATGGCCGCTGGATTGGCCACCATGAAGCAGCTCACCCGGAAATCCTTTGGCCATCTCTCCAGGCTGGGGGAAGAACTCCGCCACGGTTTAACCGGCCTCTTCGACCGTTACGGATACAGAGCCCGGGTGACTGGAGAAACCTCATTTTTCAAAGTTCACTTTACGGATCAGGAAGTATTTGATTACCGGAGCGCGCAGAGAGGGGTCAACAAAGAAGAAGAGAGAAAGATCTTCTTCCACCTTTTGAACCGGGGGGTCTTTGTCGAGTCTCAGATCAGAGGATGCCTCTCGGTTCCCATGGGAAGCGCCGAGGTCCATGCTCTCTTGGAGGCGATGGAAGATTACCTGAGGAAAAGGAAAAGTCTTTAAAACTCAGAGTTGAATCAACCTGGCCTTTCGACTTCGTTTCAAAAAGAGGAGTGCCAGGCCACCGATTTCCCCCGAAATCCTTACTTCGCGGAAGGGGAGGTCAAAACCTCCAGTAAAAAGGCTAAAGCCTTCTCGAAGATCCCCGCAGATTCCCCTTCTCGTGGCCCGGCCACATTCAGAATCCGCACATGGGTCTCGTTGATCCACTGCCAAACTGCGGATGGGTCTGTCTTCCGGGTCAGGTCGACCAGAAGAAAGGGTTTGCGGAACTTCCTGGCAAGTTTCAGGGTCAAGGCGGTTCCCCCTTTCGGAGACCCTGCCGTGATAACCAGGGTGCCGTCCGAATCCTCCACGTTCAGCCGCGTCCGAACCTGGTAGTCCGGTGAGGAGGCCTCCTGCAAGGGGTAGCGGTCCGGAATCCTTCCATCCTCTGCTCTCCGGCCCTGGGGGCACCAACCCCCGCAGGGAATCCCCAGGTCAATGGCTGCATCCAGTGCCGCCCGGTCCACCCCGGTCTGCCCGCCGGAGATAATTTTTTCCAATACATTTTTCATTATCAGGAAGTTAATCCGCCGACCGCTAAAATTATGCAGAGAACCCGTACATATCGTTCTTACGAATCAGAAGGGTTTTACAACCCTCAAAGCTCAAACAAACCTTCCCAGAGGTGATTACTAGCGCTCAGCGGTTTATCCGCCTCCCGTTTTCCTTTTTTATTGCTGCTTTCTCCCTAGCATATTTCCCAATCTTTAACAAAAGATTTTTCTTTCTTCGCCGCATAAAGCCTCCGAAAATCTTGATTAATCCAATCTTTTTGAGGATAATAGGACATTATTTTGTCCTCTAGGATTCTTTTCATACCGATCCAGGCCGAGATAAAGGGGGCGCAGATGATCATACCTCTAACGCCAGTCCGCTTTTTCGAATACGTGGAGAAGATTTTCCAGGATAAAGAAGGAGTGGTGTGCGAAGGGGAGAGATTTACCTACGGGGAGTTCTGCCGGCGGACAAGGAAAGTCAGCAACGCCCTCGCGAAAATAGGAGTTCAAAGGGGGGACCGGGTCGCTTACCTGGGATACAACTGCCACCGTCTCCTGGAGCTTTTCTATGCGCCCCCGATCATGGGAGCCATCCTGGAACCGCTGAACATTCGGCTGGCGGCCAAGGACTTCGATTACATTATTAATGAATCGACTCCCGGGGTGCTTTTCCTGGATAAGGACTTTATCCCGATCATTGACTCCATTCGGGCAAAGATTCCTTCAGTGAAACATTTCCTCGCTTTGGAAAAGACCCCCGGGCTGCCGGGTTGGATTCAGGGGAATTACGAAGAGCTCTTGCAGGGTGCTTCCGCCGAACGAACGTATCCTTTGGGGAAGTATCCTTTCGAAGAGGATGACCCGGCGGAAATCTTTTATACCAGCGGGACGACCGGAAATCCCAAAGGGGTGATGATGACCCACCGCAATCTCTATCTCCACGCCCTGTGCGCCATGTCCATGATGGCCGTCAGGGAGACGGATATCCAAATTCACCTGATCCCCCTTTTCCACGTGAACGGCTGGGGAACGCCCCATTACCTCCTGGCGAAGGGAGGCAAGCACATCATGGTGAAGCGTTTCGATCCCGTCAAAACCCTGGAGGTTTTTGAAAAGGAGAAAGTAACCCGGGCCTTCGTCATTCCCACCATGGTCAATGCGCTGCTGGCGGTACCGAACTTTAAATCTTTTAACCTTTCCCGGATGGAAGAAATCCTCATCGGAGGCGCGCCGCCGCCGCGGGGAATGTCCGAACGGGTGGAGAAGGCTTTCGGCTGTATCTGCCATGGCGGGTTCGGGATGACCGAGACCTGCCCCTTGATCGTTCTGCCGGAACTGTCCGAAGAACTGGACGCGGAGGAATATCGGCACCGCCGCCACGATACCTGGGGAAGGCCCCTTCCGGGGGTGGAATTCCGCCTGGTGGATGGGAATGGGAAAGACCTCCCCTGGAATGGTAAGAGCGTGGGAGAGCTGCTGGTTCGGGGAGACATGGTGATGAAAGGGTATTACCGCCAACCAGAGGAGACGGCCCGGACCCTGGAGGGCGGGTGGTACCACACCGGCGACCTTTGCACCCTGGAGCCGGACGGGCAGCTGATCGTCAAAGACCGAAAGAAAGATATCATCATCAGCGGGGGAGAAAACATCTCCTCCCTGGAAATCGAGCAGGTTCTCTACGGCCATCCTGCGGTGCTGGAGTGCGCGGTCATCGGCAAGAACGACGAAAAGTGGGGCGAGGTACCCCTGGCCTTTATTGTTTTGCGGGAAGGCTACCAGGTGACTCCGGAGGAGTTCATCAAGTATGCCCGGGACAACATGGCCCACTTCAAGGCTCCTCGGGAAGTGAGGATCCTAAAGGAGTTTCCCAAGGGGGGAACGGGGAAGATTCTGAAATCGGTGCTGAGGGAAAAGTACAGGAACACTTGAATTGCGCATTGCGAATTGTCCATTGAGGAATGCGGAATGGGAGAAACAGAATTCAGAAACCAGAATCCAGAAGCCAGAAGAAGAGAAGAATAATTTCGTTCATCATTTCTCCTGAATTCTGGGTCCTGGATTCTTGATTCCAGGCACTCTAGGCACTCCGAACTATAGGCACTTAAGGAGGCGGTTTTGTCCAGGAACGTCGTCGATGTTTTGGAAGAGAGAGGTTTCATCGAACAGATTACCGATACCGGTTTGCGGGAAGCGGCTTCAACTCAGACCTTAAAGTGCTATGTAGGCTTTGATCCTACCGCAAGGTCCCTTCACCTGGGTCACATCATCCCGGTCATGGGGCTGGCTCATTTCCAGCGCAACGGGCACATTCCCATCGCCCTGGTGGGAGGGGGAACGGGGATGATCGGGGATCCCAGCGGGAAGACGGTGGAAAGACAACTCCTTTCTAAAGAGGACGTGGAAGCCAATGGCCAGCGCCTGAAAGCGCAGCTTTCCCGTTTTTTCAGTTTTGAGGGGCCTCAAGCGGCCCTCCTGCTGAACAACGCCGAGTGGCTCTTGCCCCTTAACCTGGTTGATTTCTTGCGGGATATCGGGAAACACTTTTCGATCAATGCCATGATCGCCAAGGAGTCGGTCCGCTGGCGTCTGGAAGAAAGGGGGCAGGGCATCTCTTTCACCGAGTTCAGCTATATGCTTCTCCAGGCCTATGACTTCTACCACCTGTATGAGCATCACGGCTGCGCGGTGCAGGCTGGAGGGAAGGACCAGTGGGGAAACATCACCGCGGGCATCGACCTCATTCGCCGGATGAGCGGGGGGAGCGCCCACGGGCTCACCTTTCCCCTTTTAACCACTGCCTCGGGGGTGAAGATCGGCAAGACCGAAGGTGCATCCGGAAGCGAAATGGTCTGGCTAGACCCGGAGATGACCTCTCCTTACCGGATGTACCAGTACTGGGTTAACACGGACGACCGCGACGTCGTCAAGTTCCTCAAGCTCTTCACCTTCCTGGATTTGCCCGAAATCACGGAACTCGAAGAATCGCTGAAACGGGACCCCGGGAAGCGGGAACCCCACCGCCGTCTGGCCTTCGAATTCACCAGGCTGGCTCACGGGGAAGAAGCGGGGCGGGCCGCGCAGGAGGCCTCGGAAGTTCTCTTCGGGAGCGAGGTTCAGACCCTCTCCCAGGAGGTTTTTGCCGCTCTGGCCGGGGAAGTGCCGGCGACGAAGGTCTCCAAAGCGAGGGTCCGGAATGGTGTCCCGCTGGTAGACCTTCTCCTGGAAACCAACCTGGTCAAATCCAAACGGGCGGCCCGAGACCTCATCGGTCAGGGCGGCGCCTATGTGAATAACAAGACCTGGAAGGACCTGGAAGGCAAGGTCGGGTTCGAACAGGCGTTATCCGGCCGGGGGATTCTCCTGCGGGTGGGTAAGAAGAATTATCATCTCTTGATGATTGAATAGCTTCCAGTTTCTCATTGCTCGTTGCCGGCTGATAAAACTGAAGAAGGCGAAAAAGCGGCCGGCAAACAGGTACATTTAAACAGGAACTAATAACGAGCAACCATCAACCGGCATCAAGAAACCAGCGACGAGGTTTTGACCTATGAAGGCGGCTATTGTTTATTGGTCCAAGAGCGGAAACACGGAAAAGGTGGCCAGGGCCATCTGGGAAGGGTTGGAGGCCTCAGGGGTTCAAGTGACTTTCCGGGAGGCTGATGGAGCGGCGGACCTGGACTGGTTCGATTTTGACCTGGTGTGCGTGGGGTTCCCCTCCTACCAGTTTCAACCCCCCGAACCGGTTGTCGCCTACTTGAAGAACAAATTCGGGGAATACCGACAGCAGGGGAGGGTGAAACTTGGGTGTCCGCGCATCCCCGGGAAACATGCTCTGATCTTCTGCACCTATTCAGGCCCGCATACCGGGATCAACGAAGCCATCCCTGCGGGAAAATATGCAACCCAGTTCTTCGATCACCTGGGATTCGAGGTGGAAGCAGAATGGTATGTGCTCGGAGAATTCCACGGCAAGGCAGACAACAGCACCAAGGGCCGATTGGGAGACATCCGCGGAAAACCCACCCCGGAAGAACTGCGGAAGGTGAAGGAGGATACCATCCGGTTGATTAACTGGCTGAAGTAGTTGCTTGTTACTTATTGCGGTTACTCGTTACCGATGTATAAAAAACAAGAAAGGAGTAACAAAGAACCGCTGCCTAATACAAACGCAATAAATAACTGGTCATTGCAAGGAGCGGAGCGACGAAGCAATCCCGAATAAAAATGAGATTGCCACGCCCTTCGGGCTCGCAATGACATGGTAAGATATTTAATGCGTTTGTATTGGTAACTAGCAGCCGGCAACGACCAACCAGTAACCAACAACGAGTCTTAAGCCTTTTTCTTGATTACCTCCCGTTCGATTCCATAGATTCCCTCAGGCAGGGAAAGGAACTGCAGCGTACTGGCATCCTCCGCGGTCAGCGGGGACGCCTGCCCGTGGAAACTCCAGACTTCCCGCTGAAGCGGCTTTCCAATAAACCCAACATCTTGGGCCATAATTTCCTTGACGCAAAATTTCCAAATCAGTATACTCTCGTACAAAAAAGATTCAGGCCTGCACTTCGTCCCGGCTTGTTTTCATCAATTAGTCGACAGCCTCCAGCGCTGAGGGCAGGATGACATACCTCGCTGAAACTGACCCCGCAGTTGCCGCCCTGATCCAGAAAGAGCGCCACCGCCAGGAAACCACCCTCAACCTCATCGCCGCCGAGAACACAGCGCCCATGGCGGTCCTGGAAGCTCTGGGTTCGAGCTTCAACAACAAGACCGCCGAGGGCTACCCGGGGCACCGCTATCACACGGGCTGCCAGGTTACGGATGAAATGGAGCAGCTGGCCGTAGCACGGGCCAAGGCGCTTTTCGGCGCGGGCCACGCCAACCTCCAGCCGCATTCCGGGGTCAACGCCAACTTGGCGGTCTATGGGGCTGTGCTGGCCCCGGGTGACAGGATCCTCAGCATGAAGTTGAGTCACGGCGGCCACCTCTCCCATGGAGACGCGGCTTCCCTCACCGGCCGGGTTTTCCAGCCATCGCATTATGGCGTAAACCCTGAGACCGAGCGGCTGGACTATGATGTCATCCGCGACATGGCGCTTGAAATCCGTCCCAAAATGCTCGTGGCCGGCGCAAGCTCCTACCCGCGCCTGATCGATTACCCGATTTTGCGTTCCATCGCGGATGAGGTCTCCGCTTACCTCCTGGTGGACATGGCCCACATCGCCGGGCTGGTGGCGGCTAAGGTGATCCCCGGCCCAGTGCCCCACGCCCACTTCGTGACCTTCACCACCTACAAGACCCTGATGGGGCCCCATGGCGGGGTGATCCTGTGCACCGAGGATTTCGCCAAAAGGATCGACCGCTCCGTCTTCCCTGGCACCCAAGGCACGCCAACGCTATCGCTTGTAGTCGCCAAGGCGGTGTGCTTTCACCTAGCCGCGACGCCGGAGTTTCGCACGGTCCAGGAACGTACCTTGCGCACAGCCGCCTTCCTCGCCGGCGAACTGGACGCCAGGGGATACCGATCGGTGAGCAGGGGCACCGACAACCACATGGTGCTCGCGGACCTGCGGGGCAAAGGGCTCAAAGGGAACAAGGCCGAGGCGGCGCTGGAGGCTGCCGGCATCCTTTGCAACCGCAACGTCATCCCCTTCGACCCGGAATCCATCCTGGTGACGAGCGGCCTGCGCTTCGGCACACCCGGCATCTCCAGCCGCGGTATGGGAGTGGAGGAGGTGAAAATGATAGCCGGCTGGATCGACCAGATCCTCTCCAAGCCGGATGATCCACCTCTACAACAGCGGGTGAGAGAGAAGGTTAAAGACCTCTGCCGCCGGTTCCCCCTGCGCGACCGATTGGAGGGCTGACCATGGCAGGAGATCTTTTCAAGGAGGTGCATAAGGCCATCGACCGGGAATGGATGGTCGGCATTCTGCGGGAGTTGATCCTGATCCGCAGCGAGAACCCCTTCGACGACCCACCGAAGGAAGGCTATCGCGAAAAGGAGATGGCCGACTATCTGGCCGGGCATCTGTCCGCCCTGGGGCTGAAGGTCGAGACCCGGCAGGTGCGCGCCGGCCGGCCGAATGTGTTCGGGTTCCTCAACGGGAAAAAAGGTCAGGTTACCCTTATGCTCGCCGGCCACATGGATACAGCTCGCACGACGGGATACCCGGGGGCCTACGACGTGAAGGTGGCGGGAGGCAAGATGCACGGCCGGGGAGCCTGCGACATGAAGGCCGCTCTCGCCGCCTATCTTGCCGTCGTCAGAGCGCTCAAGGAGACCGGCACACGCCTGAACGGCAACCTGATCGTCTGTGGCATCATCGACGAGGAATACCAGATGCTCGGCTCCAAGGCTATCGGCCAGTCGGGACGCATGGCCGATCAAGGCATCATCGGCGAGCCCACCAACCTAAAAATCTGCCCCTCCAACAAGGGTCGGGTTAGCACCAAGATCATCACCCGCGGCCGGGCCGCGCATTCAAGTGTGCCCGAAAAGGGGATCAACGCCATTGCCCAAATGTCGAAGGTGATCCAGGCCTTTGGCGACTACAACCAGGAGCTGCTCGGCCGCAGGCCACATCCCCTCTGCGGCCACGGCCGCTTTACACCGGGGGTGATCCACGGAGGCGTCCAGGTAAACATGGTACCCGACTACTGCGAGCTCGAGGTGGACCGCCGCACCCTGCCGGGGGAGTCCCGCGAGAGCGTCTATGCGGAATTCCATGAGCGCATCCGCAGTGCGGCCGGCAGCGACCCCGATTTCGTCTACGAGATCACCGAGCCCACCTGGTTGATCGCGCCCAACGACGTCTCCCCCGAAGAGCCGGTGGTGGCCGCCCTGCGGACGGCTCACCAAGGGCTCTTCGGCAAAGACCCGGGGGTGGAGGCCTTCGTGGCCGCTTCGGATGCGCCCTACATGGGCTTCCCCACCGTGCTCTGCGGGCCGGGGTCCATCGCCCAGGCCCACACCACCTCCGAGTTTGTCGACCTCCAGGAAGTCGCGGATGCCGCCCGGCTTTACCTGTACGCGGCCCTGCGGCTGCTCGAATGAGGAGAGGAACCGTCATGAACACCGAAGAGCTGAAAAAGAAGGTCTGCGAGCAAATCGACCAACGCCGGGAGGAAATGATCCGGGTGGCCCAGCGGATGCTGAAGCAGCCCGAGCTCGGGTACCGCGAAGTCAAGACCGCCGCGCTGGTCAAGGAGGAATTGCAGAAGCTGAACCTGCCCACCCGGGAGGGGCTCGCCGTCACCGGGGTCGAAGGATCGCTCTCCGGGAGGGAACCGGGGCCGGCAGTGGTGGTTATGGGCGAGCTCGATTCAGTCATGGAGAAAAAGTCCCCCCTGGCCGACCCGGTCACGGGCGCCGCGCACCTGTGCGGCCATCACATCCAGGTGGCGAGCATGCTGGGCGCCGCCATGGGGCTGGTCGGCGCGGGAGCCTCCCCTTACCTGTCCGGAAGGGTGAAATTCCTGGGCTGCCCGGCGGAAGAATACCTGGAGATCGAATACCGGCTGGGGCTCATGGCCGAGGGCAAGATCAGCTTCCTGGGCGGTAAGCAGGAGCTGATCAAGCTCGGCTATTTCGACGATGTGGATGCAGCCCTGATGGTCCACTCCTTTGCCGACACGTCCGAACCCGCTTTTCTGATGAACGCCGCCGGCAACGGATTCATGGCCAAATTTATCCGCTACGAGGGCAGACCCTCGCATGCCGGGGCGGCGCCTCACCGGGGCATTAACGCACTTAATGCGGCCTGCATCGGCATCATGGCCGTCCACGCCCAGCGCGAGACCTTCCAGGACGATGACGCCATCCGTGTGCACCCGATCATCACCAAGGGCGGGGACGTGGTCAACGTCGTGCCCTCGGATGTCCGCCTCGAGAGCTATGTGCGCGGCAAGAACCTCGATGCCATCCTTGACGCCTCGGCTAAGGTGGACCGGGCGTTCAAGGCCGGGGGGGACGCGGTTGGCGCGGCTACGAAGATCACCAACATCCCCGGGTACCTGCCGATCTTCCAGGACCGGAACCTCACAGAGATCGCCAGCCGAAACGGCCGGGCCCTGTTGGGGGACCGGGGCGCCCTGGAGGCAGGCTTCATGGGGGGGTCCTTTGATGTGGGCGATCTGTCCCACCTCATCCCTGTCGTCCACCCGTTTGTGACCGGCACCCAGGGGCACCTGCACACCGCAGAGTTCCGTGTGACCGACTACGAGGCCGCGGTGGTGCTGCCGGCCAAACTGATGGCCCTGTGCGTCATCGACCTCTTGGCCAACGGCGGCGCTGAGGCCCGGCGCATCAAAAGAGAATTCCAGCCGCGTCTGACCAAGGGGCAGTATCTTGAACTCATGCAACGCCTGGCCCAGTAGACGGCCGATAGGCGTTAGCCAATGTGCGCAAGGAGATGGGAGATTTTCTTTGAGTCAAATAAATGCTAATAAGGACACGGCGCTGTTGGATACAATGGGTTTTCAGTTAATACCAATCATTAAACTCCCCAACATACCCTAAACTCAAAGGAGGTTCTTTATGGCCGAAACAGCGAAATCTCCACCTCAGGCATCCCCCAGGATTGTCTCCCCCCAGATGGTAAAAGTGTATGTCGTTGCTCTGGTCCTGGTTGTCCTGAGCGAATGGATCGGCTTTGTGCGTTGGACGCCTATCGAGAAGATCACCATCCTCTTGGTCCCCTTCGTGCACACCATCTGGCTGGCGGTTATCTTTGCACCCCAGGCGGCAGGGCGCTGGGTGAAAGTATACACCATCAGCGATTCCTCCTGGGCAGCCGGGATCATCCTGACGGCCACCTATCCCTTAATGGTCCGGTACGGCACGCTGGTCGGGCCCAATGTCCCCAAGCTTCTGCAGGCCGGCGTTGCCCTCGTCCTGCAGGAAGCCGGTAACAACTGGGGCTCCATCATCATGGCCATGCCCATCGCCATCCTGCTGGGCTTGAGACGGGAAGTCATCGGGGCCTGCTATTCGGTTGCCCGTGAACCGAACTTGAGCCTCATCGCCGACATCTACGGCCTCGATACGCCCGAGGGCCGCGGAGTGGTCGGGACCTATATCACCGGCACCGTCCTGGGCACCGCCTTCTTCAGCATCCTCGGCAGCGTCTTCGCCCTCACAGCGCCGGCCCTCTTCCACCCGCTGGCCTTGGCCATGGCGATGGGAATCGGCAGCGCCAGCATGATGACCGCCGGCGCGGCGACCCTCAGTGAAGCCCTGCCCCAGTGGAAGGACCAGATCCTGGCCTTCGCCGTCGCCAGTAACCTGATCACCGGGGTCACCGGGCTTTACGCCTCCTGGCTGATCGGCCTGCCCTTTGCGGAATGGATCTACCGCCTCATGGGCAAGAAGAAGGAGCCTGGGGCCAAGGTCTTTTCGCTGACCCAGAAGCAGGAGCGCCCCAAGATCAACCTGGGATGGACCTTCTTCCATGTAATGCTGATCTGCATCCTGACCCTGATCGGCAACTGGGTGGCCACCAAGGTCGACCCCGTGACGGCGCTGCCCGGCATCCTCTTCATTTTTATTATCTGCGTCGTCGGTGTGCTGTTGGCGCGTTTCGTGCCGATCTACATCCCGACCATCGCCTACATCGGCACTATTTCGCTGGTGCTGACTATGCCGGGCATGCCTTACTCCAAGGAGATCCTGGCGGCGGTGGGCAAGGTCAACTTCCTGGCGCTGGCCACCCCCATCATCGCCTTCACCAGTCTTTCAATCGCCAAGGACCTGGACACGTTCCGCCAGCAGGGCTGGCGTATTGTGGTGGCGGCCCTAATCACCCTGTTTTCGGTGTTCTTCAGCGCGGTCATCATTGCCGAGGTGTGTTTGCGCATCCAGGGCTTCCCGCGATGATCTCCTAGCGCCACCGGTGGAGAGAGCGTTTCCCAGGAGTTTGAGAATGGAAGTCGAGTTCACGCTGGAAGAAGCCGACCTGGTGGCCCTGGCCAGACACCATATGGAGCATTCCCCGGCCATCCGCCGGCGCTACCGCATCCGCTGGATCGGGGTTTCGCTGGCCATGGTCCTCATGGGGGTAGTACTCTATGCCTTCCTCTCGCTCAGAGCGCCGGCCCTTTATCTGGGCGCGTTTGCCGCCTTTTTTCTCGTATTCTACCCGTATTACTACCGCTGGCTGGTGGGACGGACCATGGGCAAGATCGTGAACGCGCGCCTGAACCCGAAGGCCTTTGCCCCTCGAACACTCAGGGCGACATCGGAGGGGCTGGAGCTGGTCAGCGCCGGTTCGAAGATGGCCAAAGGATGGGACCGCGTCAGCGGGGTCGAGGTGAAAATGGATCGCGCCTTTGTCGCCGTTGACGGTGAATACACCATCGTGCTGCCCAGGCGGCGCCTGGGAGATGTACCGTTCCAAAACCTGATCGAGACTATTCGGAGCTTTGCCAAGCTGTCCTCGGGAAAAGGAGCCTGAGACATCCGTCTTGGAGCAAGCCATGGGAATTCAGATCGAACGCATCGCCAGGGACCTCGACATCCTCAATTCATTCACTACAACCCCGGGCAAAGGGATCACCCGTTTTACTTTCTCAGAGCCATACATGCGGGCCCGGGCGTATGTCAACGAGGAATTGAGAAAAATGGGGGCGCGGGTCTCGACCACCGTGGGAGGAAACCTTTGCGGCCGCCTCGAAGGAAGCATCCGAGGAATTCCCTCGGTGATGACGGGCTCTCACATTGACAGCGTCCTTCAAGGGGGGCGGTTTGACGGTGCAGCAGGGGTGGTAGCCGCCTTGGAGGTGGCCAGGGTGATGGCGGAGGAAAAGACCCCCCACCGGCACCCCATCGATGTGGTCGTCTTTGCGGAGGAAGAAGGATCGCGGTTTGGCTCGGTGATGATCGGCAGCAGGGCCTGGATCGGGAAACTCTCTTCGGAGGACCTGCATCGGTTTAAGGATGCGGACGGGACCAGCTACTTTGCAGCCATGGAAAAGGCCGGCCTCAACCCCGGGGATGGCCCTTTGCTGAGGTCCGGCATGGTAAAAGGAATGATCGAACTCCATATCGAGCAGAGCCTTGTGCTTGAGAATAAGGGGCTCCCGATTGGTGTGGTGGAGGGGATCAACGGGATCAAGCAGTTTCTGGTTACTATAACCGGTGTTCCCAACCAC
>DASPRR010000558.1:0-13205 GCA_035624375.1 Thermodesulfobacteriota bacterium | reverse complement strand
TTATTGGTTTCCTTGGAGATTTGTGGAAACAATTTGCCTCCATTTTCCTTCCGCGAAACGGCAAGGGCCGACAACGCCAAGGATGCAAAGATGGATCATAAAATCTTTTCAAGGAGGTTTTCCAATGGCAGGAAAGAAACGATTATGGTGTTGGGGGCCAGCGGCATTTTTGATTCTTTTTATCGTCGCCGTACAGGCGGGAACCGCGATCGCCCAGGACACGATTAAAATCGGGGCGGTCCTTCCATTGAGCAAGGCCGCCTTCGCCCAGGCGGGAGAAGAGCAGAGGCGAGGCCTCCTGATGGCCCTGGAGGAGGTTAACCAGGCCGGAGGAGTCCTGGGGAAAAAGGTGGAGCTGACTATCGAAGACGATACCGGGGAGCCCTCCGTGGGCATTGCCGCTGCGGAGAAGCTCATCGCCAGGGATAAAGTGGTGGCCCTGATCGGCGGCTACTCCAGCACCATCACCTATGCCCAGCTCAATGCCATTCAGCGGTACGAACCCTTTGTGGCCTGGGTGGGGGCTTCCTCCACCAAAGTGGAGCATGAATTCGGGCCCAAGAGGTGGTTTTTCCATTACCATCCCTGGGATTATCACCGTCAGTCAACGGTCCGTGATTTCCTGCTCTCCATCAGTCCCCAGCCAAAGGCCGTGGCCGTTGCCTACGAAGACGGGATTTACGGAACCACCAGCCGGGATTATGTGGTGAAATACCTGAAGGAGAAGGGATTCAATGTGGTCTTCGACGAGCGGTTCAAGAGCGGCTCCTCGGATTTCACCCCCATGCTCACCAAGATCAAACGAACCAACCCGGAGGTCTTCTACTGGGTGGCCTATGCCGGAGACACGACTCTCATCATGAAGCAGGCCAAAGAAATCGACTTCAACCCCAAGCTGTTCCTCTCGGTGGCGGTTAATTTCCCCCAGTACAAGCCCTCTCTGGGGGCTACCGGGGACTATGTCTCCGGAGTAGATGTATGGGTACCAGGAATGAAGCTTCCGGAGACGGTGAAGTGGATGGAGAAATTCAAAAAGGCCTACCCCGACCGGACCCCCGAATACTGGGTGCCCCTGGCCTACACCAACCTGATGACCGTGGTGGAGGCCATCAAGGGGGCCGGGTCCACGGACAAAGAGAAGCTCATCGCCGCCATGGAGAAGACGGACTACAACTCTCCCATGGGGAAGATGACCTTCAAGAAGAGCGAGGAAGGGGGACTTCATCAGGCCATCGACGAGCAGATCGTCACCCAATGGCAGGCGGGAGTTTCTCACGTCGTCTACCCGGCCTCCAAAGCCACCAGCAAATTGATCTATCCTACCCCCAACTGGAAAAGCCGATAACTGGAGTCTGGGGGCGGGTTTCAAACCCGCCCCTACGGCCTAGAATGCCCTTGATAGGTGCAGGAGCAATTCATGACCCCGCGCGTGATGGCCCCTGCACGGTTGCGAGCCTTTTATGGAATGGGCCGATTTCCTGCAGAGCTTTGCCAACGGACTGCTGATCGCCGGGCTTTATGCGGCAGTCACCCTGGGGCTCACCCTGGTGCTCGGGGTGATGGGGATCGTCAACTTCGCTCACGGCGAAATGGTCATGCTGGGGGCTTACAACACCTTCTGGGTATTCACCCTGCTGGGGATCGATCCCCTCCTTTCCATCGCCCTGAGCGGGCTTCTCCTTTTTTTCATCGGGCTCTTTATCTACCGCTTCACCATCCGCCCGATCCTCAACGATCCTCCCCTGAACCAGCTCCTTCTGACCCTGGGAATTTCCATCTTCCTCCAGAACCTAGCCATGATCCTGTGGAAGACCGACTCTCGGTCGGTGATTACTTCCTACTCGGGAATGTCCCTTTCCCTGGGAGTGGTAAACGTGGGGATGACCCGCCTGCTCACCTTCCTGATCGCCCTGGGGCTCACCCTCTTTCTCCTCTTTTTTCTCTACAAGGCCCGGCCGGGGAAGGCCATGCGCGCGGTAAGCGAGAACAACACCGCCTCCTGGCTGATCGGAATCAACGTGCAGAAGACCTACCTCCTGGCTTTTGGGGTGGCCTGCGCCCTGGCAGGCGCTTCCGGGGCTCTGGTCAGCACCGTCATGTATACCTATCCCATGGTGGGCTTTAAGTTAAGCCTGAAGGCCTTCTGCATCCTGGTTCTGGGAGGGCTGGGGAATATTCCGGGTGCTCTTTTCGGCAGCCTGATCCTAGGCCTCACCGAATCCTTTGTGGGGACCTATGTTCCCGAGGGGTCGGGGTGGGCGGAAGGGATTTCCTTCATCCTGATCATGGTCATTCTCATTATAAAGCCGACGGGATTGGTGGGGACTCGCAGGGAGTAAAGAGAATGAACCGTTCCTTTTCCTGGATAAAAACCCTATTTCCTGCTTTTCTGATCCTCTTGGCCCTGTGGTTTCCACGCCTGGTGGACGCCTATTTTCTCCATCTGGCCGTCACCTTCTTCCTGGCCATGATCCTGGCCAGCAGCTGGGACATCCTGGCCCGGACCGGACAGGTATCGGTAGGGCAGGCCGGGCTCTTTGGAATCGGAGCCTACACGGCGGCCCTCCTCTTCAAATGGATTCACCTGTCTCCGTTTCTGGGGATGCTGGCGGGAGCAGTGATCTCGCTCATCGTCGCCGCTCTGCTAGGGTACCTGACCCTTCGCCTCCGGGGGATCTATTTTTCCATCACCACCATCGCCTTTGCCGAAGCCCTTTCGGTCATCTGGCTGATGACTCCTGGAGTCACCGGGGGAGCCATGGGTCTCTCCACCCCTCCTCTCTTCGGAGGGGACCGACAGCAGGCATACTACCTTATTCTGGGAATTCTCATTTTTTGCCTATTAATAGTCTGGATGATTGAGGCTACCCGGCTCAATTTTGCTTTCACCGCAATCCGGGAGAATGAAGAGGTGGCCAACGTGATGGGCATCAATCCCACCCGGTACAAGGTCCTGGCGTTTATGATCAGCGCCTTTTTTACCGGTTTCGCCGGGGGGTTTTACACCCACTACAACACCTACATCATTCCTTATGAAGTTTTCGGCCTGGGCATTTCCATCGCCTGCCTGGTCATGCCCATCTTCGGGGGGTTGTACACCATTACCGGACCGGTCATCGGCACGGTGATCGTCAAGGTTATTGAAGAATATCTCCGGGTTACTGTTTCCTACGGCCACCAGATCGCCTACGGCTTGATCCTGGTGCTGGTGGTTCTTTTCATGCCCGACGGGGTCATGGGGATCTGGCGGAACAAGATTCTGCCCTTATTTAAGGCCAGATGAGACGGATTTGTATAGGCGGGTTTGAAACCCGCCCCTACAGGGGCTCACGACTCACTCTTTAGGGTCTTTATTATGTCGCTTCTTGAAGTTAGCGGATTGACCAAACATTTTGGCGGTCTGGCAGCCCTTCAGAAGGTAAGCTTTGCGATTGATCGCGGGGAAATCGTCAGCCTGATCGGTCCCAACGGAGCCGGCAAAACCACTATCTTCAATCTTTTTTCGGGAGTCTACCCTCCAGACGCGGGGGAAATCCGGCTGGACGGGGACGACCTGGTGGGTCACCGGCCCTTCGAGATCTGCCGGAGGGGGGTGGGAAGAACCTTCCAGATCATGCAGCCTTTCCCCCACATGACCGTCCTTGAAAACGTGATCACCAGCGGCCTATTCGGGCGGGTCCCCAGGGTTTCCATGAAGAGGGTGGAAGAGGAGGCCATGGAACTGTGCCGGTGGGTGGGTCTGGGGGAAAAAATGGGGGTGTATCCGAGAAACCTACCGGTGGCGGATCAAAAAAGGATCGAGATCGCCCGCGCCCTGGCCATCAAACCGAAGCTCCTCCTCCTGGATGAAGTGATGTCCGGGCTGACCCCCACGGAAACCACCGAAGCCATCAAGCTGGTCCGCCAGTTGCGGGAGCGGGGCATCACCATCTTCCTGATCGAACACGTGATGAAGGTTGTCATGGGGATCTCCGACCGGGTCATTGTTCTGCACCACGGGGAGAAGATTGCGGAAGGACCTCCCCAGCGGGTAGCCCATGACCAGAAGGTGATCGAAGCATACCTGGGGGAGCAGATCGATAATTCCGAGGAGTCATCGTGTTAACGCTCGGTCAGATCGACGTCTATTACGGCAACATCCAGGCTCTGTGGAAGGTGAGCCTCGGCGTCGAGGAAGGAGAGATCATTACCATCGTTGGGTCCAACGGCGCCGGCAAATCGACCATCCTGCGCAGCATCACGGGATTGATTAAACCCCGGAGAGGCTCCATCACCTTTGACTCGCGCCGAATCGATGCCCTCAGCCCGGATGAAATCGTACGCCGGGGGGTATCCATGGTCCCGGAAGGGCGGGAGCTCTTTCCCCGGATGACGGTTCTGGAAAACCTGGAGTTGGGAGCAGCCTACATCGATCGGGCCTACGGCCAGACCGCGGGATCCCGGCAGTGGGTCCTCGCCCTCTTTCCGGTTCTCCAGGAGCGTTCCAAACAGCAGGCGGGAACGCTGAGCGGTGGGGAACAGCAGATGCTGGCCATCGGCCGGGCCCTCATGTCGCGGCCCAAGCTCCTCATGCTCGACGAGCCGTCCCTGGGCCTTGCCCCCCTGCTGGTAGCCGGCGTTTTTCGCACGGTGCAGCAGATCAACCAGGAAGGCGTGACCGTTCTTCTGGTGGAGCAGAATGTCCGCCAAAGCCTGACCTTGGCGCACCGGGCCTACGTCCTGGAGAACGGGCGGATGGTCATGGAGGGGGAGGGGAAAGACCTGATCGCCGACAAGCATGTGAAGGAAGCGTATCTAGGACTTTGAAATTTCTTAAGAATTCAAGGTATTCAGGTGATCGGGTGGACAGAAGGAGCTGAAATTTTTCCTTGCAATTACGAGGAAAAAAGGATAAAAAAATATTAAGCTAATGATCGGTTGGTGATTTCAATAAAGAAAGTATCATCGAGCTTTCACACGATGAAAAAACCCAAGGGCCTTTTGCTATTTATCATCACGGGCTCCCTGATTTTGCTCGCCTCTTCTACTTACTTCCATTACTACGTCTTGATCGAAGCAGATTTTTTATACAAGGGATTAAAATTTGAGTCAAGCGACTTAGATGATCTTTACGTCGACAAACAGAATATTTTAGACCTCAAACCCACCTCATTACAGGCTTTTTTCTTTTTAGACGAAACACTTTTCTCGGAGCTCAAGAGCTTCTCATCCATTCTCTGCCATTGGGAATCTTTCCCGCCCAATCTTCGGTGTTGATCTCCTCTCGATCCCTCAGCGAATGCCGGCGATTCATTCCTGTGTATTTACGCGCTCTTTCAGTCTGGTTATAACAATAGGGCGTTCATCACCAAAACCTACCGTTCCCCGGGCTGCTTCGGGGCAGGGAAAAGATAAGCTCTTCGGGGCTAGGCCAACTATGGAAAGGATGTTTCGGAGATACATTCCAAAAGGTGAATTTGGGAATGGGCCTTACCATTCCAGGCTGGTAAATAGGTTCAGGCTTATTTTGTTCCTTTACCTGGGGGCCTTATTCTTTTCCCCACCCACTTTGGGGAGAGGGGAAGAGGTGACTTTGGATCAGGCTCTGGCTCTCTTTTATCAGAATAATTATGACCTTTTGATCCATCGGTATGAGATGGATAAGGCCTATGCGGATTATGTGGGAGCCAAGCTGAGGCCGAACCCGACCCTGTCGTTCAATGCTAACGGACTTGACTATTACAGCGGATACCTGAAGCGGGACGAAAACACGCAAATAACCGTGCGGATCGACCAACTGATCGAACTGGGCGGGAAAAGGGAACTGAGGACGAACGCCGCCTTGGCCGTTCAACAAGCGGCTACGCTTACCCATAAAGACGTCATCCGGAACCTGCTCCTCGGATTTTATACGGTGTATTACAACCTCGAATTGGACCGGTTAAACATGGAATTCGGCAGGGATGAATTGACCCGGTTTGACCGGATCTTGGATATCGCCGAGCGTCGGTTCAACGCGGGGTTCTTGTCCCAGCTGGATTATACGAAGATCAAATTGGCCAAAATAGACCTGGAGAATAATCTAACCAATTCTCAAGCCCAGTTCCGGAAAGACCTGGAGAACTTCAACGTCCTCCTCGGGGCAGTCACGACGCTCGAACCCTCGAGGTTAGGCATCCGGGAAGAATTCCCGGCCTATCAGGAAGAGAGCCTGATCGAGGTGGCCTACCAAAACCGATACGACCTTCTCGCCGCTCAAAAGCAGGTCGAGGCGGCACGCCACAATATGGCCCTGGCCAGGGCCTTGCGGATACCGGACCTCTCGGTGGGAGCGGAGCACGATTCGTTTGGACCGGATGGAGCCTCCCGGATCGGCGGGGGAGTCAGCATCGGGATTCCAGTGTTCAGTCGAGCTCAGGGGGCGATCCTGAAAAGCAACGCGGAATTCAAACAGCTCGAAGAACAAGTGAGAAAAATCAAGAGGGTGATCGTATCCGATGTGAGACAGGGGCTGATCAGTTACCGGGCATCCCTGGCGATCTTGGGCTCCTATAAGGAACGGAAAGCATCCATGGAAGACCTGCTCAATAAGAGCGAAGCGGCTTTTTCGCTGGGGGGCATTACGGTTCTGGACTTGCTGGATACGCGGAAGACCTATCGCGATTTTGTCACCAAATATAACCAGAATCTTATCCAGACGCTCTTGAACCAGGAGCTTCTGAAAGTCTTTACAGGAGAAGTAAAATGAAGAGGCTGATGATGTTCCTCGTCTCCATACTGCTTTTCTCGGGATGCACGGGGGACCCGGAACCGAAGGAGAAGGCGCCGGGAATGGAAAGAAAGATCGAGACTTATCGGGTGTCTTGTCAAGAAATCCCCAGTTCCATCGAGGCCACCGGCACCATTCAACCGGATATCGAAGGAAGCGCCAAAATCGTCTCCGGCCTTGCCGGGACCGTGGAGAATATTTTTGTTAAGGTCGGTGACCGGGTAAGAAAAGGAGACCCCCTGTGCGCTATCCGGAGCCCGGACGTCAGCGATACGTACTCCAATTACCTGGCGAACCTTTCGCAGGTGAAACAGGCGGAAAGAATCTTCAACCTGAACAAGCAGCTTTTCGAAGTGGGGGCGGTAACCAAGAATGACCTCCTTAACAGCGAAGCCAATTATGAACAGACCAAGGCACAGTCCGAAGCCTTGAAGAAAAAACTGGAAATATACGGAGTGAAGCCGGAATCCGGCTTCTCCGACCGCTACACCATCCATGCGCCCCTGGAGGGGGCCGTCGTAGAGATCACCGCGCATGTCGGGGACCGGGTAGATACGACAAACGGTTTAATGACGATCGCCGACCCGAGTAAAGTTGTGGTCGTGGCCAACATATACGACACCGATATCGCCCATGTGCAAAAGGGAAAGACGGTGACTTTTTACACCGACATTTCCCCCAACACCCCTTTCAAAGGACTGATCAAATATATCAGTGATACCTCGGACCCGGACACAAAAACCGTTAAAACCTACATCCGGATCGTAAGCGGGGAGAACCCGTTTCGCCAAAATATGTTTTTAAAGATAAAAATTACCAATGCGAAAAAGAAACTTCCCGTAGTGCCCAAGACTGCCCTTTTGTACAAAGATGGAAAATTCAGTGTTTACTTGAGGGTGGGAGGTAAGGATGAGGTAAAGGAGGTTAAGCCGGTACTAGATGCGGGAGAGAAATTTATGGCCGTGGAGGGTTTAAAAGAAGGGGATGAAGTCGTATTATCGGCCATTGAGATGGAAAAAACATGAGAAGATGGATTATTTTTGTAACCGAAAAAAATATAGTTTTTTTGCTCCTTGGATCATGCGCCTTTCTGATCTCCCTTTTTTTGGTCAAGGATCTCAACGTCGAGGCCTTCCCGGATCCTTCCGCCCCCCAAATTGAGGCCGTTGTCATCTACGAAGGAAAATCCGCCGAAGAGGTGGAAAAACGAATTACCCTCCCCATGGAAGTTGGCCTAGCCAGTATGCGCGGGCTGCAAAGGTTGACTACAACATCCCTTTACGGGCTCTGCGACATCAAATGCAAATTTTCTTATGACATTCCTTATCGAGAAGCCAGACAGGAGGTGATTAATCGGTTCAGCAATATTGTATTGCCTGATGGCGCCCAACCAACCATAATTGCCAGTGATATGGGGGAGGTAATGCAGTACGTTCTGGTCGGTTCCAATAATTTAATGGAACTGCGGACTCTCCAGGAATGGGTTGCCGCCAGGTATATCAAGACCGCCCAGGGTGTCCAGGATGTAGCCAGCTACGGTGGCTTTATAAAGGCTTATGTGGTAACCGTTCGTCCCGAGGACCTCATTAAGTATGGGATCACCCTCTCCCAAGTGATTGAAGGCCTCTCCAAGTCTAATATCAATGTGGGAGGAAGAGTTGTTGAATTGGGAGATCAGTATTACATGGTAAGGGGACTCGGACTCATCAGGAGTCTGCCAGACATAGAGAACAGCGTGATAGCTTATAAGGGCGGAAAAGCGATTCTCATAAAGAACGTAGCCCAAGTGAAGCTGGGGAACATTCCCCGGACTGGAATTATTATTTTCAATAAAAATGATGATGCAGTCATGGGAAATGTGATCATCCGCAGAGGGGAGAAGTCCATCCCTACCATCCGATCTATTAATGAAAAAGTAGCGGACCTGAACGGCAAAATCCTTCCCAAAGGGATAAAAGCAGTACCTTATTATGAGCGGTGGGGGCTCATCACCACCGTGATTAAGAAGGTAGTGGAAACCGCCTCCTCCGGGGTGTTCCTCGTTGCCGTCGGCCTTTTTCTCTTCCTGGGCAACTTGAGAGCGGCCATTATGACAGCCCTGGTGATCCCCTTTTCGCTGGCGATTACCCTTGCGGTCATGGCTATGCGGGGAGACTCCGCCAACTTGCTATCCATCGGGGCCATTGATTTCGGCATCATTGCCGATGTTGCCCTGGTCTTGACCGAGAATTACATACGCGTGGCTCGACAGTATGCGCTCGGGAGAGGACCTCTGACCAGGACCACGGGAGAAAGGGCTTTAATAAAGGCTGCGGGGGAGGTGGGGACACCGATCATTCTTCTGGTACTCATCATCCTCCTCGCTTTTATTCCCATCTTCACCATGAAAGGGGCAGAAAAACAAATTTTTTCTCCTATGGCCGAGACCTATTGCTATGTTCTCCTCTTTACCCTCATCCTAACCCTCACTTTTCTCGCGGCCTCCATTCACACGTTTCTGGAGGGGCACGAGGGAACGGAGTTTAGATTTTTCGAGATCCTGCAGCAATCCTATTTGAAGCTGATTTCTTTGCTCCTCCGAAAGCCGCGTATAGTGATTCTTCTTACCTCTCTCATCCTTCTCACTGGGTTCGGTGTTGGTTTTAAGGTCATTGGAACCCAGTTTCTTCCCAAGCTGGATGAGGGGAATATTTATATCCGAATCACCTTTCCTTACTCCATATCGCTGACCAAGACTCATGAAAATGCCAAGAGGGTTCGGGACATTCTCATTGAGCTGCCCGAGGCGAAGTCCGTCGCAGTCCGAATTGGAAGGCCGGAAGATGGCACTGAGGCCACGGGCCCTTCGAACACGGAATATTATGTAAACCTGCACCCATACAATAAATGGCAGCGGAAGATCACGAAGGAGCAATTGGAGGAAGAGGTAAGACAAAAGCTGACTCAGCTTTTCCCCAGAGTGAATATCAGCTTATCCCAATATATGGAAGATAATCTTAACGAGGTGACCTCCGGGGTCAAGGGGGAAAACGTGGTCAAGGTTTTTGGTGAGAACCTGCAAGAACTCGACCGCATTGCCCAAGAAATAGAAAAGAAAATTGGAAAGGTTCCGGGAATTGAAGGGGTGGGGCTTTTTAAAGAACTTGGCCAGCCCAACCTTCTGATCGAAGTGGACCGGGAAAACGCCTCCGCAGTGGGCCTCACCGTCCAGGAAGTTTTGGATATGGTTTCTGCTGCTTTGGGGGGTAAAGTAGTAAGCCAGGTAGTAGAGGGGGATAAAAATTTTGCCCTGCAGGTGAGCTTTCCCTACGATTACCGGAGGGAGCCGGACAAGATCGGAAAAATTCCTGTGGTCCTTCCGACCGGCGGGATTATTCCCCTCGCCCGGGTAGCCAAGATCCGTTATGATACGGGAGCCTCCTTTATTTTCCGGGAAAATCACAAGAGGTTAATCCCCGTAAAATTCAGCGTGGTCTCCAAGGACCTGGGTGGAACGGTCATGAAGGCCCAGAAGGAAACGGAACAGATCAAACTTCCGGAAGGATACTTTTTAGATTGGGCTGGCCAATTCAACGAGATGTTGGAGGCTTTTCGCAGGTTCTACCTGTCTATTCCGTTTGCCATTTTCCTTATCTCCATTCTCCTTTACCTCTTCTATGGAAATATGCGCAATGTGGCCCTGACGGCAGTTGCCCCAATTTGTTCGGTTTTTGGGGGAGTTGTCTGCCTGCTATTGACCGGCGAATCTCTTAGCATCTCAGCCGTAGTCGGATTTGTATCTGTCATAGGGATTTCAATCTTTAACACCTGTATCTGGATTACGCACTACATAGAAATCTACCGGGAGAAAAAAGACGAAGAAAAAGCAACCCTCGAAACGACCCAGGATAAATTCCGCCCGGTTCTTATGGGGGGGCTCATCGCTTCTCTCGGGCTCTTTCCCGCCTCCATCGCCCATGGAGTGGGCAGTCAAGTCCAGAAACCGCTGGCCCTTGTAGTGGTGGGAGGAATGTTTATCGGGACTCTCATCATTCTCCTGGTGATGCCGCTGCTCTTCAAGTTTGTCAAGGTGGGGAAAAAATAAAGGAATTCCCAACGGAGGTGCTCGATGACCCCTTTCTTTCGAATCAAGCATTACCTTATTAACTTAGATCGGTTGGCCTATGTGCGGATAGAGGAGAACTTCATCGATTTTGGGTTTTCTTTTCCCGTGGAGAAAAGCAGCGGACACCATTTCATCCGCCTAGAAAGAGGTTCTAATTTGAACCCTGCAGAATTCGACCAGGTGAAAGAATTTGTGCTGCAACTCCCCGACCCGGATAGAGTGATTGTGGTATAACGTTGGGGGCATGAGACCCGCGCCGGCATATTCTGTACTCGCTCTCAAGGCATGATTGGATTATGAGGCCGGGAAGGCAGAGAGGCAAAGTCCTCTTCGCTGCCATTTTCTCCCCCTGGGCCTTTTTTCCCCCTATGTCCATTTTTATAATTTGGCCGAGGCTGATTTTTTATGCACCAGCCCGCATCTGGAGAATCCTTTTTCGGATGGGTTTCTGTCCAGCTCGAAAGGAAAATGAGATTCCATGAAGGCGAGTGATCCTGGCATGATCTTCCCCTCGGAGAAGGCCCCGCCAGGCGTTTCCTCGCCCCGGAAATTTCCGATTCTTTTCTCATTCGAAAAATCCCCTCCCCCTGCGTTGTTGGACCCGTGTTTTCTCGGGTCATCGGTGAACTTCTTCGTGGAAATCATCTGGGTGAACCCGGAAAAGTAGATTATTTTTCGCGTGATGGGTAGAGGAAATGGGTTGAATCCGAAACCCTGCTCGCGGTAATATCGGCCTCGGAGCGATTCCTTATTTTGAGATAGAACGGTGGATGTCTATCCCGGCCCCAAGCATTCATATGGCAAAAGGTTTAAGAATGGAGAGGGAAAATCCCGGGGCAGAGTTATGATGGAATTCATTTATGGCAAAATCTTATATCTGTGGACGAGGAAGGCGGGTTGCCAGGATGTGCTTAGCAAGTGGGGGAGGGCGCATAGCGGTTTTCTGGTCCTTTTTTTCCTTTTCCCTTTGCTGAACCCTTTCCCTTCTCAGTCGCAAGAAACCCCTCAGTCTTGGAATATTCACGGTCAAACGACGGCTATTACCCAGGCCCACGGAGGATTTCACTCCCCCTACGAGGGACCCAATAGTTTTCGATCTAAGTGGGAGCTGCATACGGTCAGCGTCTCCACCCTTTTCCTGGGCAAGCGGCTTTGGCCGGGCGGAGAATTTTACGTGAATCCGGAGCTCGCAATGGGTCGGGGGCTTAGCGATGTCCTGGGCATTGCCGGTTTTCCAAACGGTGAGGCGACCCGAGTAACCAAGGAAAACCCCACCCTTTACCTGGCCCGGTTGTTCCTGCGCCAGACCTGGAATCTTGGAGGCGGAGAAGAAGTGATCACCGATAGCCCCAATTTTTTGGCGGGTAAGAGGTCCAAGCGCCGCCTGGCTCTCACGGCGGGAAATTTCGCCGCCACGGACCTTTTCGATGACAATCTCTATTCCCCCCATGACCCGAGCACCCATTTCTTTAACTGGGGACTGATGAACGCAGGGGCCTGGGATTTCCCCGCGGATACGAGAGGCTATACTTGGGGGTTCGCCCTGGATTTTACCTGGGACCGCTGGAGTGCCCGCTGGGGGAGTTTTCTGGTTTCCACTTCGGCCAACGGCCTCAATTTTGACATGCAAATCACTCAGGCCCGTGGAGACGTAGCCGAAATCGAGCACCGCCACCTTTGGGGGGAGCGGGAGGGCGCGGTCCGCTTTCTTCTTTTTATGAATCAGGCCTTTATGGGTAGCTACCGGGAGAGCTTGAACCTCAAGCCGCAGGGCCCTAATATCGAGGATACGCGGCAGCCCGGCCGGAAGAAATACGGGTGGACCATCAGCGCGCAGCAGGAAGTGATCCGGGATTTAGGCACCTTTCTGCGGGTCGGCTGGAACGATGGAAAGACGGAAAGCTGGATGTTCACGGAAATCGACCGTAGTTTGGCCTGGGGGGTTTCCCTCGGGGGGCGGTCGTGGGACCGACCCCTGGACCGACTCGGCTTGGCCATCATGGCGAACGGCTTAAGCCAGGATCATCGCGAGTACCTGGCCGCCGGCGGCTTGGGGTTTATGCTGGGAGACGGGCGGCTCAATTACGCCCCGGAAGGAATCGTGGAAGGGTATTACGCTTTCACCTTTTTCAACGAAGCCACCAACATCTCTTTGGATGTCCAACGAGTCTGGAACCCCGGCTACAATCATGACCGGGGACCCGTGACGATTTTTGGCCTCCGGCTGAACCTGGCTATTTAAACGAGGGTAATGCAGGATGAACAATTAAAAATTCACCTCCCATATGCCCGCCGCTTGCTCCAACGCAACCCGGGCTTTGGCGTACTCAGTCAGCGTTTCGTAGTAAGCCA
>DASPRR010000555.1:0-9228 GCA_035624375.1 Thermodesulfobacteriota bacterium | reverse complement strand
TGAATTCGTTGCTTCCCCCGAGAAACCCGCCGGCGTACTCCATGGAAAGAGTGTTATCCGATCCCTGGGTGGGATCAATGTAGTTATCCCTTGCATCCCGCCGGAGAACCCCGGTAATACTGCTGGTCGTGCTAAGCCCTTGCGCGTCTAAAATAATTTGGGAGGAATTCGCTTTGACGTTGTAGGTGTCCGCCTGCTCGTATTTGTACTGGAGGACTCCCCGTAGGTACTCGACGATGGGAAAGCCAAACCGAACCACCCCGCCTTTTCTCTTGACCGAATAGTCGGTGTAGTCGCGGTAGATGTTGTAGATATCGGCTCCAGTCATGATCTGGGTGTCGAAGAGCCGGGGCTCGGTGAAACTGATGTTGTACAACTTGGAAATGGAACCGATCTGGGCCTGGCCCATAATCCGTTGTCCCCGGCCGAAGAGGTTATTCTGGGAAATGGAGAAAACGGTCACCAGCTTGTCGATGGAGCTGTACCCCACCCCGCCGCTGAAGGACCCCGTGGGAGATTCTTCCACCTGAACATTGACCACCATTCGATCTTCGGCGCTCCCCTTTTTGGTGTTTACATTCACTTCCTTGAAATACCCCAGCCTGTTCAGTGCCTCCCGGCTTTTTTTCACGGCGGTCAAACTATAGAGGTCTCCTTCCACGGTTTGGAGGTCTCGACGGATGACCCGGTCGCGGGTTTTCGTGTTTCCGAGAATGTTGATCCGCTCGAAATACACTTTGGAGCCCTGATGGATTTGGAAAGTCAGGTCCACCAGGGGCTGGTCTTTATAAGGAACGGTCATGGGGTCCACATCGACAAAGGCGTATCCCTTGTCGGCGTACAGGTCCGTAAGGTTGGACAGGGCTTCGCGGACATGGTCCCGGTTTAAGATTTCCCCCACGTAGATCGGAACCCGCTTCAACAACTCCTCCTTGGGCAAGATCAGGTCCCCCTGGATGTCCACCTTCCCGATTTTAAACTGTTGACCTTCTTCCACCGGGATGGTGATCTCGATTCCTTTCTTGTCGATCGTCACCTTAGGCTTTCCCAGCTTGACCTGCATAAAACCCTTCTGGAGGTAAAAGGCGCCGATAGCGTCAAGGTCCCGATCCAGAATGTCTTCCTTGTAGGTTCCGGATTTGGTAACCCAGGAAAACCAACCCTCCTCCTTGGTCTCCGGCAGAACTTTCTTCAGAATTTCGTCGCTGTAGTGGGCATTGCCGGAAAAGGAGATCTTGCCAATGCGGACCTTTTCATTCTCCTTGATTCGGAAATGGACAATGACTTCCCCTTTGCGGGTGGCCGACTCCAGCTCATAGAGGACTTCCGCAGCGAAGTAGGCCTCCTCCCGGTATTTCTTGAGGATCTTGTTTACGCTTTCCTTGACCGCGTTGAGATTCAGCACCGACCTGGGCTTGATGTCCACTACTTCCAGAAGGTCACTGGTCTTGAGCTCCTTATTCCCGGTAAAGACGACTTCCTTGACGATCGGCTTCTCCTCCACCACGAAAACCAGGGCTTTCCCCCGCTCCCAATCGCGTTTCTCCACCCTTACGTCCTGGAAAAAACCCATCTGGTAGAGGGCCTTCAAGTCCTCCCGAACCATTGGCGGAGAAAAGGCGTCCCCTTCCTTGAGCTTGATCTGGGCCCGGATGGCGCTCTCTTCGATGGCCCGGTTGCCTTCGATGAGGACCTTGGCCAAGATTTCTTTCTTGAGGACTTTCCATTTTACGTCCTGGCTGGCTTGGCGGGTTATGGTATCCAGTTCTTCCGATGATTTACCCACCCGGAAGATCGAGGTTAAAGCTTCCCGCTCAAAGACGTCCACGATCCGGATGTCCAGACTGATGGACCCGTCGATCTGGGTCACCGAACCAAGCACCATGTAGTCGGCTTCCACCTTTTGTCCGATCTCCCGGGCCAGGGACTCATCCACCTCGGCTGCCCCGGCCTCCTGCAGAGCCGCCCGAATTTTTTCCTCTCCCACCAGAAGAATCTTCTCATCTTTCTTCAACTCAGCGCCCAGAGTCCCTGCCACCCGGCTTGACCAGGCCAAGCCTTTTTCCTGGTCCGCCGCGTATATGCGGAAGGGAAGGATTCCCACTCTGACCGCCTCTTGCGCCTGGGTTTTGCCGGGTATCCAAGCCCAGGACAAAGTGAAAAGGAGAAAGAATCGGAGCAGAAGGCCTTTGTTCATGGGCGGTCTCATCGGCTTCTGACCCTCGGGTTCGAAGCCCCTTCACCTCTCCTTGAAAATTTGGGAGCCTCATCTCCTTCCCTGCCTGCAGGCTCCGGATTCGCAGATCAGCTTTCCTGCACCCGGCCGTCGCTCAGACGGACCCGCCGAGTCATGCGGGCTGCCAAAAAGGGGTTATGGGTCACGATAATGATGGTAATCCCCTGTTCCCGGTTGATCCGGACCAGGAGATTGTGCACCTCTTCCCCGATCTGGGTATCCAGGTTTCCCGTGGGTTCATCGGCCAGGATCATTTTCGGATTCAACATCAGTGCCCGGGCCACTGCCACCCTCTGCTGCTCGCCCCCGGAGAGTTGGCCGGGTTTATGGTGGAGCCGGTCTTTAAGCCCCAACTGGACCAAAATCCTTTCCGCCTCGGCTCCCGCCTTTTTCAATGCCCACCCCTGAATCAACCCGGGCATCAGGGCATTTTCCAGGGCGCTGAATTCTGGAAGGAGATGGTGGAGCTGGAAGACAAAGCCTATGTGGCGGTTGCGCAACTCCGCTAGTTCACCTTCCGTCCGATCGAAAAGGTCTTGCCCTTCGAAAAGCACTTTTCCTTCGGTGGGCCGATCCAAGGTCCCCAGGATGTGCAGGAGGGTGCTCTTGCCTGCGCCGGAAGCCCCTTCCACTGCCAGCATCTCTCCGGCCCGGACGGTCAAATCGATCCCCCTCAGGACATCGATGACTTTACCACTTGCCCCGAAGAGAAAGGATTTCTTCAGATTTTGGGCTTGAATCAGGGGAAGGTTAATGGCAGGGCTTGACGGGTTCAGATCATTCCCTCCTTGGCTGGGCTTTTGCGGAAGACTCCCAGCATGCGAAGCTTATTCTCCAGCCTGGTTTGAAGAGATTCTTCCAGGACCTTCAACGTCTCGGGGTGTCGGGGGATGAACCGGTCGAAATCCTCTTTCCCCAGGCAGACCAGCTCAGTAGCCCGCAAGGTAGTCACCGAAGCGGTCCGCGCATGTCCCGTAATCAGGGAGATCTCCCCGAAGAAATCCCCCTCCTGGAGGGTCGCTAAAACCAGCTTCTGCCCCTTGGGGTCGGAAGTGGAGACCTCCACCTCCCCGCTTTTAATAATGTACATGCAGTCTCCGGGGGCGCCTTCTTGGATCAGCCGGGTGCCCGCAGGAATCTCTTTCAGGCTCAGATGGTCCAGGACCTGCCTTCTCTCTTCAGGAGGAAAGTCTTGGAAGAGGGCGGAAGTGGCCAGTAGATTGTCCAGAACCCTCTCTTTGTAGAATTTAAAGAGAACCTGAGAGACCATGGGGAACTCCCGGACGATCTTCTGCAATTCCTCTTTGGTCAACTCCAGGACCTCGGTGTCTTCCAGGGCCTCCACGGTGGCCTGCCTTCGGGAATTGGAGAAATAGCCGAATTCCCCAAAGAAGTCCCCTTCTTTGAGCTCGGCAAGTTTGGTCTTTCCTCTGCCGGGTTGTTGCCGTAAGACGGCCACCTTTCCAAGGCTTATGATGAAAATTGAATTACCCGGGTCCCCTTCTCTACAAATTGGTTTCCCTTTGCCGAACCACTTGGCTTGAATTTTTTCCATGACTCGGGAAAGCTCTTCTTTTTTCAGGTCCGAAAAGAGAGGAATCAGCGGAAGTTTCTCGGCTTTGGGAGGGGGAATCTCACCCTTCTCCTCTACCCTTCCCGGCATTTCCTCCCCCGCCCTTCCCCATTGAGCGTAGAGGTCAGCGATCTGCTCTTGAAGCTCAGATTTTGTCGGGTCCAAGCGTAGGATAAGCTTATGGACGGCAATGGCCTGGATCAAGAGCCCTTTCTTGGCGTACTCCTCGGCAACGGTTCGGTAGGTCTCGACGGCTTCCGCCCTTTTCCCCAGCTTTTCCAGCAGGTCCCCCATGCGGAGCCGGAGGCGAAGGTTTTTCGGCTCCCGAGCCGCCTTTTCCTGGACCTCTTTCAGCTCCTGTTCGTATTTTCCCCCGGAAAACAATCCTTCCCAGAATCCAGCCATCTAAACCTCCTTTGGTGGGAAACGAACGCCGGACCTTTGGGCTGAGAAAGAAGTCTTCACCGCCCTCCCTTTTTATTCATACCGCAAGGCCTCCGCCGGGTCGAGCTTGGAGGCTTGCCAGGAAGGGTATAGAGTCGCCAGGAAGCTGATTCCCATGGCCGACAGGGCGATGAGGAAAAAATCGATTCCGCTCATTTTCACCGGAAGGTGGGAGATGTAGTAAACGTCCCGGGGCAGAGAGATAAACTGATAGGTGGCCAGAATCCGGCAGATCCCATAACCCCCGATCAGGCCGAGAGCCGTCCCGAAGACCCCGATGATCACTCCCTCAAGGATAAAAACCCGCATGATCGAACGGGCAGTGGCTCCCATGGACTTCAGGATGGCGATATCTTTGTTCTTCTCCATGACCACCATGATCAGGGTGCTTACGATGCCGAAGGCCGCTACCAGGACGATGAGCACAAGAATGATGAACATGACCGTCCGCTCCAGCTTCAGGGCGGCGAAGAGGCTCCGGTTCATCTGCATCCAGTCTTTGGTCCAGAAGGGAAAGCCCAGCTCCTTCTGGACCTTCCGGGCGATCTCCTTCACCCCGTAGAGGTCCTGAACCTTCACCTCCACTCCGGAGACGGCGTCCTCCATGCCCAGGAATTTCTGGGCGCTCTTCAAAGAGATATAAGCCAGGGAAGTGTCATACTCATACATGCCTGAATCGAAGATCCCCTTGATCCTGAATTTTTTCATCGGCGGTCCCGGGCCCATGGGAGCCAGAGCCCCGGTGGGGGAAACCACGACCACCGTATCGTCCAGCATGACCCCCAGGTTCTGAGCAAGTTCCTTTCCGATGAAGATCCCTGGATGGGCTGAAGAATCCTCCTTTTCCTTCAGGCTGTCGAGGGTGCCCTTTTTGAGGGTCGTCTCGATATTAATGACCTGCCCTGCCGTAGCCGGGTCGATTCCCCGCAGGACGATCCCATAGGCGTTGCTTTCCGAAGTAATCATCGCCTGAGTGAAGATAAAGGGAGTGGCTGCCACCACCCCCTCAACGCCCTTTACCTTTTGAATGATTTCCCGATAGTCTCGAATCGGGGTGCCATGCTGGAGGATCACCAGATGGGCGTTGGTGCCCAGGATCTTGCTTTTTAGGTCGTCCTCAAACCCCCGCATGACCGACAGAACCACCACCAGGGCCGTGACCCCCAAGCCGACCCCGGCCATGGACAGGAAGGTGATCACGGATATAAAGACCTGTTTCCTTTTGGCCTTCAGGTAGCGAAGACTGATAAAAAGTTCATAGCGCATAAAAACAGCTTTCAGCGATCAGCTTTCAGCCATCAGCTTTCAGCCATCAGCCGGGTTTTGTTTTGAGCTGAAAGCTGATTGCTGACCGCTGAAAGCTATTCTTTCTCCGGCCGCATTTGGGGAAAGAGGATGACGTCCCGGATCGAGGGTGAATCGGTCAGGAGCATGACCAGGCGGTCGACGCCGATCCCCTCCCCGGCGGCGGGCGGCATCCCGTATTCCAGGGCCCGCACGTAGTCCTCATCCATTAACCCGGCTCCTTCATCCCCCCGGGCTTTAGCCTTGGCCTGTTCCAGGAATCGGGCCTTCTGGTCCTGGGGATCGTTGAGCTCCGAGAAGGCGTTGGCGATTTCTCTCCCGAAGATGTACAGCTCGAACCGGTCCACGAACTCCGGCTTTTGGTCGTTCCTCCGCGCCAGGGGCGAATCCTCAATCGGATACTCGGTGACAAAAGTGGGCTGAATCAGGTTGGGCTCGGCGATCTTCTCGAAAAGGTCCACCCATACCTTCCCCAGCGGTTCATCCCCCTTCAGCTCCAGTCCCGCCTTTCTTCCATAAGCCAGGACTTTCTCCCGGTCCTTCAGCTCCTCTTCCTTCAATTCCCCATAAGCAGTCAGGCCCTCCTGGATGCTGAGCCTTCTCCAGGGGGACCGGAAGTCGATGCTCGTTCCCTGGTAATCCAGGGACGTCCCCCCTTTGATCTCTTTAACCAGTAATGAGAACATGTTCTCGGTCAAGTCCATCAGGTCGCGGTAAGTGGCATAGGCCTGGTAGAATTCGAGCATGGTGAATTCGGGGTTGTGCTGGGTGGAAATCCCTTCGTTGCGGAAGTTCCGGTTGACCTCGAAGACCCTTTCCAATCCGCCCACGACTAGGCGTTTCAGGTAAAGCTCCGGGGCCACCCGGAGGTATAAGTCCATGTCCAGCGTATTGTGGTGGGTCTTGAAAGGACGTGCCGTGGCTCCCCCGGGGATGGGCTGCATCATGGGCGTCTCCACTTCGAGAAAGCCCCGCTGGGTGAGAAACCTTCGGAGGAAATCCACCGTCCGGCTGCGGATGATAAAAACATCCCGGGAATGCGGATTCATGATGAGGTCCACATAACGTTGCCGGTACCGGGTTTCCAGGTCGGTGAGGCCATGCCATTTTTCTGGAAGGGGGCGGAAGGACTTGGCCAGAAGCTCCGCTTCCTCCACCATCAGGGTGAGTTCCCCGGTGCGGGTGCGGAAGAGTTTTCCCTGAATACCCACGATATCCCCGATATCCAGGCGAGAGAACACCTCAAAGCTCCCCGGGCTCATCTGATCCCGCCGGAAATAACCCTGGATCCTTCCGGTCCGATCCTGGATGTGGCCGAAAGCCGCCTTGCCAAAATGATTCAAGCGCACCAGACGCCCGGCCACAGAGAAACGCTCGGTTAGGGTCTTGAATTCCTCTTCACTTCGATCCCCGTAGAGCCGGGCGATCTCCTCTGCGGAATGGCTGATCCGAAAAGTGTTAGGATAAGGGGGAAACCCTTCTTGGATTAATTCCTCGAACTTCTTTTTTCGCTGTAAAAAAAGGTCCTTTAACTCCTCCACGTTCCACTCTTCTAAAAGAAAAAAGGCCCAGGGGTATCCCTCGGAACCTTTGATTCTTGGCGTATTTACCCGAAGGTATCGAGTCCTAAAAATAGCTTAAAAAATCCCTGGAGTCAAGCCCGGATGTTGGCGGACTTGGGGCAAAATTCCTTGAAAGGAATAGTGTTTCTGGCAGGCACGGGATCTATGTCGGCCCCCCAGGGAGAGGCCGGGTTCGAATTGGCCGGCTGATTTCTCTACCCTCCGGCGGCGGCTTTGACGCTGGCTTTTTTTTCTTCCTCCAAGTAACTGGCGAGCGTCTCATAAATGTCGTCGCTGATCAGACGGACGGAATGGAGCCAATTCATGGCAGCGGAAATTTTGAACAAGAGATGAGGTTCAATCCGGGATTTGCGCAAATTTTCCTCTCCCCCCTGTTCCCGGTCGAGGAGGACCACCATTTCATTCACCACGCCCCCCTGATCCCGGACGACTTCGGCGGCCTCGATGACGCTTTCCCCGGTGGTGATCAGATCATCGACGATCAGCACTCGATCATTTCGCTCCAGGATCCCTTCCACCTTTTTCCGAACCCCGTGTTCTTTCCTGGCCTGCCGGTAATAGATCAGAGGAATCCCCAATTTCTGGCTGACCACCGTGGCAAAAGGAACCCCGGCTGTTGGAACCCCGAGAATCTTATCAATGCGGCTTATGCCGATTTCATTCACCACAATCCGGGTCAGGGAATTGGCAATCCAGTCCATGGTGATCGGGCTGGAAATGGTCTGCCGCAGGTCGATGTAATAGGGGCTTTTCTTTCCGGAGGTCAAAATGTAATCTCCGAATTTGACCGCGTTGTTTTTAATTAGAAGGATGCCGACCTGTTTCATGAGGAAGAGTTTTTCTTCTTCCCAAACCTTCCTTTCGATTTCTTCGAGCCTCAGGATCATATTCTAGCCCCCCTAATTTTTGCTTTCTTTTTTAGCCGAGCGGGGGAGAAAAGTCAACAAAATTTCCAGCCGTTGCCGGAACGCAAAAATATTTATTTTTTTCCGGGGGCGAAACTCCGCTTGCCGGACCGGCCCGCCCCTGGCTTCAAGCGAAATTTTTTCTGTTCGGCGGGAGGGAATCCTAGGCCAGGCGCAGATATTTTCCGTCCCCCGGCCGGGCCACAACCTGCATCCGGTCGAAAATCTGGCGGCCCCGCTGAAATGTTATCCAGGGCTTTCCCAGGCATTCACGCCCTTCAAATAGCGTGTAGCCGGCCTTGGAGTGCAGGGATTTTCCGGTCAGGGTGTGCCGGGCTGAGGGATCGTAAACGACCAAATCAGCATCTGCCCCTTCCTGCAGGCATCCCTTGCGTGGATAGAGACCGAAGACCCGGGCTGGATTTTCGGAAAGAACCTGAACCAGCCTGGGAAGGCTGATGCGGTTACGGTTGCATCCCGCATCATAGGTTACGTTCAGAAGGGTTTCCGCCTGAGGGGAACCATATGCAGCGTTGAAGAAGTCTTCATCGACCTTCTTGGCCTTGGGCGCATGATCACTGGCCACTACTTCTATAATCCCTTTGGAAATCCCCATCCAGAGGGCTTCGTTATCCTCCGGTGTCCGTAGAGGAGGACCGATTTTAGCCAACGCTTTCCAGCGATATAAATCTTTTTCGGTAAGCTCCAGATATTGCGGGCAGGTCTCAGCATACACCTTCTGACCCCGGGCCCGGGCCTGAGCGATGGGTTCCAGCCCCCGGTTGCAGCTGACATGTGGGATGTAAATCGGGCATTGGCATATTTCCGCGATGGCAATGGCCCGATGGATGGCTTCCCCTTCCAGGGCTGCCGGACGCATACGAGTGAAGGCATCGATCGCTGAAACTCCCTGGCTGTTGAACTTGTCTTCCAAATAGTCGGTGGCGAGGCCGTTTTCGGCGTGAACCATGGCCATGCCTCCGTGTTTGCCGATCAGGTCAAAGGAGGCAGTCAAATAATAATCGGAGGTGAACCGTCCGAGCTTGGAATAGGTCATGAACATCTTGAAGGTCCGCACCCCGAAGCGAAAGGCATCGGGAATCTGCTGGTATTGCCTCTCCACCTGAAAGAGGCCCAGGTGCAGCCCGAAATCCAGGTAGGAAGCCCGGCTTGCTTCGGAAA
>DASPRR010000498.1:0-4430 GCA_035624375.1 Thermodesulfobacteriota bacterium | reverse complement strand
GATGCTCAACCTCCAGAAGAAAATCAACATGAGTATCCTGATGATCACCCATAACCTGGGGGTCATCGCCGAAGCGGCCAACCGGGTGATCGTGATGTACTGTGGGAAGATCGTGGAGTCGGCGCACGTACGTTCCATCTTTCATAACCCCATGCACCCTTACACCCGGCAACTTCTGGCCTCCGTTCCCCATCTGGGGGTAGACCAGACCCGGCTCCAGGAGATCCCCGGGGTGGTGCCCAGCCTCTACAATCTCCCCCCGGGGTGCGAATTTCATCCCCGGTGTGCGGAGGCCACAGAGGGCTGCAAATTCCGGCGACCGGAAATAAAGGAAATGGAACCCGGCCACTGGGTAGCCTGCGACCGGGCCGTCGGGAGGGGAGCATGAACAACGGACCCCTCCTGAGCGTTCAGGGCCTGAAGAAACATTTCCTGCTCAAACGCACCAGGCTCTTGGGCCCGAGAGAAAGGGTCTACGCGGTGGACGGGGTTAGCTTTGACATTCAAAGAGGGCAGACTCTCGGTCTGGTTGGCGAGTCGGGTTGCGGTAAGTCAACCCTGGGGAGGGCCATCCTCCATCTAATTGAGCCCACGGCCGGAAAGATCTTCTTTGACGGCCGGGACATTACCGACCTGACATCGAGCGAATTGAAGACCCTCCGGTCCCAGATGCAGATCATCTTCCAGGACCCCTACTCGTCCTTGAATCCCCGCCTGAACGTGGAGCATATCGTGGGGGACGCTTTGAGAACCCACGGTCTGGCGTCTGGGAGGGAGGTGCCGGACCGGGTTGCGGGAATGCTGGATAAGGTGGGCATTCATCGGGAAAAGATGAGGTGCTTCCCCCATGAGTTTTCCGGGGGCCAGCGCCAGCGCATCGGAATTGCCCGGGCTTTAATTCTGCAACCCAAGCTGATCGTCTGCGACGAGCCGGTAAGCGCCCTGGATGTTTCCATCCAGGCCCAGGTGATCAACCTGCTGGGGGACCTGAAGAAGGAGTTCCAGCTGTCTTACATCCTGATCGCTCATGACGTCTCGGTGGTGAACCACGTGTGCAACCGGATCGCGGTGATGTATTTAGGGAAGATCATCGAGCTGGCAAGCAACAAAAAGCTTCTCAGAAGACCGCTCCACCCTTATACCCAGGCGCTCATGTCCGCCGTGCCGGTCCTGGACCCGGATCAAAAGAAGAGGCGGATCATCCTGAAGGGAGATGTTCCCAGCCCGGTCAATCCACCCTCCGGCTGCCGTTTCCATCCCCGCTGCTTTAAGGCCATGGAGGTCTGCTCTCGGGTAGAACCCCTCTGGGCCGAGGTGGAACCGGAACACTTCGTCATGTGCCACCTGTACGGGGCGTGCCACCCCCAATAAAACAGTTTCTAGTTGCGAGTTTCGGGTTTCGAGTTAAAAATACAGGGATAAGGTGTAGGGTGTGGAGAGTAGGGGGGCGCTGAGCTCGGGGGTTAGCTTTCAACTCGAGACTCGAAACCTAAAACTCAAAACTTTCCTACCGAGTCGTTCCGGCTTGAATCACCAAAGCCCCGATCCACTCCGCCAGCTTAACCAGCTCCTCCACGGTGATGGACTCCTGGGTGCTGTGGTAACCCTGGCCGCCCATGCCCAGGACGATGGTTTGAATTCCTTTGGCGTTGAACTCGTTGGCATCGCTGCCCCCGTTCGTGCTGGTGATCGAAGGGGTTAATCCCACATCTTTGGAGGCAGCCAGGGCGATCGGGATGGGTGCCGCTTCCCGATCGATGGAAAAACCATCGTACTCCCGCCTATTTACCAGCTCGACCTTGCCTCCCGCCTCGCGGGCTGCGTCTTCCATGGCCGAGCGCATGTTTGTTACCTGCTCTTCCAGTTTTTCGAGAATCAGGCTTCTTGCCTCCCCTTCGACTTCCACCAGTTCCGGCACAGTATTCCTTCCCGAACCTCCGGAGATCATCCCCAGGTTGGCCGTGGTTTCTTCATCGATCCGCCCTAGTTTCATCCGGAGGATCGCCTTCGAAGCCATGACAATGGCGCTGATTCCCTTCTCCGGGGAAATCCCGGCATGGGCCGCCCTGCCGATAAAGGCAGCGCGGATGGAGTTGTAGTAGGGGGCGGCGGTGATGATCGTGCCCAGCGGGCCTCCGCCATCCGGGACAAAGCCTATGCGGGACCGGAGGCGCGAGGTGTTGAAGGCTTTGGCTCCCCGGTGCCCTCGTTCCTCTCCCCAGGTGAAGAGCAGCTCTATATCGCCATGCTGGGGGCGGGCAGACTGCAACCACCGGATAACCTCCAGAGTCGCCGCAATGGCTGATTTATTATCTGCTCCCAAGATGGTGGGTCCGCCGCTTCGCAGCTGACCATTTTCCAGACGAGGCTGGATCCCCCGCCCGGGCTCCACCGTGTCCGTGTGCATGGAGAGAAGAATCGGGCGGAGGTTTCGGTTCGTTCCCGGAAAGACGGCAAGGAGGTTTCCCGCGCCGTTCTGCCCGGTTCGATCGTTCTCGACAGCCAGCCCCAAGTTCATTAATTTTTCGGCCAGAACCGATACGAAACGCACCTCCTCGAAGGAAGGTGAGTCAATCTGAACGAAATCCACGAATTGTTTTATCAGACGGTCCTGATTTGGGCTGATCATAAAAAATCCTTTCTCCGGGAAAAGGCAGGTATTTCATGAGGAAATCGTAAAAGAAAAAGGGGAATAGGTCAATATCGATGATCTCGTAAAAAGTGCCTGGGGCCTGAATATCTTTAAATAGCTGGATTCCGGTTTTCGCCGGAGTGACGAATTCTATTTAATTTCGTCGTTTTGCGAATTCCTCAAGTCTTCATAGCCCTTAAAAGAGTTGTTTTTTCTTCAAATTCTGAATAGGATTAAAAAGTCTCTCTTGAATCCATGAAAGGAGAAAAGCCATGGGAGCGTTGGAATTTTTTCGTCCGTCCCTGAAGACTCTGCACGGAAGCCTGATGGATGCGGTGAAGGACCTGACCGATGAACAGCTTAATTTTCGGCCCCTAGGAAAAGGCAATCATATCGCCTTTATCTTCTGGCATTCCGTCCGCACCGAGGATTCGGTTATGAACTTTTTGCTCCAGAAAAAGCCTCCCGTGTGGAACGCGGAGGCATGGGATAAGAAGTTCGGCATGGACTCCCGTGCCCAAGGAACGGGGATGAGTTCCGAGCAGGCGGCCGCCCTCCGCCTCCGCAACTTTGCTGATTTTCTGAAATATGCGGAGAAGGTATTTAAGGCCAGCGAAGCCTATCTGGAAAACCTGAAGGAAGAGGAACTGGACCGGGTGGAGGAGTTTCAATTCCTGGGCAAGCGGAACTTTGGATCGGTTATCGGAGGGGTCGTTTTGAACCACGGGGCCAACCACCTGGGAGAGATTTGGTACGTGAAGGGGTTGCAGGGATTAAAGGGCAGCCCAATCTAAAACGATCGCATCGCTTGAGGATCGTCTGGACTGAAGCGTGACTCGAGGACCGCTTCGCTTGAAGCATCAAGAAACCTAACAAAAATGATCGAGGAACGAGACTCGAGGTAGAAAGGAATTCATTCTTTCTCGAGCCTCAATCCTTGTGCCTCTAACCTGTTTTTATGCCTTCCGCATTCACCCATGCTTTTATCGCGCTGCCTTTGGGGAAGACTTTTTTCGAAAGGGAGATGCCCCTGCGCTTTTGGCTGCTGGCGATCTTCTGTTCCATCCTGCCGGATATGGATGTGTACAGCTTTTATTTTAGGACCGGGTACGGGGGGCTTTTCTGGCACCGGGGGCTCACTCATTCCTTGCCATTTGCCTTTCTCTTGAGTTTGGCTGCAGTTTGGTTGGCTTTTAGAGAAGGCAACGCCCTCTATCTTCCCCGTTGGAAGTTGTGGCTCTTTTTCTTCCTGCTGGCCTGTTCCCACGGCGCGTTGGATGCCTTAACCGGAAGGGGCTATGGGGTCGCCTTTTTCTCGCCCTTCGATACGAACCGCTATTCCTTTCCCTGGGCCCCCATAAGAATCTCACCCATCGGCTTGAAATCCTTTTTCAGTCCCTGGGGAAGAGAAGTGATCCTGAGCGAGGTCCGATGGGTTTGGGTTCCCGCTGTGCTGCTGTTGCTTGTGGTCCGGGCGTTCAGGTTGATGAGGTCCCGAGGCCTTCTCCGGATGTCCAGAGGATTTGAAGAATGAGCCCCAACGAAAAGTCAAACCGGGATGATCGGGTTGTCACCTCCACGTGTTCCTTTGATTGTGGGTCGCGCTGTCTTCTCAAGGTTCATGTTTCCGAGGGGCGGGCCCAAAAAATCACCACCGATGATCAACCGGGTCCCGGGCTCAAGGCCTGCGCGAGAGGCCTTGCCCAGCGCGATGTCTTATATGCCGGGGACCGGCTGAAAACGCCCCTGAGGAGGGTGGGGGAGAGGGGAAGCGGGGAATTCGAACCCATCTCCTGGG
>DASPRR010000496.1:0-5413 GCA_035624375.1 Thermodesulfobacteriota bacterium | reverse complement strand
CGCCTGGCCCCCTTTCCATCCGCTCGATTTGGAGAACGCTCTTTTCAAATACTGGAAGATGGAAGCTGGAAATTCAATGACAAAATTTCTCTCCACCGCTTCACGCTTGATGGGGTTTCCGTTCAAAGAAACAGAGCTATCATTGCCGGGCAGGGGGGAATCAGGATTTGCGAATGGACACTACTTAAGGGAGATTGTTTCGGAAACGCCGTTCAGCGAGTCGATGAAGAGGAGGCGGTTGCGCAGCGGGCGGCCCAGGCCGGTAAGAACCTTGATGGCTTCCTGGACCTGGAGGGAAGCGATGGTGGAGACAATCCCGGCCAGGTTTCCCAATTCTACCTCGACTCCTTTTTCCGGGGCGTTCTGGGGGTCCCCGTAGAAGGCCCGAAAACCGGGGTCTTCTGGGTAGATCGTGCTCACCTGCCCGGTAAACCCGGCTACCGCCCCGTGAACCAGGGGGACCCCTGCGTCCTTGCACGCCTTTTCCAAACGGAAACGGGAAGGCATGTTGTCCAGGCCGTCGACGGCGACTTGAGCTCCCTGGATGAGGTTGGAAAGTTCTTTTTCGGCCACGAATCCTTCGAAGACTTCCACTTCCGTGGCCGCGTTGATTCGGGCGATTTCCATCCGGGCGGCGCGAACCTTTTTGGCGCCCACATTGGGTTCCAGAGAGAGGGCCTGGCGGTTTAGGTTGTCCTCGCTGAATGAATCCCCGTCGGCAATCACCAGACTACCCAAACCCATGCGGGCGAGGAGGATGGCGATGGTACCCCCTAACCCTCCGACCCCGATCAGCAGGGATCTGGCCTGGAGGAGCTTCTTCTGGCCGGAAATCCCCAGGGAGCCCATATTGCGCAAATAACGCTGGGGCCAAACCTCCAGGTCCAGGGCGGCGATTTCCACGGCCCGCTTGGACACCCCGAGAGTTGAAGCGAGTGAGTCCCGGTCCTGGATGGAGATGGTGGCAAGGGTCTTCTGGTTAGGAGCCTGGCAGGATCGCGCGCATTTCAGGATTTGATCTTGGAGATTCATGAAAACCAGTTTCGGGTTTCGGATTTCAAGTTTCGGGTTAAAACCTCTTCCCCCAATTCCGGTTCTTCACGCGGAACCCGAAACTCGGAACCTGTTTTTATTGCGGTGTCCGTATCACCGACAGCTTTTTTTATTTCCGGTCGAAGAAAATATTCTTCTCGCTGATGGAGAGGGGCATACCGACGATCAGATCGGCTTCCAGAAGCCCCAGGGTCATGGCCGCGGCCCCGGCGGTGTACATGATCCGATTGTCGATATTGAATTCGGCGGCCATCTTTGCTGCTGCGCCCAAGGCAATGCCCAAGTCCATGACCTGGAAGGCACAGAGGGGCCCGGCGAAATCTTCGCCCCGTTTTTTTTCCGCGCGGATGAATTGGGCGCAACTGAGGTAACCGCAGGCTCCGCAATTAAGCGGGTTTTCAGGCTTCTTGGGCAGGATCCCTTTAACCCCGATGAGCAGGACCGCGGCAGACCGCCGGATGTTCTGGGCGTCCCGTGGAAAAGATTCCAGTCGGCCTCCCTTCTTGGAAAACTGCTCCTCCATGGCCCGGGCTAACCGATCCTTTTCTTCCCCCTGAATCAGGACCGAGGAAAGAGTGCTGACTCCCCGGGTTTTCGGCGAGGTAGTGACGGCGGCCATCATCAGCCGGCCGGCCGTAAGAACAGCTTCTTGTTCAGCCTGAATTGAGGTTAGAATGGACAATAATTTACCCTCCTTCACTGAGGGGTCCAGAGGACGGCCAGAATTTTGGTGGGAACCTCTCGGTGGCACTGGACCTTGTGGGGAATGGTGGAATCGTAATAGATGCAGTCTCCCGGATGAAGAACATCCTTATGGTCCCCCAGGATGGCTTCCATCTCTCCTTCCAGGACAAAGATGAATTCCTCCCCGTCGTGGGAGGAAAGTTTTTCGCTCTTCACCGTGGCTGGCTCCAGGGTGACCAGGAAAGGCTCCATCTGCCGGTCCTTTTTGTCAAAGCCCAGGCTTTCGTAAGAATACCCGTAGCTGACCCCTTCTTTGGAAGCAAACCGGGAGATGTGCTTGCGCTCGTCCTTTCGCACGATGGCGTAGGATTCGCGGGGCTCATCCCCGAAGAAGGTCCCTACTTTGACTTCGAGCGCCTTGGCGATCTTGATCAGACCTCCCAGGGGGGGCGAGATGAAGTGATTTTCCACTTGGGAAAGGAGGGCGGAGGAGTACCCCGTGCGATTGGCCATGTCCTGCAAAGAGAGGCCCTTATTCTCCCTGAGCTCGCGGATCCTTTCTCCCACTCGAAGCTCTTGGGACTTCTTCTCCTCTTCCATCGGACTACTCCTTCATGGTTTTGGGTTTCCCGGGGTATTTGGAAAGACGCATCCAGGCATATTCGGCTCCCTTGCGGATAGCTTCGGTGTTGGCCGGGATGAGGGGGTGGTGTCGTTCATCGAAGATCCGGGGAAGAGTGGAAATCAGGGTGTCCAGGCTGACGACGCGGGTCTTTTCCACGAAGGCGCCGATCATGATCATGTTGGCCAGCCGGTCGTTCTTCATCTCCTGGGCCAGGTCGTTGGCCGGAACCGGAAGGAGGTCCAGATCGTTGCGGGACACCTCCTTGGGGTCCACCAGGGAGCTATTTAGAAGAAGAAAACCGTGGGGTTTGACCCGGGGACCGTACTTCTGCAGGGAAGGCCGGCTCATTATGATACAGGACATAGGGTAACCGACCACAGGAGACCCGATTTCGTCGGAGGAAATGACGACGGTGCAGTCGGCCTGCCCCCCGCGCTTCTCCACTCCGTAAATCGGAAGGTAGGTCACGTTCAAATTCTCCAGGAAGGCCGCCTGGGCTAGGAGATTTCCGATAACCATGATGCCCTGGCCCCCGACCCCCCCCATGATGATTTCCTGATGCATATCCGCTCCGCTCATGATTTCGGATTGCGGATTTCGGAATGCGGATTGAAAAGGCAGGTTTCAAAATCCGCAATCCGCAATCCACAATCCGCAATTTTAGAAGTGGTCGCTCCCTTTGCGCTCCTTGAAGACCCCCAAAGGGAAGTAAGGGATGAGCTCTCTCTCCACCCGCTCGTTGGCTTTCATCGGGTTTAGGCCCCAGTTGGTGGGACAGGAAGAGAGAAGTTCCACAAAGGTGAAACCCAAATCGTTCATCTGCATTTCAAAGGCTTGGCGGACCGCCTTTTTAGCCTTCATCAGATTGGCCGGGGTGTTCACCGCCACCCGGGCGGAAAAGGCCGTCCCTTCCAGGGTGGCCAGCATTTCCGCCATGCGAATCGGGTATCCGTCCTGCCCGAAATCCCTTCCATACGGGGAGGTCGTGGTCTGCTGCCCTAAAAGGGTTGTTGGGGCCATCTGGCCCCCGGTCATTCCGTAGACCGTGTTGTTCACGAAGATGACGGTGATGTTCTCTCCCCGGTTGGCGGTGTGGACGATCTCCGACATTCCGATGGAGGCCAGGTCTCCGTCTCCCTGGTAGGTGAAGATGATCCGGTCGCGGAGAACCCGCTTCAAGCCGGTAGCCACCGCCGGAGCCCGCCCGTGGGGAGCTTCGGCCGCGTCAATGTCAAAATATTCGTAAATGAATACCGCGCAGCCCACCCCCGCAACCCCGATGGTCCGCTCGCGGAGATGGTAATGGTCGATGGCTTCGGCCACGAGGCGATGGATTGTGCCATGGTGGCATCCCGGGCAGAAATGAAAGGGAATATCCCTCAGCGATTGGGGTCTTTGAAATACCTGCTTCATATCGGGTCTTAACACCTTTCCACGGGGGAGTTCTCCCCCCTCATTCTGAGGCTCCCTCAATAGACGTTTTTGATGGCCTCGAAGACCTCTTCCGGGACCGGGGGAGAGCCCGGGGGGTGACCGTAGAAATGAACATCCGCATCCCGGGCCACGGATAGTTTTACGTCCTCCACCATCTGGCCGGTGTTCATCTCGACGGAGATGAATTTTTTGGTCCGCTGGGAGAGGTCCAGAAGGGCTTGGCTGGGAAAAGGGTAGAGGGTGATCGGCCGGAAAAGCCCCACTTTGAGCCCCTGGGACCGGGCGATCTGGATGGCGCTTTTGGCAACCCGGGCAGAAGTTCCGAAAGCGGCGACGATCATTTGGGCATCCTCCACCCGGGAAACCTCATGGCGAATTTCTTTTTTCATGCTCTGGTACTTCTCGAAGAGCTTCCAGTTATGTCTCTCCATCTCTCCTTCCTTGAGGTAGAGGGATTTGACGAGGTTGGGCTTTCTTCCGGAAGCTCCGGTCAGGGTCCAGTCCTTAGGGGGGAGTCCCATAGGCTTGTAAGGACGATCTTCCATGGTCTCGTTCATCTGTCCCAAAACTGCGTCAGCCAGGATCACCACCGGGTTGCGGTAAAGGTCCGCCAGGTCAAAGGCCAGCATGGCCAGGTCATGCATCTCCTGCACCGAGTGGGGAGCCAGGACGATGGTCCGATAATCCCCATGGCCTCCGCCCCGGGTGGCCTGGAAATAATCTCCCTGGGAAGCAGAGATTCCTCCCAGGCCCGGTCCGCTGCGGGTGACGTTCACGATCACCGCAGGCAGCTCGCTGCCGGCCAGGTAGGAGATCCCCTCCTGCATCAGGGAGATCCCCGGGCTGGAAGAAGAGCTCATGGCCCTTGCCCCGGCGGCGGAAGCGCCCAGGATCATGTTAATGGAGGCCACTTCACTTTCCGCCTGGATGAAGCACCCTTCCACCTTGGCCATGTGCTTGGAAAAGTATTCGGGGATATCATTCTGGGGGGTAATCGGGTAGCCGAAATAGTATCGACAGCCGGCCTTGATGGCCCCGCAGGCCAGGGCTTCGTTGCCTTTCATGAACAGACGCTTTTCCACCGTGATCCCTACCTCCAGACCTCAATCACGACATCCGGGCAGACCTCGGCGCAGAGGGCACAACCGGTGCATTCCCCATCCGAACTTTGCTCGGCCGGGTAAAAGCCCTGGCTGTTGGAGTTTGGACTGAAGACGATCAGTTTCTTCGGACAAACAGAAATACACAGGCCGCAAGCCTTGCATCGCTCGCGGTTGACCTCGATTTTTCCCATTTTGCTGGACCCCAGGTTGACCTAAATTGAAAAAGGGAGGTTTTGGGGGGACACCTGAGAGAAGATCGACTACTCAAAGCTCCCATCCCTTCCGAATTCTCCACTTAGTATTAAATTAACACAGCGAACATCGATTGAGCAAGAGGAAAGTGGGATCATTACAAATGCGGAATTCGGAATGTGGAATGCGGAATGAAAGACCGTTGCTGGTTACTCGTTACTGGTTAAAGGAGAAAACCAGCAACCCGCAACCAGCAACTAATAAACGGAACTCTTGTGATTTTAAGGGAATTGGTGTTTAATCTAGACCACGAACAGCGGAA
>DASPRR010000482.1:0-10103 GCA_035624375.1 Thermodesulfobacteriota bacterium | reverse complement strand
ACCCCGCTCCCTTCTCTTTCGGTCCCGAGAGTCTTGGCCGAACGGGCATAATCCGGAACCACGGCACGGACCTTCACCACCGCTTTGAGAAGCTCTTTGACATTCTCCTTCGAGCCCTCCTGGGCGTAGGCGGGGAAAACCGTGGCCAGCAAGACCACCCCGAGAATCAAGATCCAGCATCTTTTCATGGATACCTCCGAAGGACAGGTGCGGGTTCTACTGATCCAGAAGACTGCTCGAAAATTTTGGACATCCTTTTTTCTGGCAGAGAGGACGCGGGGGCTCTCGGTTATTATAAAACTTTCTTCCGAAAGTCAAAAGGGATAGTTACAACGAGGAAGGAGGGGCTTCGGTTAAAACAGGAAATGGCACTTCTGTTCTGAGAATCGTAAAGATGGAATCCGCGGGCATCTGGGTCTATAGGGGATTGTTCTTCCCTTTCGCAGCTGTTCTTTTCCTTTTCCTAATACCCAAGATGACGAGCAAAATGAGACCTGCTCCCAGCAATAACAGGACGCCAGGTTCAGGAACCTGAATCAAGATTTCTCCGATGAAAGGCCCTTCCCCCTGGCCGAGGGGGACGGGAATGGCGCAAACCGGGGGATCATAAAAAACTGCATAAGCCTGGACCGCCATCAGCAAAATAATACATCCAAAAAGGAAAGGCCCTATTTTCTTCAACAGCCCACCTCTATCCGTCTCATCAAACGATCCCATTCATGGTCCACCGCCCCCTGGATTCGCTCCATATCCCCTTCCCGCAAGAAAGAGAATCTCCCCTGAAGCTGGAGGTACTCCTTCACCGGAATCCCATCAGGCTCCACATTGAGAATGTAACGATCCCCATTCTCCACTTCATACAAGGGGAAGACCTTGCTCTGAACCGCCAGACGGGAAAGTCGGATGGTATTTTCCGAGGAAAACCTCCACCCCACAGGGCAAGGAGAGAGCGCATAAATGAATTTGAACCCCCGGGTTTCTTTGGCCCTCTTGATTTTCCGCAGGAAATCCTCGGGGTAGGCAATAGAAGCAGTCGCTGCATAGGGCACCCGGTGGGCGGCCATGATTTCCACGATGTCCTTTTTGGGCTGATTTTTCAAGCTCTCGGGGGGGGTCGTAGTGGTCCAGGCTCCCCAGGGAGTGGCCGAGGAGCGCTGGATCCCCGTATTCATATAGGCCTCATTATCGTAGCAAAGATAGATGAAATCTTCGTCCCTCTCGGCTGCCGCGGAAAGGGCCTGAATGCCGATGTCGAAAGTTCCCCCGTCGCCGGCAATTGCCACCACAGTCGTATGGAAATCTCCGCGCATATCCAGGGCGGCCTTTATCCCGGAGGCTGCCGAGGCCGCCGATGCGAATGGAGTCGCATAGGTGCTGATTTTGATCGGGGAAAAGGGGTAGGTGCAGAGAATCGTACCGAGGCAGCTCGCGGTGATCACCGAGATTGTATCTGGCCCCAGGGCGTGAAAGGTATTTCGTGTGACTACGGGCATGGCGCATCCGGGGCAGGCGCCATGGCCATAAACCAGGAATTCCTCAGAGAAATCTTGCCTTCTCATTCCTGCAACCCCTCCTCGAATCTCTTTTGAATCATATCTGAGGTCAAAGAGCAAATCAAGCCGATCCTTCCAACACCCAATCCAGAATGGCAAAATCATAATCTCCCTATTCTGCACTGGGGTGCACTGGGGTGATTTCGGATTGCGCCGAGCCTTGCCGGATGGTAGGATATTTTGTCAAGAATCTCCAACCTTTCCATCAGGAGGGGATTTAAACTGGAAAGTAAAGGAGGAACGATGAAACGACTTCGTTACCTTAAGGATAACCAGGTTCATTACGGAATGTTGGAAGGGGAGACGGTTTACCGGCTCGGGTCTTCATTCGAGGGTCCGAACGTCAAAGGAAAGGCGGTCGGGCCTCTACCAGCAGTGAAAGTCCTCCCCCCCTGCGAGCCTACCAAGATCATCTGCGCCGCCAAGAACTATCCATGGGGGGAAAATCCCTCAAAATCTCCCCTTCCGATTCTTTTCTTCAAACCCCCCAGCTCGGTCATCGGGCACGAAGAGAATATCGTCTATCCTTCCTCTTCCCAGCACCTCATCTTTGAATCGGAATTGGTCGTGGTCATGGGGAAAAAGGCCCGGAACATTCCTGCAGAGGACGCACTCCGGCATGTTCTGGGGTATACTTGCGGCAACGACGTGACCGCTTATGACTTCATCTTGCGGGACAACGCCACTTTCCACGGAAAGAGCTTCGATACCTTCTGCCCCCTGGGCCCCTTTATCGAAACCGATCTGGAACCGGACGACACCACGATTACCTGCCGGGTAAACGGGAAGGTGCAGGTCAGCGGATCGACAAAAAACAAGTATTACAGCTGCGCCGAGCTGATCAGCTTCATCTCCGAGATCATGACCCTATACCCAGGAGACATCATCATGACCGGCACCCCCAACATCGGCACGATCAACCGTGGCGATATCGTCGAGGTGGATATTGACGGGATCGGGGTATTGAAGAATCGGGTGGTATAAAAATAGCTGTCAGCTTTCAGCGATCAGCTGTTAACGGTCGGGCTCCAGAAGCCAGGAAAATGCCTCGGGGATATTCGCATTGAACGATTTTCATAAGTGCAAAAGAAGGAAATCTTCGGACTGCTGAAATCACAGCGATCCTAGGGCACCGTCTGCAAAAAACGGGTCAATACCCATCCGCTACTCCCCCAGGATAACCTGATTTTGGTGAATTCACCGGATTCGGTGAGCCTTTCTACCTTCCTGCCCTTTTTCAGGACCAGGACTACCTCACTTCGGGAGTTGGGTTCAGCCCACATTTTGGTAATATCTCGGGTCATGAAAATGATTTTAGCCCCCCCTTCAATTCCCTTCTTGTCCGGTTCTACTGGTTTGGCTAAAAGAATCTGTCGGGCCTGTCCGGGTTTGGTTTGAAGAGAAGGCTGAACTGCCGGTGCAGGAGACGTTAGAGAGGGCTCGGAAGTAGCCGGCTGTAAAAAGTCGGTGAAGACCCACGCATTCTCTCCGGAAGATAGCCTGATTCTGGTCCAGCTTCCCGATTCCCCGGTTTTTTCAACCTGCTCCCCCTTCTTCAGGACAGCAGCGATTTTGCTCTGGGTCGAGGGATCCACCCGCACGTTAGTAGGAGCTACGGTCATCAAGGGAGCGGATAGGCTCTCTTCTTTGATTTCGGCTTTCTTTGGGAGAACTGCGGCAGTGAGCGTAGCCGCCTCTCCTTTGGACCTAGGAGGTGGGGCAGCCCCTACCGCAGGCTGGGGTTTCTCGGCTTCGGCCACCGGCGAAGTTGTCGGGGAAACGGTCTCGATTTTGGCTTGCGCTGCTGCCGGAGAAATGACCGCCGCCGGGGGGTTTGACGGCATCGCTGTCTTTGCACTTGGACCTGGATTTTTCGAATATGGTACAGGGGCGGAAGGGATTGCGGCTTTGACCGAGGTTTCTTCCTGGCGAGGGGGAATTCGTTCATAGGAAAGGATGTGAGGCTCGAGCTTTCTGTAGATTTCCTCTTCGGCCTTCATCGCCTGCCGGGGTAAGCTGTAGGTGAAATCCCGGAAGGGTTCGCTGATGTCCTTCCTACCCTCATACCGACATAGGACGTAAATATGGGTATTCTGTTCGGGTTCCTGGGAAAATCGGATATCGCATTTACTTCTTTCCCACGGAGAAAGGTTCTGATAATCGGTCCGGATTACCCCGATCTCCTTGTTGACTATCTCCAGGGGGATCCCTTCCCGTTTCAAAGCTTTGAGGGTCAAATCCCAGGCCTGTTTCATTTCCACCGCATAAATCCTTTTGGGCCGGAATTCTGCGCCTTGTTGGGTCTGTCGGGCAACCGTCTTTCCAGAACTTCCGGCGCACCCTCCCAAAGCCATCAAACCCAGAACCAGGCCGAAATGAAAAGGCCCTTTCTTCATCGCTGCCCTTTCCTTGAGTCGGAATCATGACCGCCGACAGAGCCAGGGGGTTTGCATTCAAGAAAATGCAATAGAAAGTTTCTTTAATCCCATTAGATGGACTGCAATTTTAATGCCACCAGACCAGCATTCCCCCCTATTTCTTCCCCTTGCCCAGGGATAACGAAAATCACTCTGTATCAGCCCTTATTGGCCGCAGCAGACAAACGGTTTTTCCCTCATAAAGGAATGTGAACAATCCCGGGTCAGGGAAAAAGGATCAGCTCTCCTGTCCATTTATGTCCCTCCGCAATGAAGAATGGAATCATTTTCGTTCCTCGCTTGTCAACGGAGGTAAGCAAAGGTAAAATATGATTATGCAATATGAGGGCATCGTCATCCGGCCGCCCAGCGAAGCCGAAAGTCTCATCCTCCAGGTTACTCTGGGGTGTTCCCACAATAAATGCACCTTCTGTCCTACTTACAAGGGCCGCAGATTCCGCATTAAGGATTTGGATCAGATCAAGGAAGAGATCGATGAAATGGCCGGTTATGGACCCTTCCGGAAGGTCTTTCTGGCTGACGGGGACGCCCTGATCATTCCCCAGCCGAAGCTCATCGCCATCTTCGATTATCTGAACCAAATGTTCGCCGGGCTGCGCCGGGTGGGGATTTACGGAAATGCCAAGAGCATCCTGCGCAAGAGCGTGGAAGACCTCAAGGAGCTGAGGGATCGCAAGCTCGGAATCATTTATCTGGGAGTGGAGACGGGAGACCCGGCCCTTCTGGAGAAGGTCCGCAAAGGCGCCACTTACAGCCAAATGGTAGAAGCTGGTAGAAGGGTGAAGGAGGCGGGAATCAGTCTTTCGACGACGGTCCTGCTGGGACTGGCCGGCGCGCAGGGAGGCCGGCAGCACGCTGAAGCCACAGCCAAGGTGCTCTCCGACATCGATCCAGATTTTGCCAGCGCCCTGACCGTTATGGTCGTTCCGGGAACCCCTTTATATGAAGAGATGAAAGCGGGACGTTTCCAGCTTCCCTCTCCCTTCGAAATGCTTGAAGAGTTGGGAACGATCGTAGCCGGCTCAAACTTCAGCCGCTGCTACTTCACCTCCAATCATGCTTCCAATTACCTGCCCATCAAAGCGCGGATGCCCAAGGATAAAGAGGCGGTGGTCAATCTGATCCGTAAGGTTGTATCCGCGAAAGATAAAGCCCTGTTGCGTCCCGAGTTTCTCCGCGGCCTGTAATCCTTATTTCCCTGCCAACCTTCGGGCGAGTTCTGGCAGGCCTGCCAGTACCTCATCTTCCTTCCCCGGAGTACATTTAGCGGAGCCGATGGAAAGGGTGGACTGAGTCTCCACATCGATCCTTTTGACCTGGAGGAGAAGGGTATTTCCGATGGAGCCGAATTGTCCCAAAATAATCTGACGGGCCGCCAGCCCCTTTCCTGCTTGTACGGCCTGTTTCTCCTCCACCAGCCCCGTCTGCTGCACCCCCATCTCGTTCAGGATCTGGGCCATGTTCTCCCGGTTCACCAGCATAAATCTTCCCAAACGGAAGAACTCCTCCCGCAGAGCTTCGGAGAGAATCAAGGCGGCAATCTTGAGGGGCTCGTTGGCGTGAATATCATAAATGGCCAGACGGATACTACTGGACGCCGGAATTTCTTTCATAGATTCTTCCAAAGCCACTTCCCGTACTTTGGGTGGCGCTGGTGGAAGAATTGTCCGTTCTTTGGAAGGGTCTGCTGGCCTGGAGCCGACGGGGTCTTTGGTCCCTCTGTCAATCGGAGCGGGAATCCCGGAAACCGACACCCGGCCTTTGCGCATGGCCGTTGCCAGCATATCGTTCTTGGCATCCCGAAAAATTTCGGTATAGGCCACCCGCCCAATCTGCTGCCATTCTTCCCTGTGCTCCCGGCCCTTGGGAACGCGAAAAGCAACCTTGAACTGTTTTCCGGTTTCCAGATTCATCAGCAATGTCTGATAGAAGTTGATCCCGGCATTGAAATCCCGCTCAATGACTAAGGCATAGTTGGCAGAGAGTGCGTGTCCAACCCGTTTAGCCAGAGCCCAGTCTTTCCTTTTCCATTCCCAGTTGGAAACCTCCTGCTGGCCGATGACGCTGAGATAATCCTCCCTTGCGGGCATTTCGTAGATTCCTGTCCCCTCCAAAATAATTCTGATTGCCCGGATTTGGTTTCGGGCAAATTCTCCATGAGGCTTCCCCCATCCCCCCGGAGGAGGAGACCCTGTCAGCGGCAGAACGAAAATCCGCAATTTAGCCGTCGGCGACGCAGGAGGAAGGGGACGGACCTGAATTTCAGCGCATCCTGCAAGGAATGCGGATAGGATGGATATAGAGGTTGCCGCTAATAAATAGACGCAGGTCGCCCGGATGGAATTCTTTCGCATGGCCATCGCCTTTCTGCCTTGCCGAGTTAAGGAGCCCAATCAATCAGAATGGAAAAATGCAAATCTCTTGCCATTTCTCCGGTCGTCAGCGAAAGGTCAGCCAAAATTTTTCCTCTATGCTTTCTGATGGTTAGATAGGGGAAAGAGGAGCCCCATCCCCCTTCGGGATGGAGGCACCGGATAGAGGGACGAAAGGAGAATCGAATTTAATAACTCTGGGTCAGTTTTTTGATCATTTCCTCTTTATAGCCCAGAGCCTGGATGTCCATGATCCCAAAGGGCTTGCGGCAGACAAAGGTGGATTTCTTACTGGGCAATCCCTTTTGGTTCTGAGGAGCATGAGGTTCCGGTCTTCCGAGTTGACATTTCCCTGAGTCTTTGTCTATAAAATTATGGAGACATGCAAAAAAGCAGAGGCATTCTTTTCATCGGAGGAGATTGAATGCAGGGTTCCATCCTGGATTCTTTTTTTGTTCCCCGATCTGTCGCTCTTATCGGGGCCACCAACAATCCCGGGTTTGGGCACGGGATCCCATTGTTCTGGAGAAAGAACGGCTGGCTGGACAGGGCTTTTCTGGTGAATCCCAAAGGGGGGGAGATGCACGGGAAAAGAGTCATCCCTTCCATCTCCGACCTTCCCGGCGGAGTTGATTTGGCCGTGGTGATCGTTCCCTCGCCGGCGGTTCGGGAGGTTTTAATCGAGTTGGGGAAAAAGGGGATTCGGGCGGTCATCATCGAGAGTGCCGGCTTTGCCGAGATCGGCCCCGAGGGCCAAAAAAGGCAGGAAGAGATTGCCGCGCTGGCCAGGGGGTTGGGAATCCGACTGATCGGGCCGAACTGTGTGGGGGTGGTGAACACGGAAAACCGCTTCGCCACCATCGAAATCATGGACTCCTCCATGGAACCCGGACCAGTAGCCATTATGGCCCAGAGCGGAGTCTTCGGGAACATCCTCCTCGACCACCTTCCAGCGGCGGGGTTGAAAATCAGCAAGGTTGCCACCCTGGGAAACAAGATCGACTTGAATGAAGCCGACTTTCTGGAATATTTTGCCGCCGACCCGAATACCCGCGTGATTCTGGTGTACATGGAAGGCACCCGGGACGGCGCCGGCTTTTTGGAATCCCTGCGCCGGACCAGCAGGAAAAAACCCGTGGTGATCCTGAAAAGCGGGCGCACGCCCTTCGGGCGGGAAGCCACCCTTTCTCATACCGCCAGCCTCTCCGGAGAGGATCGGGTCTTCGACGCCGCCTTCCGTCAAGCCGGGGCCATCCGGGCCGAAAACCTTCAGGAGATGATCGAGATCGCCCGGGTTTTCACCACCCAGCCCCCGATGAAGGGGAAGCAAGTCGGCGTCCTAACCACCTCCGGGTCTATGGGAGCCATGGTTGCCGATGCAGCTTTCATGGAAGGAATGCGGCTTCCCTCCTGGGAATTAAATACCGCGGAAAGGATCAAAGCCAAGGCTCCCGCTTGGATGAACATCAAGAATCCCCTCGATATCGGGCCCAGCGGCATCTTTCGTCCCGCCTGTCGGGCCATATTCTCCGACCCCAACCCGGATGGCTTTATCCTGGTCCCGGTTATCCCCTACGCGGCGATCGAAATCTGGGTCCGGATGGGGGTGAAGCTTCGGGACATGTTGGGCGACTGGCCCGTTTACCGGGAGACGATTCCAGATAAGCCGGTCATAGCCGTTCTGCTGGGCTATAAAGAATACGTTGAGCAGATCAGAGACCTATGTGGCACGGGTGTGTCCACCGTATCATCCCCGGAAAGCGCAGTTCGCGCTCTTTCCGCCCTCCACCGAATTACCCCTTTTTCTCAATAACCATCGGAGTTCTCCAAAAATGACAGGGGGCCCGAGAATAAACAGGGTCCCCTCCCCTTTATAACACCCCAACTCAGGATCAGCTTTCTTTAGCCATTACAATTCTTTAAAAAAATCTCCCCTCGCTGATGATCCGAGCATTGAAACCGGGCGGGAATTCTTATATTCTGGAGACAGATGAAGAATTTTTTATCGCTTCCTCTATGAAATCGAAAAACCACTCCACTCCCAGTTCAACCCCTCAAGCCCAGCCAGAAGAGATGTCCTTTTTTGGCTTCCGGAGAATTCCAGCCAGGGAGAAGGGCCGGCAGGTCCTCCGGCATTTCAACTCCATCGCCGGAAAATACGATTTCATGAACACGGTCCTAAGCTTCGGCCTTCATTATTTCTGGAAGCGTTGGGCCGTGGAAGGTTTGTCTCTTAATCCGGGAGACCGAGTCATCGATGTTTGTGGAGGAACTGCTGACCTGTCGATCCTAGCCGGTAGAAGGGTCGGGGAAAGAGGGCGGGTTTTCCTTTATGACATCAATCGCGCCATGATGGAGGGGGGAAAGCCCAAGGTATCTCGAGCTTCTTTAAGCGAGAGAGTCTGCTTCATCCAGGGGGATGCCGAGGGGATCTCCTGTCCTCAGGGGGTTTTCAATGCGGCTCTGGTGGGCTTCGGAGTCCGCAACTTGACCCACATGGATAAGGGTCTGGCGGAGATGCACCGGGTGCTCAGGCCCGGGGGGAAATTCATGTGCCTAGAGTTTTCCCTTCCAACCTCCCCCGCCTTACGACGGCTCTATGACTTCTATTCCTTTCATCTCATGCCCCTGGCGGGAAAGATCCTGGCTGGAACCCGGGAAGCCTATCTTTACCTCCCCGAGTCCATCCGCAAATTTCCTCCTCCGGAGGAGTTGAGCCGGGTCCTCAGAGAGATCGGTTTTACCCGGGTGATGCATCGTCGGCTGACGAACGGAATCGCAGTTATTTATACGGGAGTGAAGGGGTAAGGGAAAGTGAAAGTTGCACTTACACTTTCACCTTCCCTTCTTTACCATGAAACTCAACTGGGCTGAACGATGGGCGGTCAATAACCCTTCCCGTCCTATCCAGCAGAGGTTGGAGATTCGCTGGATGAAGAGACGGAGGCCTCTCGCACCGGGGAGCGTTGTTCTGGAAGTGGGATGCGGTCGGGGCGTGGGAGCTGCCCTCATCCAAAAAGAATTCCAACCCGCCGTGCTCCAGGCCATGGACCTGGACCCCGAGATGCTCCGCAGAGGCAAGACTTATCTCCCTGAAGGGGAAAGAAAGGAGATTTCTTTCTATGTGGCTGACGTCCGGCGGGTCCCGGCCAGGGTTGAATCCCTGGACGCGGTCTTTGGCTTCGGCGTCCTTCATCACGTGCCGGATTGGGAGAGCGCGCTGATGGAAATCGTCCGGGTTCTTAAACCCGGCGGAGTCTATTACCTAGAGGAGCTTTACCCCTCCTTATACCAAAACTTCATCACCAAACATATCCTCCTCCATCCCGCCGACAGGCGCTTCCGCAGCGAGGATTTAAAGACGGCGATTAAAGGTGCGGGACTTCGCTTGGACCATCTAATCGAGCATCCCAAGGTAGGAATCCTGGGAATCGCGAGCAAATCGAGTGGTCAAAAGGGAAACGGGAAATGAGTCCCTGCACGGGGCAAGGAAGTAGGCGTCGCATCCGCGGGGGCAGCGACCTTTAGGAATCAGGGGGCTATTTGACGAAAGGAATATCGAGGGCAAATCCTCCAAAGGATTCGATGCAGGCATCCACTCCGCAGCCGTCCCAGGTCCCGTTGTTGTTCAGGTCCTTGAACCACTGGCCCTGGCGGTAGATTCCCAGCTTGGCAATGCCGTCCCCGGTCCAGTCCCCCACCACCGGAACATCCTCCGGCAACCCACCGAAGGAAGCAAC
>DASPRR010000440.1:0-4371 GCA_035624375.1 Thermodesulfobacteriota bacterium | reverse complement strand
GGGGGGGGGGCTAGAGGGCTAGCCCACCTGGGGGTTCTGTGCGCCCTGGAGCAGGAGAAGATTTCCTTCGATCTCCTGGCGGGCACCTCCATGGGAGCCCTGGTCGGCGGAATGTATGCGCTGACCCCACGCTGTGACTTTGTGGTCGAACGGTTCCGTCATTACCTAGAGAGCAAAGAGTTCCAAAAGACCAACCCGGATTTTCTCCGCGAACCCGATCAAGAGACCAAACCGACCTTCAAGGGGATTTTCCACCGGTTCGCCACCTTCATCAAAAAAGGTGTCTTCTACAGCCAGTCCTTGACCCGAAAAGCCCCGATCTCCGAAGAGGACTTCAACCAGAACATCAGTTTTTTATTGGACCCGGTGGACATGGAAAAGACCCAGGTCCCCCTGGCCGTGGTGGCTTTGGACTTGAAGACCGGAGAAGAAGTGGTCCTGCGGGAAGGGTCCCTGCAAAAGGCGGTCTGCGCCAGCTGCGCCATCCCCGGAATCCTGCCCCCGGTGATGCTGGGAGAAAGGTATCTGGTGGACGGCGGCTGGATCAACCGGGTACCGATCGGCCCGGTGCGCAAGATGGGAGCGGATTTCGCCATTGCCGTGGATGTGGCCGAAGGGGTCAACGAATCCCTGGATTTTGAGACCGGGCTGGACATTGTCCTTCGGACCAACGAAATTACCCAGCACAGCCTGAGTCAATTGCAGATGAAAGAAGCGGATATCATCATCCGTCCGGACCTGGCGGGGATTCGCTGGTCGGATTTCCACCGTCTCGAAGATTGTTTGAGAGCCGGCGAGGGCGCAACGAAGGAAAAGGCGGATGAAATCCGGGGTCGCATCCGGAGAGGGAAAATGAAAAAAGCTTTCTCCTTTCGAAGTGGCCGTTCTTCTTCTTGATCCGGCGAGGATGAATTCCATCTTATCTTTCCTGGTTCATTCCCAAGATTCCTCCAAGCGGCTGGATGTTTTTCTCTCCCAGAAGGGCCCGGCTCTTTCCCGGTCGCAGATCAAGAAGCTCATTGAAACGGGGAAGGTCCAAATCGATGGGAGAAAAGCCAAGGCCGGGTTGAGGCTGCGGGAAAACGAGGTGGTGACCCTCACCATTCCCGAGCCCCGGAGGCTGGAAATTGAAGCGGAGGCCATTCCCCTGAAGGTTCTGTACGAAGACCGCCATCTGATCGTGGTGGACAAGCCTGCAGGATTGGTCGTGCATCCGGGGGCCGGAAACTACTCGGGCACCCTGGTTAACGCCCTTCTCCATCGCTGCCCGGACCTTGCCGGAATCGGCGGTGTCCTCCGGCCAGGAATCGTTCATCGATTGGACAAAGACACCTCCGGGGTTCTCGTCGTAGCCAAGGACGATTTGGCCCACCGGTCCCTATCCGACCAATTCCGGAAGCATACCGCAGAGAGGAATTATGTGGGAATCGTCTTCGGCCAGTTGTCCGAAGAAGGTCAGGTGGACGCTCCCGTGGGCAGGCACCCGACACAACGCAAGAAGATGTCCGCTCGGCCCTGGAAAGGCCGCGAAGCCAGAACCTACTGGCGGGTCCTGGAGCGCTTCCGCTCCTTCAATTTGGCCGAGTTCCGCCTGCAGACGGGGCGAACCCATCAGATTCGAGTTCATCTCTCTTCCATCGGGCACCCCATCTTGGGGGACCCCCTGTATGGCGGACGGAAGAGGCTGGCCTCGGTTGAATCATTGCCCCTCCGGCAGGGGCTCCGGAGGCTCAAGCGTCAGGCCCTTCATGCCACATCTCTCGGTTTCGTCCACCCGGTAACCGGAGATGTCCTGAAGTTTTCTTCCCCACTCCCTGAGGATATTCAGGAAGCCATCGCCCTCCTCCGGAGAATGGAAAGGGGCTAGAAAATGCGGAACGGGGAATGCAGAATGCGGAATGGAGAAGAGATGATCATTCGGAGGGAAAAGTGAAAAATGGCCCTGCTCCGAACCATGGAAGATTCAAGAAAGTCCGCCAATCAAGAGTATTAAGTCGGAAATCAGATTAGGGAAAAGGATTCAATGGGCGACCAGCCGAGGTTTTTGCAGATTGGAGCCTGGAAAGGGGAACGACGAATTGCCCATGGCTTCGGGACAAGGCAGGAAGGTGGCAGAAAACCCTCCCGCACAGACTGGCGGGGAAAGGCGGTTCAAGTAGAAAAAGATATTTATCCCCTCCTGTCTCTCCGCCAGGTCCACGGAGATCGAGTCGTCCTCATTGAGGGAAACAGGCAGAAGATCGATGAGGTCTGGCAGCTGGAGGGAGATGCTCTCCTCACCCGTACTCCGGGGATTGCCCTGGGGGTCTTTACCGCCGATTGCCTGCCGATTTTTTTCTATGATCCCATTCAGGGGGTGATTGGGATCGTACATGCAGGCTGGCGGGGAACGGCCCAAGGAGTTGCTGGAAAGGCCGTCGAAAAAATGGGGGAAACCTTCGGGTGCAAAAAGGCGAATATCCTGGCCGCGTTGGGGCCTTGCATCGGCCCCTGCTGCTATGAGGTGGATGGGCCGGTGAAGAATGCGTTCATCTCCGGAGGGTTCCCGTGGAACCTAGTTTCGGTGCCCCGGGCGGAAGAGAAATGGCTCCTGGACCTCTACCAGGCTAACCTCTATATTCTGGAAAATCATGGAATTTCAAGGGAAAATATACAGGTCTTAAAAATTTGCACTTCCTGCCACGGGGATACTTTTTATTCTTACCGAAATGCCGATAAGACCGGAGGGAGACAGTTGAACTTTATTGCCCTGAGGAAGAAGCTAGCCGCGGTTCCGGCTGGGTACCGGCAAGGGGAAAGCCCATAACCCCCTAAAAACCCAAAAATTGTGCTTGACAAAGGTTCAGGCTGTTTCTAAAATAAACCAGAAAAATCCTTCCACAGGGATTGGCCAAAAAAATCTGCCTTGAAATCTGATCCAGCGAAGTCCTTTCTGAGAATCCGTAAAAGGTTCTCATGCTCAGCTTAGGAATCAGTAGATTTTATTGTAAAGCGGTGGTGCAAAAATCGATCAGGCCTTTGAGACCGTAGACTTTTCCCCCTCCCAGCACACGGACCCGAAAAGAAATCCATAAATGGATCAATCTGGAAGAGTCTCTCTCGCCACTTCACCGTGATACCGGCCGGCAATTTTTTAAGAACATCATAATTTTTTTGAGGAGTGCAAATGAATATTGTTGAGCTGAAAGAGAAGAAGATCAATGAGCTGAACAAATTGGCCAGGCAGCTCAACGTTGAAGGGGCCAGCGGGATGCGTAAGCAAGACCTCATCTTTGCCATCCTGCAGGCGCAGACTGAGAAGAACGGCCTGATTTACGGAGAAGGGGTTCTGGAAACCCTGCCCGACGGCTTCGGCTTTCTCCGGTCACCGGACTTCAACTATCTCCCCGGCCCCGACGACATCTACGTCTCGCCTTCGCAGATTCGCCGCTTCAACCTGCGCACCGGCGACACCATAGCAGGCCAGATACGCCCCCCGAAAGAAGGGGAGCGGTACTTCGCCCTCCTGAAGGTCGAGGCGGTCAACTATGAGGAGCCCGACCTAGCCAGAGAGAAGATCCTCTTCGACAACCTGACTCCCCTCTACCCCAATTCCCGCCTAAGCTTGGAAGTTCCGGGGGAGGACAACAGGTCCATGCGGGTCATGGACCTTTTAACTCCCATCGGGAAGGGACAGCGCGGACTGATCGTCAGCCCCCCACGGGCCGGCAAGACCATGATCCTCCAGTCCATCGCCAACAGCGTTGCCCAAAACCACAAAGATACGGTTCTGATTGTTCTTCTGATCGATGAAAGGCCGGAAGAGGTCACGGACATGCAGCGTTCCGTTCACGGAGAGGTGATCAGCTCCACCTTCGACGAGCCGGCCCAACGCCATGTCCAGGTGGCGGAGATGGTGCTGGAGAAAGCTAAACGGTTGGTGGAACACCAGAAAGACGTGATCATTCTCCTGGACAGCATCACCCGGCTAGCCCGGGCTTACAATACGGTCATTCCGCCAAGCGGAAAGATCCTTTCGGGCGGGGTCGATTCCAACGCCCTCCACAAGCCCAAGCGGTTCTTCGGCGCGGCCCGGAACGTGGAGGAGGGAGGAAGCCTGACCATCGTCTCCACCGCGCTGATCGATACCGGCAGCCGGATGGACGAAGTGATCTTCGAAGAGTTCAAGGGTACGGGAAACATGGAAATCGTCCTGGACCGGAAGCTGGCCGACCGGAGAATCTTCCCGGCGATGGACGTCAACCGCTCCGGCACGAGGAAGGAGGAGCTGCTCATAGACTCGGACGATCTGAACCGCATCTGGATCCTCCGCAAGCTTCTGTCCGACTTCAACACCGTGGACGCGATGGAATTCACGCTGGAGAAAATGAG
>DASPRR010000472.1:0-20317 GCA_035624375.1 Thermodesulfobacteriota bacterium | reverse complement strand
AGAATTTTGTCGATCACCAATGCGCCTTTGCCTCATTCCACATCCAGCGTGGAAATCCGGGAAAGATTTTGGACATCGGTTCGTATCGACACTTTATCCTGGGTTTGCTGGCTCATTACTCCGTCACAACCATCGATGTCCGCCCCCGCAACCCTTCAGTAGGAAATGAAGCCATCGTGACCTGCGACGCCAAAAGGCTCAACCTGCCCGACGATTCCTTTGACTGGGTTGTCTCCCTCTGCGCTCTGGAACATTTCGGCCTGGGAAGATACGGGGATGAGTTTGACCCCGGCGCCGACCAGAAGGCCCTATCCGAGATGGTCCGGGTTTTGCGGCCGGGCGGAAGCTTGACCTTCACCACCACCATCACCCGCGCCGCCCCTTCCATCGCCTTCAATGCCCACCGGATTTACAGCCGTCCCATGCTGCAATCCTTCTGCGCCGGTCTCACCCTGGTGGAGGAAAAGTTCTACAGCCACGAAAAGAAGGGATTCTGCTCCTTCCAAGAGGTTACTGACAAACCCCGGTGGTGGGATGTATACTGCGGATGCTGGAAGAAGGCCTAGGGCAAAGAACAATGAACAATGGTCAATGGACGACGAACCCCGGATTACCACCCATTGTATGCCCATGATATCCAAAGCGGACATTGAAGCGGCTTATCGGAATATACAGAAGGACATCGTCTCCACTCCCTTGGTCTATTCCCAAAAGCTCAGCCATCTCTGCGGCTGCCAGGTTCTCCTCAAGCTGGAGAACTTCCAGATGACCGGGTCTTTCAAAGACCGGGGGGCCCTGAATAGGCTGCTGAGCTTGTCTCCCGAACAAAGGGGAAAAGGGGTCATTGCCGCCTCCGCCGGGAACCACGCCCAGGCCGTGGCTTACCACTGCCAGCGGCTCGGGATCCGGTCTAAGATCGTCATGCCCCTGGGAACTCCGCTCGTCAAGGTGGTTTCCACTCAAGGCTATGGAGCCGAAGTGATTCTTCAGGGGGAGATGGTGGATGATGCCGGCGAGCTCGCCATCCAGCTTTCCAAGGAAGAGGGATTGACTTTCATTCACCCCTTTGCCGATCCTCTGATCATAGCCGGCCAGGGAACGATCGGTATCGAAATCCTAAAAGATGAATTGGCCAAGGACCTGGCCGCGGTGCTCTGCCCGATCGGGGGCGGGGGATTGATCTCCGGGATCGCCACCTACCTGAAGGAAACCAACCCGGCGGTCCGGGTCATTGGGGTGGAAGCCTACGCTTGTCCCTCTATGAAGGCCTCCCTCCTAGAGGGCCATCCGGTCAGGCTGGGGAAGACCTCCTCCCTGGCCGATGGAATCGCCATCAAGATGGTGGGGCAGATCAACTTCGAAATCGCCCAGAAGTATGTGGATGAAGTCGTCACGGTCGAAGAAAATGAGATCGCCAACGCCGTCCTCCTGCTCTTGGAGATGGAAAAGATCGTGGCCGAAGGGGCCGGCGCTGTTCCCCTGGCGGCCCTCTTGAACCGCAAGGTGGCCCTCCAAAGCGGGAAAGTCCTGCTCGTCATCTCTGGCGGCAATATCGACGTCAACATCCTGGGCAAGATTATTACCCGTGGCCTGGCCATGGACGGCCGGATTGCCCAGATGACCGTCCGCCTCAAGGATTTTCCCGGGTCCCTGACCGCCGCACTGGAAATCATCAAGGGTCTCCAGGCCAATATTCTGGAGGTGGCCCATCACCGCTTTGAATCCCTGGCTCCCTTTGGATATGTGGACGTTTCCCTCACCCTGGAGACCAAGGGGCATGCCCACATTCATGAGATCCAGGCGGCTTTGCAGGGAGCCGGGTTCCTCTGTGAAGATCAGTGCAGATTCTGAGTTGAATGGGGAATAAAAAAATATAAATGATTTAGACGCAGATTTTCGCAGAAAATTTTAATTCCAAAAACTTTGATTGAATCTCAACAAGGTTTGGTCAAGGTTTGGTCTTGACGGTTACTCTTTTTTGAACATCTTTGATTCATTTCATCATCGTCATCTGCGTTCCATTTGTTTTACGGAAGTTGGGAAAGGAATTCTTTGGCCTGGTATTCCCATTCCTGGGCCACCAGGTTGACTTTGGTCTTCCCCTTCTCCGTGCAAACGGTGGCATTTACCGACCCGCCCCCTCCCTCGAAAGTAATACAGGAGGGATTCTCTTCAGATACTTGCAGACCTTGCCCCCCGTGACCGAAATATTTTTTCAGCCGCTTCATGACCTCATCGGGCGACAGTTTGGTCTTTCCTTCAATATTGATCATGGTGCCCTCCTCGAAAAGGCTGGGAGCCCGGGGTCGAGGGGTTTAAGAAGGGTGTCCCCAACCCTCCGAACCCTTCCATTCGCACCCCTATCTTATTTTTCTGCCAAGGGCCGCTTGAAATACAATTTCTGCACCCGCCCCGATTGATCGGCCACCAGTCCCACCAGTTCCCATCCCTGCCTGCCAAGTTCATTCAGCCTTTCTTTGTGAGTGGGCGGATGGAGGGTGGAGGTATCTTTTTCCGCATCCGTAAAATAAAGATATTCCCATCTGGTCATCGTCATCCTCCTCGTAAATAACCTTCTCTAATATTTAGATGCAGGAATTTCCCAAATTAGGGACCGCCGGGCCTTATAGGAATAAATAAATCCTGATTTCTCTACCCCTTGGCCCGGGTTATTTCGGCCGCTTCCAGAATGGGCCGGTCTTGCCGATCTCCTTCAGGGTCTGGACGAGCTCCCTTCCGTACTCGCGGCTGTGCGAGACCCATCCAGGTTCCAGTCTCTTCCGGAAATAGCTGCCGGAGAAAAGTTTAACCAGATCGGAGAGGGAGAGGATTCCCTCCTCGGTAGCCGGATCGAACCGCGCCCAGCTGCGGATGTGCTCTTCCGACCGGAAGAGATTCATGGTGCTTCAGGCATAGGGGATGTTCTCCGCCCACCGCCAGAAAGGCACGGCCACATACCCCATCAATCCATCGGGTTCAGTGCGCAATATTTTTCCGTCTTTGATTTCTGCATGCATCGGAAGCCCGCAGTCCAGGCAGGGAGCGTCGATCCTTACGACCTTTCCGGGAAAAAGCCAGCAAACTGCCAGCGACTCAAAGCCTCACTGGCCAAACCACTTCTGCTGCCCATCTACCGTGATCCGGTACTGAGTGGGCAGACTATTGAAAGGGGCGAAGGAGGTAATGATATCGGTCCCCGGAAAGAGCCAGCCCGGGACCCCGGCGGCAAAAAGCTCCCGCATCAGACCCCGTCCCTCCTCCATGGAAAACCCCAACTCTTTGGCAATCTCCGTATAATGCGGAGCCTGCCCGGTTTGAACCATCCGTTGCAGGATGATTTGGAAAACCCGATCTAAAAGGGCCAAGTCAGCCATTTCCCCCTCTCCTTAAAAACCCTAAGTGTAAAGTCGTCGGTAGTTCATTGGTAGGCGCTTTTCCCGATTCCTGATTCCTGATCCCTGATCGCTTGGTTCTATTCTCTATTTAATTCCATGGCCTTCTGAAAGGCCCTTTCCATATCCGGCAGCCGGGTGAACTCAGGGACGACCTGGATGTAGCGGATGATCCCTTTTTTATCCACCAGGACGACGGACCGGGCCAGGAGCATAATCTTATCCATCAAGAGACCCGTGGCCTTGCCGAATTCCCCTTCTTTGTAATCCGAAAGGTATTGGAGGTTCATAAGCTTGGCCTCCTTGGCAAAGCGTTTCTGGGCGAAAGGGGTGTCCCGGCTGATGGTGATCCGGCGGACCTCTTTGGGCAGCTTATCCCCTTCTTCCCCCAGATAATGGGTTTGCTCTTCGCAGACCGGCGTGTCAAGGGAAGGGACAATACTGAGGAAAAGAACCGCCCCTTTTTCTTTCGAAAGGTCCGTATCTTGCATGGTCATTGCATCCACGAGGTTCACCGAAGGAAGTGTTTTCTCCAGAGAAATAGGAGACCCCAGAAGTGGGAAGCGGGCTTCACCCCGGGTCACTGCGGTTCCGGGGTCAACAGATTTCGGATCCATGGGAATTTTCGCCTTGACCCCGGCGCAGCCAACACCCATAGTCAGAAACAATAGAAGGACAAGCCAATGGATTTTCAAACTCCTGTCAGACATTTGATTCTCCTTTCTTCGAGAGATTTCGAATTGTTGAACGACCTTCCGGATTGGATTCCTCCTTACCCCCTGTCTCCGCTGCGGACGAAGGACCACCGCTCTTTGGATTTGCTTATAAATGGAGAAGAAAAAACGACTGGCTTTTTACTGGCCGATGGTTACATTATAAGAGTTCCCACAACGAAAAAAAATGAATTTTTGCTGACTTTCTTGCCTACCCCATTTCCCGGGAGAGAGGGGAAGGTTGCGGGGAGGAATTCGTGCTTGAAATAGACGGCTCAACCCATTCCGGAAGCGGTACCATCCTTCGTTATTCCGTAACCCTCGCTGCTCTCCTGGGAGTTTCCCTCCATATGACCCAAATCCGGGCGAAACGAGAAAAGCCCGGATTAAGACCCCAACACCTCCAGGCCCTGCGCGCATGCTCCTCTTTGTGTGAAGGGGAAATCCGGGGCGCCCATGTGGGCTCGACGGAAATTTTCTTTCACCCAGGGAAACGCGTGAAAGGCGGAGATTTTCATTGGGACATAGGAACCGCCGGCTCCACGACTATGCTGGCCTTTACTTTGATCCCCCTGGCTTTTTTCGCCGGGAGCCCTTCCCATTTCTCCCTGACCGGCGGCCTTTTCCAGGACTTTGCGCCCAGCGCTTTTCACATGCAAAAAGTTCTCTTCCCCATTCTGCGGGGAATGGGGGCGGAGGTACGTATCGAAATCCTGCAGCCCGGCTACGTGCCGAAGGGACAGGGTAAGCTCCGAGTTGAGGGGAACCCCCTGAGCCGTTCCTTGAAACCCGTTCAGATGCCCGAGCGAGGGAACGTGAGTGAGATTCGGGGAATCTCACTGGCTTCTCACCTGGAAAACGAAAAGGTGAGTGCAAGGATGGCCGATGAATGCCTGCGGCTTCTGGCAAAAGAAGGTTACGCCGCAAACATGGAAACCCTGGATGACCGGGCAGCGGCTCAGAAAGGAGCCGCCTTAGCCCTCTGGGCGATGACCGACAGGGGATGCCTGCTCGGGGCGGACCGGGCAGGCGCTCCCGGTAGGCGTTCTGAGTCGATTGCCCAATTCGTGGTCCATTCCCTCTTGGAAGACCTGGCGACCCAAGCCACCACAGATCGACATCTGGCGGACCAATTGATTCTTTTCGCCGCCCTGGCTAAGGGGCAGACCCGCTACCGGATTCCCCGGATGACCGATCACATTCTATCCAACCTCTGGCTGGTGGAGAAAATTCTGGGGGTGAAAACGGAATGGAAAGAGAATATACTAACCCTTGAAGGGATCGGGTTTGAAAGGAAGCACTAAAGAAGGGACCCGTCGGAGGATGGCATGGCCGCGGCAGTAAAAATCCGGGGGATTTACACGACAGCATTTACCAGGCTCCTTCTGGATTCAGGGTGCCGGATCGCCGACCCCTCCCCCGAAATCCGGCAGCGTTTCGAACTGGGTCCGATACCCAAGGCCCCTGATATTTTAATTAAAGACCGGGACGACCATCAGGGAGTTGACATCATCGGGGAAGCGGACCGAATCAGCAGGCTGCTGAAGACGATTCAAGAAACGCTCATGGATGCCGTCCTCATGCGTTTTGAGCCCCTGGGTGAAGGAGAAGCAGAACTCATCGATGAGCTGCAAGCCTCCCGGGAACTCTCCCATGCCCGATTGGAGCTGGGCGGTGCATCGAAAGAAAAGTTGGATCAACTCCGTTCATCCGTTGTGCCAACCCTGACCCGACACCACCGACTTCGGATCCTCTGCCCTGCAACCCTGGAGCGAGCGGAGAAAAAACTTGCGAAACGTCCGGAGCTGAAAACCGACCTGGAGAAAACGGTGTTCCGGAAGGCGATTCTCTTGCCCTTAAGAAAAACGGAAGGGGTCAGGCTGGAACACCTTAAGATCAGGGAGAAACCCATTCGTCCCCGAGAGGGGATTTTCTGGGAGGCCAAGGGAACCCGAGTCCTCATCAAACGGTCTTTCTCCCGCGGCCGTTATGATGGCCTCGACCTGCCCATCGAAGGAGGAGATTACGGTCTTACCGAAGTACAGGAAGGGGCCTGGGTGGTAAAGCATTCCTATTTTTCGAAAGATGGGAAGCTGAAGGGGGAATATTACAACATCAATACCCCGGTGGAACTCTATGCCTACGGAGCCCGCTATATCGACCTGGAAATCGACGTGGTACGCCGTGCGGGAAAAACTCCCTTTATCGTGGACCGGGAGGACCTGGCACTTCTCGTAAAGGAAGGGAAGATCAGCAGACAGATGGAAAAGAAAGCGATGGAAGAAGCCGGAGAACTGATGAAAAGGCTCTGATGCGGGGAGAAAGAGAGAGGGGAGTGCCAAGAGGTCCGCGTGGAGAAATCGATCGTGGATTCCGCTGAGTTCGGGAATACCGGTAGGAGGGTTTCCATCATCGGATTGGGAGGTGAAGGGATTCTCCGCACCCATGGGCATGAAGAAGAAGCCCGAGAGGTGATTCTGGAGGCAGTTCGTCGGGGAATCACCTATTTCGACTCCGCTCGGGTCTATGCCGGCAGCGAAAGCTACTACGGGTTGGTCTGGCCCCCAAACCCGGATTTCCGGTCCAGAATCTTTCAAACCAGCAAATCAGCCAAAAGGGATAAGAAGGGTGCCCTCGTTGACCTGGAGACCACTCTTCGCAACATGGGAGTTGACCATCTCGATTTATGGCAAATCCACGACGTGCGCACCGAGGGGGATTTGGAGGCCATCTCCGGGCCCCGGGGCTCGCTGGAAGCCTTTGCCTCTGCCAAAGCAGCCGGGAAAGTCCGGTTCATTGGGGTAACCGGCCACCACGACCCTTCCATCTTAACCCGGGCGGTTAGGGAATGGCCGGTAGATTCCGTTCTGCTGCCGGTCAATCCTGTGGAGGCGTCTCTGGGTGGTTTTTTGGATGAAACTCTGGCCGAAGCCCACAAAAAGGGACTGGCGATCATCGGTATGAAGGTTCTGGGGGCAGGCCATTATGTTTTGCCGGACCTGGACGTAACCCCCGAGCTTTTGATCCGCTTTGCTCTGTCGCAGAAGATCACCCTGGCCATCGTCGGGTGTTCGACCCCTGAAGAGGTCCGGACCTTAACCAGGGTGGGACGAAATTTCAAGCCTCTTTCCAAGAAGGAGCAGAGCGAAGTGATCGACAGATTCCGCCCTTATGCCGCCCGTCTGGCCTATTACCGCGGAACCCTTTGATAAATTCGAGCGGGCGGGCCCAGAATTCTGAATAGTACAACCGTGCTCCCCTAAGAAATGCTTTCCTACTCGATCCGGCCCTACAATCAGAAAATGGATTTCCCCCCATTTCAATGCCTCAATTTTGACAACGCCCCCTCCCCTGAAATTAGGTTTCGATTTAATTAAATCCTATTGAATGTCGATATATTGGGTAATCCTCAGTTTCATCAGAGAAATTCGCGGGATACCTCTCCTGGAGGCGGTGTCAAAAGGCAAGAAAATGCTTCATTCCCAAGGAGTGTTCTCCTAAAGCTTTTCCTCAACAATCGGGGAGCGGGAATTGAAGGCAATCGACGGTCAAGGGATCTAGGGCCGCAAGTCCTTGAGACCCTTTCCGATGCACTCTGTGGGCGTGGCGAGTTGAGCCGCAATTTCCAGGATGGGGGGAATTTAAGGGAGGCGGTGCGCTTTGAATACTAAAAACCAGGAAGAGGTAAGGAAAAGAAGAGGCAAAGCCAGCACCAGCCGTTTTAACGTTTTTCAAAAGGCGGTTCTGGTAGCGGGAATCCTCACCCTGTTTTTGGTTATCGGTTTGAGCCCTGGAATGGCCCCTATTCTATCCGCGGGGGTTGTTGGAGGAACCCTATTATTCCTGCTCTTGCTCAAGAATCTGAAAAGCTCGAAGGAAGAGATTGAAAAAGCTGATCCGGTGGAGACGCTCCCGCAGTTGGAAGAAAAAGCGGTCGAGCAGCCTGAACCCTTCATCGACCGGGGGGAAAAGGAAATTTTTGCCTTACAGGAAGCAGTCCCCGCAGAAATGGCTCAATTGCAGCAAGGACCTCCCGATAAAGATGAAGCAGGAGAAAAGCTTGAAGAGGAGGCTCATGTAGAAAAAGAAATCATAAAGGAGCCGCAGGTCCTTTCCGAAAATGGAAAATGGGCCGAAATTCAAGAAAGGATCGGTTTGCTGGAGGAAAAAGCCATTAACCTGGAAGATATGCTGATGCAATTGGAGGAAAAGGTCGCCGACCTACGAGAAACTTACCTAAAGTCAGAACCCAAAATCGACCTCCAGACTATTCTTACCAACATCGAGGAGAGGGCAGAAAAAATAGCCTAAAGCTGCCCATAACCTCAAATCCCCACTTGTCCAGAACTTCCCTCCCCCAAAAAGAATGGAGTTAGAAGCTCTCGGCTCTTCGCCCCTTCTTTGCCTCTGATGACAGATCTCGCGTCTAATGGTACATTGAAAATGATGATCTCGTAATAAGTCTGAAAGCTCCTTTCCCTGTCATTCCGGCGAAAGCCGGAATCCATTTATTTTAAGATGTTCTGGACCCCGGCTTTCGCCGGGGTGACGCTTCAAACGACTTCTTACGAGTTCATGAAAGATGGCTGGAAATCAGAACCGGGGAGGAACATCTTTTGGACCCTGTTATTCGCGTGATCGATGTTTGGAAGAACTACGATCGGGATGGCGGGGAGAACTCGGCCGCCCTTCGGGGAACCAACCTGGAAATCAAGGCCGGGGAAGCGGTGGCCCTTTACGGGAAGAGCGGATCGGGAAAGAGCACCCTGCTGAATATCGTGGCCGGGATCGACCGGCCCAGCCGGGGCCGCGTTGAGGTGGAGGGGAAAGACCTGGACTCCCTCGGGGAAGAGGGCCGGACGCAATTGCGCCGCCAAAGGATCGGGTTCATCTTCCAGTTCTTCAACCTCCTGCCCACGCTGACCGTACTCGAAAACGTCTCCCTTTCTTTGGAGCTGGCGGGGAAAGCGGACCTCCAGCCCGCCCATCGAGCCCTGCAATCCGTGGGGCTGGAGGGAAAAGAAGACCGATTCCCCTCCGAGCTTTCCGGTGGCGAGCAGCAGCGGGTGGCCATCGCCCGCGCGTTGGTAAAAGAGCCGGTGATCATCCTGGCCGACGAGCCTACGGGCAACTTGGACACCCAGACCGGCAACCAGGTGCTGACGCTCCTCTCCGGCCGCTGCCGGGAGTTCGGCACCGCCCTCCTCATGGCCACACATAGCCCCTTGACCTGCAAATACGCGGACCGAATGCTGCGCATGGTGGATGGCGTCATCGTCGAGGCGGCCTTCCTTTCGGAGCTCCCGGCATGAGGACTGTCACCAAGGCCTTTCTACGCTACCTGCCCCGCCGGCGCGGGCTCAGCATCCTCCAGCTGCTCGGTATTGCCTGCGGGGTCGCGGCCGCCGCGGGCATGGCCCTCTCCTCGCGGGCGGCCCTTTCGAGCTTTAGCCTGGCCGTCGAGTTCCTTAAAGGGAAAGCCACTCACTCTATCGAACGCCCCGCCGGCCCCATGGAAGAGACGATCCTGGCCGACCTGATGCGCGACCCGGCGGTGACATCCTTCTCTCCGGTCATCGACCGGACCGTGAAACTCAACGTGGGAGAGACGGTCCGGCTGCTGGGAATCGACCCTTTTCTGGACCGGCCGCTGCGGCCGGAACTCTCGCGAGTCCGGCTGGGCGAAAAAAGGGATAGCCCCGGGGAAGGCCTCTCCTTTCTCCTCCGGGAGGGTTCCGTCCTTCTGGATTCCGAATTGGCCGGCCATCTGAAGCTTCGTCCGGGCGACCTCCTCCCCACCATCAGGGGGGACCTGCGGGTCGTCGGCACTTTCCCCAATCCTTCCAGCGAACCCTTGATCCTGATGGATATCGCCCAGGCCCAGCGTCTGTTCCGCATTGTCGGCAGGGTGGACCGAGTGGACCTGATCGTCTCCGATGACGCCGGATTCCGTTCCCGTTGGGGCAACGGTTTCCGCCTCCAGTCAGGCAGACAGCGCGGGGAGACCCTGCGGGAGATGCTCCAGGCCTTCCGCCTGAATTTACAGGCTCTCTCGCTGCTGGCGCTCTTCGTGGGGATCTTCCTGGTCTACAACACCGGCATGTTTGCAGTGGTGTCCCGCCGGAAGGACGCGGGGATTCTGCGAAGCCTCGGGGCAAACCGAAAAGAGATCGTCCTGGCTTTCCTCTCCGAGATTCTCCTCCTGGGAGCCCTGGGGGGAGCTCTCGGGGGGATGGCGGGGTATTTCTTGAGTCGTTTTCTCACTGACCTGGTGGCGGGCACGATCAGCAACCTGTACTTTTTCCTCCGCCCTTCCCCGCCGGAATGGTCGTGGTGGGTTCCCCTGATCGGCATCCTGCTGGGTTGCGGGGCCAGCCTGCTCGGAGCGTTCTTTCCCCTGGTCGAGCTGGTGAAGGTCGACCCGGTCCTGGCCCTCCAGGGCCGCACGGTCAAAAGGGAGCAGAAGAAAATCGCCCGGCGGGCGGCCGTAGCCGGCTTGGCGTTCCTGGGAATCAGCGGGATTCTCCTGGCCGCTTCTTCCGTCCATGTCTACTTCGGCTTCGCCAGCTCCTTCGCCCTGCTGATCGGGGCAAGCCTTTTCACCGGGAGCGTCTTGATCCGGCTCGACCCCGGCCTGCGCTGGCTCCTGGCAAGGATCACCGGCCTCTCCGGGAAGGTGGCCGCGGGCAACATCCGGCAGAACCTGGGGAGGACGGCGGTGGCCGTGGCCGCCTTCATGGTGGCTCTCTCCATGTCCATCGGGCTGAGTTCCATGATCGGGAGCTTCCGCCAGTCCCTGATCTGGTGGATGGACACCCAGCTCCAGGCGGAAATTTACGTCGGCAGGGTCTCCGTAATGGAGGTGCCCGAAGATTTCTATGAGGAACTGCGGGCCATGTCCGGACTCGGGGGCGTGGACCCTTTCCGCCACGTCCAGTTCACCTACCGGGAGAATCCGATTATTCTATCCGCGGTGGACCCGTCCGTGTTGCAGAAATACACCCACTTCGGCTGGCTCAAGGGGGGGAATGAAAACTGGGAGCCCGTCAAGAAAGGGGCGGTCATTATCTCCGAGAGCTTTTACCGGCGCTTCGGGGTGAAGGCGGGAGACCGGATCGTCCTGAACGGAGCCCACGGACCCGCCGAGCTGGAGGTCGCCGCAATCTTCTATGACTACACCTCCGAGCACGGAGTGGTGATGATGGCTCGGTCCACCTACCTGAAGGTCTTCGGGGACCACACCCTCAACAGCCTGGGCATATTTATGGACGCTGATGCCCCTCGCCGCCAGGAGCTTCTCGCGGAAGTAAGGGAGAGAGCCCAAAGCCGGGGGCTGCCCGTCTATACCCGCGACCAGCTCCACGGGAGCATCCTTTCCGTCTTCGATTCCACTTTTGCCGTCACCCGTTCCATGAGGCTAATGACCATCATCGTCGCCTTCTTCGGGATCGCCGGGGCCCTGCTGACCCTTTTCATGGAACGGCAGAAGGAGTTCGGAATCTACCGGGCCATCGGGTTTTCCACGCCCCAGGTGGCCGGGATGACGCTCATGGAGGGGCTGGGGATGGGGCTGGTCAGCTTCTTGCTGAGTCTGGGAGTGGGAACGGCGCTGGCCTGGATCCTGATCCGGGTGATCAACCTTAGGAGCTTCAACTGGACGATCTTTTTCTATTGGGAAGGAGCCCCCTACCTTCTGGCCGCGGCCATCGCTGTTCTCGCCAGCCTGGGGGCCGCGGTTTATCCCATCTGGAAGGTTTACCGGACCTATCCGCAACTGCAGATAAGGGAAGAATGAGGTTTGAGGTCGGAGGCTAGGAGATGAGGGCAAAAGGCGTCCTGAAAAATAAGATCAGGCCAATGCCGACTCACCCCCTCCCTTACCCTCCCCCTTCGAGGGGGAGGGCGGGGGTGGGGGGGATTCTTCTGAGATTCCTTTTGATTACTTTTTTCCCTTTCATTTTTGGGGCCAATGTGATTTCTCTGGCGCAAACAAAGGACGACTGGGCCCGGGTTACCGTCCCCCGGAAGTGGTCCTTCCCCCGGGACTTCGGGGCCCATCCCGAGTACCGGACCGAATGGTGGTATTTCACGGGCAACCTGGAAGACTCGCAGCGAAAGCGCTACGGCTACCAGCTTACTTTCTTCCGCCAGGGAGTCCGCCCGCAACTCCCACCATCTCCCAACGCCTGGGACATACGGGATATTTACCTGGCCCATTTTGCCATGACCGATGTAGCCGGCAATCACTTCCGGGCCGCGGATCGGCTGTCCAGGGGCGGGCCCGGATTGGCGGGCGCGAGCACGGAGGGGATGAAGACCTGGGTTCTCAACTGGTCAGCGAAGATGGGGGGATCGGTCATTCACCTCGACGCCCAGGACCCAAAGATGGAACTCAGTCTGCGGCTCGTTCCCCGGAAACCCCCGGTCATTCACGGAGCAAACGGGTTCAGCCGGAAAGGGCCATCCCCCGGTCAGGCTTCCTATTATGTGTCCCTCACCCGCCTGGAGACCAACGGGTCGATAAAGCTTCCCGGTTCCAGGGCGGCCGTCGATGTGCGGGGCGTTAGCTGGTTTGACCAGGAGTTCGGCTCCAACCAGCTCACCCCCGACCAGAAGGGCTGGGACTGGTTCAGCCTCCATCTCTCCGATGGCCGGGATTTGATGATCTATTTCCTGCGGCTCAAGGATGGTTCAGTCGAGCCGGCATCCTCCGGAACCCTGGTGGCGGCGGATGGGTCCGCCCGGCATCTGAAGCTCGCTGATATTTCGATCGCCGTCCTGGACCGCTGGAAAAGCCCCCGCAGCCGAGGAGAATATCCCAGCCGTTGGAGAATCCAAATTCCCTCGGCGGGAATCGATTTGACGTTGACTCCTCTGGTGGCAGACCAGGAACTCCAGACCGAGGCCTCCACGGCGATCACCTACTGGGAAGGAGCGGTGGCGGGAGAAGGCCGATCCGGGGAGGTCCGGATCACCTGCGAAGGGTACGCGGAATTGACCGGATATGCGGGGAGCCTAGGGGGAACCTTTTGAGTTGCGGATTGCGCATTTTGGATTGCGGAATGAAACGGTCACCTGTTGCCTGTTCTTTATCTTTACCCGAGAACTGGAAACCGGGAACCGGCAACTGGAACCCCACATTTTTCCCCTTTACATTTTCCTCGGGTCCATTAGAATAATCAATTTATTCGGCCCAAATTTTTAGGACTTCAAAGGAGGACCTTTATGAAGAAAATATACCTTCTCGCTTCGTCCGCCCTTTTCCTCCTCTCAGCTTCCCTCGTTCATGCCCAGACCCTGACCTGGACCGCGGGGGGGGTAGGAGGAGGATGGTACACCATCGGCGGGGGAATCGCCAACCTGATCAACGAAAAGTCAGGGGGCATAACCGTAAAGGTCATCCCCGGCGGCGGGACTGTGAACCCCAGGCTGGTGGACAAGGGAGAATGCGAGTTGGGATGGGGGCTCCCCTTCATGAACGCCGCCGCCTGGAACGGCGAGGACCCCTACGACAAAAAGCATTCCAACCTCCGCGCCATCGCTGGGGGCATGAGCATGAACTATTTTCACTTTTACGTAGGGGCAGAGACCCCTTTCAAGAACATGGACGAAATCTTCAGACAGAAGAAGGCCCTCCGCATCGCCATCTCCCCTACTGGCACTTCCGACGAGTGGGTCTTCCGGAAGGTCCTGGCCCATTATAAAACCAACTACCGCGAATTGGAGGCCGCAGGGTTTAAATTCTTCCGCGGCTCCTATGCCGAGCAGGCCACCCAGTTCAAGGATAAAAATGTCGACTCGGTCTTCACGTTCCTGGCGCTCCCGGCCGCTGCCGTGACCGAGGCCACGATCGGCCGCAGCCTGCGGATCCTGAATTTTCCTCCGGACCTCCTGGAAAGCCTGGGCAAGTACGGAATCACGGCCGGCAAGATTCCCGCGGGAACCTACCCGAAAGCTGCCAACGGCAACGAAGAGATTACCGCCGCGGCCGCGGGTAGCGTGATTATCACAACCAAGACGCTGGCTGATGAGGTGGCCTACCGCCTGGCCAAGACGATCCATGAAAACCTGGACCAGTTCCGCAAAATCCACGGGAGCCTGGCCCCTTATGAATTGAAAGACGCGGTCACCGGGACCGGCCTGCCTCTCCATAGCGGGGCGGAAAAATATTACAAGGAAAAAGGGATCCTGAAATAACCATCCCTGATCGTATGCCGAAACGCCCGCCCTATCCCTTCCGGGACCGTGCGGGCGTTTTTAATCCTTTCCCCTCCCGCAAACTGGTAGGGGCGACTCGGCGGGTCGCCCCTACAAAAAGGTCTATTGAACCTAAAAGGAAATCTCCTTGCGCGAGCTCACCGGCTGGGTCAAACACGGGCTGGTCATCTACGGAACTGCCGCCTCCCTGTTCCATCTCTATACTTCGGGCTACGGAACGTTCGAACCCCGGGTCCAGCGGGGTCTCCATCTCCTCTTCCTGCTTCCCATGGTCTTCATTCTCTTCCCCGCCACCTCCAAATCACCCAAGGACCATCCCAGCGTCTGGGATGCCTCTGCCTCCCTTCTCTGCTTCCTGGCGACGGCTTACACGGTCTGGGATTCGGAGCGGCTCAACTTCCGCATGGTGGGGATGGATGAGGTGCTCCCCGTAGAGGTCTTTCTGGGCGCCCTGCTTGTCCTTCTGGTGGTCGAAGGAGCCCGCCGGGCGCTCTCCCGGTGGATGGCGCTGACCATCGGGGTCTCGATCTTTTACCTGGCCACGGCTCCTTACTGGCCGGGCCTTCTGAAGTTCAAGGGATATTCCGTGGCGCGGATGGTGGAAGTCCTCTTCCTTGCCGGCGACGAGGGAATTTTCGGATTCCTCACCGGAATCTCCTCCAACATCCTTTACGTCTACATCATATTCGCCTCGTTCATGCTCACTGCCGGCGTCGGAGAGTTCCTGATCCAGTTTGCTGTCTGGGCCGCGGGCTGGGCCAGGGGGGGAGCGGCCAAGATCGCGGTCATCTCCAGCGCCCTGTACGGGACGGTGAGCGGCAGCACCGTGGCCAATGTCTACGCTACGGGAAGCTTTACCATTCCCCTCATGAAGCGCTACGGCTTCATCCCCCGACAGGCCGCGGCGATCGAGGCCATCGCCGGCACGGGGGGGCAGATCATGCCCCCGATTATGGGAGCCGGCGCCTTCATCATGTCGGAGGTGACCGGAATCCCTTACTTCAAGATTATCCAAGCCGCCGCCATTCCCGCGGTCCTCTACTATTTCGGCCTCTTCGTGGTGGTTCATTTCATCGCCCTGCGCTACGGGATGCAGAGCATTCCCAAAGCCAATCGCCCGAGCTTCCGACCGATCCTGCGGAATTCCTATTTCTTCCTTCCCTTCCTTCTCATCATCTTCTTCTTGGGGATCGGATACTCGCCCAGTAAATCAGCCTTCTTCGTGGTCCTCATCATCATCGGCCTGAGCTACCTGGACCGCAGGACCTGGCTATCCCCCCGAAAAATCCTGGACACCCTTTTTCAGGCCTCGGTCAACGCGGCGATCATCGCCACGGCCCTGGCCGGTTCCGGCATGATCGTGGGAATCCTGACCCGGACTGGCGCCGCCCTGGCTTTCGGCAGCGTGCTCATGGGTTTCTCCTTCAACCACCTGATCCTGGCCATGATCCTGGTCTTTCTGGTGGTCAGCGTCCTCGGGACAGGGATCCCCACCACTCCTTCCTACATCATCGCCGTGACCGTCGGAGCCTATGCCCTCGGCAAGCTGGGCGTTCCGCTGCTGGCTGCCCACCTCTTCATTTTCTATTATGCCGTCCTCTCCGACCTGACCCCTCCGGACGCCATCACTGCCTTTGCCGCCGCGAACATCGCCGGGTCGGAGATGATGTCAACGGGTATCGAGGCTTTCAAGCTGGGCATGGCCGGCTTCCTGATCCCCTTTGCCTTCGTTTTTCAGCCCGCCCTGCTCCTGGAAGGAAACCTGCTGGCCATCTTGAAGGGAACAGGTCTAACCGCCCTGGGCATATGCTGCCTTGCGGCGGCGCTGGTGGGGCATATCTGGACTCCCCTCAACTGGCTGCACCGCCTCCTTTTCATCACCGCCGCCAGCCTCCTGGTCTTTCCCACTATCGGCTATGAACTCTTGGGAATCGGCCTGGCCGTAGCCCTCTTTGCCTGGGCCAAGGTGAAAAAAGTTTCCGACCCTGGTCAATAAATTGCCCTACCCCTTTTCCTATTTCGCCCCCTCGTCCTCCCCGCTTCTTATCTTCAGGTCCTCCGGCTTGGACGGACTGTCGGCTTCGCCGCCTTTTCTCCTTCCTCCCAGGCGCTGCAGGACCACGTAGAAGACCGGCACAAAGGGAATGGCGAGCAGGGTGGAGGCGAGCATGCCGCCGAAGACCACGGTGCCGATGGCCTGCTGGCTGGCGGCGCCGGCGCCCCCGGCGATCAGGAGGGGGACCACCCCCAGGATGAAGGCGAAGGAGGTCATCATGATGGGACGAAACCGTCGGCTCGTGGCCTCCACCGCGGCGTCGACCACGGACATGCCTTCCCGCTGCAGGTCCCGGGCGAATTCCACGATGAGGATGGCGTTCTTGCTGGCCAGGGCGATCATCAACACCAGGCCGATCTGGGTGTAGAGGTTGTTGTCGAAGCTCCGGCCGATGAGCGCGACGAGAACCCCGACCAGTGCCAGGGGCACGGCCAGGATGACGGCGGCCGGCGATGCCCAGCTTTCATACAGCGCGGCCAGCACGAGGAAAACCAAAGTGATCGAAATGGCGTAGATGAAATAGGCCTGGTAGCCGACCCGTTTTTCCTGGTAGCTCGTCGTCGTCCACTCGTAGCCAACCCCCTGGGGCAACATCTTCTCGGCCAATTGCTCCATGATCTTGATCGCCTGCCCCGAGCTGACCCCCGGGGCAGCGGCCCCGAAAATGCTCGCCGCAGGGTAGAGATTGTACCGGGTGATCAGTTCCGCCCCCGAGGAACGCTTGACCTCCAGAAGGCTTCCCAGGGGCACCATCGAACCTTCGACATTTTTGGTGTAGAGGTTCTTGATGTCCTCCGGCTTCGAGCGGTAACGATCGTCGGCCTGGATGTAGACCTGGTATACCTGGTTGAATTTGTTGAACAGGTTGACGAAGGAGGAGCCCAGGTAGGCCCGGAGGGTCTCGAAAACGTTATTCATGGGAACCTGAAAGGACTGAGCCTTCGTCCGGTCGACGTCCAGGTAGAGCTGGGGGCTGCCGACGGTAAAGGTGCTGGCCAGGCCGCGCAGGTCCGGCACGGAGTTGGCCTCCTGGATAAGCTCGTAAGTCGCCCTCTGCAATTCCGGGAGGCCGACCTCCTTCCGGTCTTCCACCATCATCTGAAACCCTCCCGCCTGTCCCAGCCCCCGGATGGGGGGAGGAATCAGCACAAACACCAGCGCCTCCTGGATGACGGAAAGGTCGCGGTTGAGGCGGGCCACGATCTTCTCCTGGCTCAGGTGTGCGCCGCGCTTGCTCCAGTCGTCATACACCACGAAGGTGCTGGAGATCGTGGACACGTTTGCGGCATCCAGGAAAGAATACCCGCCGATCGTCACCCATCCCGCGACCCCGGGGGTGTCCTTGAGGATGGCCCCGATCTTCTCCGATACTTCCCTGGCCCTCGGCTGTGACGCCCCGTCAGGCAGGCGGGCGAAAAGGACGGCAAAACCCTGGTCCTCCGTGGGGAGGAACCCGGTGGGCTCGCGGGCAAACTGCCAGGCGGAGAGGCCGATGATGACGAAGAAGACCCCGAGCATGAGCCACGCCCGGTTTACCATCCAGCGGACCACCCCCATGTAGGGATGTTTCAAGGCCTCATAGGCCCGGTTGAATCCGCGGTAGAACCGGTTTGGCGGCTTCTTCGGCCGGGGACGGAGCCACAGGGCGCACTGCGTGGGCTTCAGGGTCAGGGCGTTGATGGCGCTGATTACCGCCGTGGCCGCTATGACCAGGGCGAATTGGCGAAAGATCTGGCCCGTGATGCCGGGCAAGAAGGCCGCCGGAAGGAAGACCGAGATCAGCGCCGTGGTAATGCCCATGACCGGCCCGGTCAGCTCGGCCATGGCCTGGATGGCCGCGTCTTTGGGCGACAACCCCTTTTCGATGTAATACGAGCTGTTCTCCACGATGACGATGGCGTCGTCCACCACGATGCCGATGGCCAGGACCAGGGCGAAGAGAGTCATGAGGTTCACGGAAAACCCGAGCGCCACCATGGCGATCGAGGCGCCGATGATCGTCACCGGGACGGTGGTGGCCGGAACCAGCAGGGCCCGGAAACTCTGCAGGAACACCATGATGACGACGAGGACCAGGATGCCGGCAATGAACAGGGTCTCGTAGACGGACCGGATCGCCCCGCGGACGAACTTGGTGGTGTCGTAGCGGATGAGGTATTTCATCCCCTCGGGAAATTCCTTGCTCATCTCCGCCACCGCCGCGTAAACCTCGTCGGCAACGGCGATGGCGTTGGCTTCGGGGAGGGAGAAGACGACGACCTGGGCGGAGCTGAGCCCGCCGATATTGGCGAAGTTGGAATAATTCTGCTGGCCCAGGTCCACGCGGGCGATATCGCGCAGCCGCACGATCCGCGCCGCGGCCCCCGTGCTGCTCTTCACGATGATGTCTTGAAACTGTTGGACGTCGGAGAGTCGTCCCAGGCTGTTAATGGTAAACTGCCAGACCTGATCGGACCTGACCGGCGGGGCGCCCAGCTGCCCGGCCACGACCTGGATGTTCTGGTCCCCCACGGCGTTCAGCACATCCTGGGTCGTGAGGCCGAAATCCTGCAGCCTCTTCGGGTCCAGCCAGACCCGCATGCTGTAAGGACCGGACCCGAAAATCCTGACCTGCCCCACCCCGGGAAGACGGGCCAGCGGGTTCTGCATGTTGATGATGCCGTAGTTGGAGAGGAAGGCTTCATCAAAACGGTTGTCTTCGGAGAATATACTGACCACCAGCAGGATGTTCGTGGAGACCTTCCGCACGTTGACGCCCTGCTGCACCACGCCACCCGGGAGCTGGGCCAGGGAGGTGTTGACCAGGTTCTGAACGAGGGCGAGGGAGGTGTTCAGGTCGGTGCCGACGTCAAAGGTGATGGTGAGCGTGTAGGAGCCGTCGCTGCTGCTCGTGGAGGACATGTAAATCGAGCCTTCCACGCCGTTGACCGCCTGTTCGATCGGCACCCCGATCGTGGCGGCGACCACATCCGCGCTCGCCCCCGGATACCGGCTGGTGACCTGAATCGTGGGCGGGACGATGGGAGGGTACTGTTCCTGAGGCAGCCGGGTGAAACACACCACCCCGATGATGACCGTCACGACGGCGAGCACGTTCGCCAAGATGGGCCGCTCGATAAAGAAACGGGAGATCATGTCCCGGCCTTCCTTTGTCCGGCCGCGGGCACGGACGTTTTGACCGGGTTCTTCAGGTCCGCCTTATCCGGCGTCACGGAACGCCCGGGAACGGCCTTCTGGATCCCCTTGACGACCACCCACTCCTTTCCCGTGAGGCCTTCCTCGATGACCCGCAGGTGGTCCACCAACGCGCCGGTCCGGATTCCGGCCCGCTGTACTCCGTTCTTCTCGTCCACGATCAGCACGTAGGTGCCCCGTTGGTCATACCCGATCGCTTCCTGGGGGACCAGGAGAGAGGGGCCTTCCTTGACGGGCACTCGCACCCGCGCATAGAGCCCGGGCAGCATCCTGCCGTCGGGGTTGGGGAAGATTCCCCGGAGCAGCAGAGTTCCAGTGGTGGGGGCGAGGCTAATGGAGGCAAAGTCAAGCCGGCCCTGGTGGGGATAGTCCTTCTCGCTCAGGAGGCCCATGAAGACGGGCCACTGAACCTCCCGGGCGTTTCCGGGCCTCCAATGGGCTTCTCCGATCAGCCGCGCCAGGTCCGCATCGCTGATGTTGAAGTAGACGTAGAGGGGATTAACCTGGTTGACCTCTGCCAGGACCGTGCTCTCCCCCGAGCCGACCAGGTTCCCCGGGTCCTGAAGCCGGCGGTCGATCCGGCCGTCGAACGGAGCCCGGACTTCCGTGTAGCTCAGGTCGAGTTGCGCCAGGTTCCGTCTGGCCTCGGCCGCGAGCAGGTTCGCCCGGGCCGAATCCCTCTGGAATCTCCAGTTGTCCACATCCGTCTGGGCGGCGGCCTTCTGGTCCAGAAGATCGGAGTA
>DASPRR010000437.1:0-3665 GCA_035624375.1 Thermodesulfobacteriota bacterium | reverse complement strand
CCTCGTAGTTGATGACCAGATTCAGGGCGATACGGGCTCCCCCCGGCCATTCCACTTTTGGGGGATTCCCCCCGTAGCCGATAAAGTCACGTGCCATTCCTTCCATTTTCTGTTCCCTCCTGGGGATAAGCACTGTCTTGCTTGATACCGGCTGGGCCGGCTTAGGTTTAGGAAATAGGTCTTTCCGTTCACCGGGGCAAGTACAAATACAAAAGCCAAGCGAAGAAAAAAGTGGCCATCAGCCGAAAGCCTTGGGGAATGATGCTCATCTTCACGACCTTTCCCAGCTGAGCCCCGAAATATTCGTTTCCCACGACCATACAGATATGAACAGGCGAATGGGTCTGCCCGATGGCGTTGGCAGTCATCATGATCAGGATATAGGGAAGGGCGGGGGACCCTTCGGGGACCAATCCCACCAGCATGGGGTAAGCCATCCCCACTGCCACCAGTTCCATGCCGGTAGCCGTGCTGATGATGAGGGGCAGAGCAAGGGCCAGAAAAACCAGCGGGATTCCGTATCCGGGGAGCGCCTGGGAGAGGGTTTTCAGCAAGCCCGAACTCTCCAGGGCCACTTTAAAGATCATCACCGCGGCGATAAGCAAAAGGAGTTGGATTCGGAATCCCTGACTGAAGACCTTCCCGAGGACATCCCTGGAGACGGCCTGGGTGAGAAAACCGAACAGCAGTCCAATGGCCGTGGCGTAAACAAAGTCGATCTTGAATCCCAGCCCCAGGATGAGCGGGAGAAGAAGGGGCATGACTTCGACCCAGAGGGCCCGCCCTCCGGCAGAGTCTTCCTGGGAGTCAGAAACGGCTTCCGGTTTCGAGTGACGGCCGATCAAATACCAGTACCCCACGAGAGCGCTCAGCAGGGTAACGGGAAGATGCCAACCGATAAGGGTGAAAAGGGGGATGTTGAGCACAGCGGCCCCCAGGATCAGATGCGGCTTGAAGGGGAAGACCTGGTCCCAGATATGGCGGAAGAATAAGTTGATGGCCGATTTTCGATTGGGCTTGAAGCCGATCTCATCTCCATAGACTCCTACCATCGGAGCGGAGAGCATAGCTCCCCCCGGGACCGGAAATAGACCCAAAAGGGTGGGGACCAGGGCGATCAGCACCCGGGAGTCGGCAAAAACCTTTCGCAGAGCGTTGAGGATTCTCTGAAGGCTTCCGGTAAGCTGAAGGAAGATGGTGAGCATCTCAATGAGAGTAATCACCCCCATCAGCTGAAGCGTGGAAGGATCGAAAATTCCCTGGGCGAAGATTCCTGCGGTTTGAAAAATATCCTTCCCGGTGGCCAAACAGACAACCAGGGCTCCGGCGAGCAATACATAGACTAGATTCATAGCTTGCGAATATGGATTTCCCCCTAAAGTCAGTCCTTTTCTGCTAAAATCTGCGCGAACCTGCGGGTGAACTAAATGGTCATCCCCCCATCGATGGCGATGGTGGCCCCGTTCATGAAAGCGACCTCATCCGATGCAGCAAAGAGAATGGCGGCGGCGATTTCTTCATCCTTTCCCAGCCGCCCCATGGGCTGGCGGGCGATGAAATCCGCCCTTGCTTTCTCGGGATCGGGGAAGGCCTGGATCCTTCTTTCCAGGGAAGGGGTATAAGTGGTACCGGGGCAGATGCAGTTCACCCGGATATTTTCCGAGAGATAATCGGCGGCCATGGCTTTGGTCAAGGCCCAAACTCCGGCTTTGGAGGCAGTGTAGGCTCCCCGGTCTTTCACTCCCTTGATGGCCACAGTGGAGGCGTTGTGGACGATCACCCCGCCCCCGATCTTTCGCATTTCGTGGATGGCGTATTTGGAGACCAGGAAGACTCCTTTCAGGTTCACCGCCATGCTCTTGTCCCAGTCTTCCTCAGACATGTTGTCCACCCTTCCGGGAATGACGATCCCGGCGTTGTTCACCAGGATGTTCAGCCGGCCGTAGGCTTTCACCGTCTCATCAACCATCCGTCGGGCATCGGCATCCCTGGAAACATCCCCTTGAATATAAATTCCCTGGCCTCCGGCCTCCATTAGAAGGCGCAACGTCTCCTTGCCGTTAGCCGGAGTGAGTGAATTCACCGCGACTTGGGCTCCTTCCTTTGCGAAGCGAATGGCGGCGGCGCGGCCGATCCCGACTCCGGCTCCGGTAATCAATACCACTTTCCCCTGAAACCGCATGAAAACCTCCCCCTAAAAGCGATCAGCGATCAGCATTCAGCAACCAGCCAATGCATCGTCTTCGTTCTTCGCTGATTGCTGACCGCTGAAAGCTATTGGCTGATTTTCTCAAAGACTTCGGCGGCATGGAAGGAACTGCGGACCAGGGGGGCGGAGAAGACTGCCCGGAATCCCATCTTCATCCCTTCGACCCGCAGCTCTTCAAATTCCTCCGGAGAGACAAACCGGATCACCGGATGATGCCTTCCAGAGGGCTGGAGATACTGACCTAATGTTAGGAAGTCGCAGGATACTTCCCGCAGATCGGCCATCACCCCCAAAATCTCTTCCTTTTCTTCTCCCAAACCGAGCATGAGGCCTGACTTCGTGAATTCCTCCGGAGCCATGGCCTTGGCCCTTTTCAAAAGCTCGATGGAGCGGGGATACACCGCCTGTGGCCGGACTTCAGGGTAAAGCCGGGAGACCGTTTCCAGGTTGTGATTGAGGATATTGGGGGCGCTGTCCGTGACCTTCCTGAGAGCTTCCACCGACCCCTGAAAATCCGGGATTAAAACCTCCACGGTGATTTGCGGGTTCATTTTCCTTAAGGCCTCGACAGTACGGGCAAAGAGAGAGGCCCCGCCGTCTACAAGATCATCCCGGGTCACCGAGGTAATGACCACGTGTTTTAGCCCGAGTTCAGCAGCAGCCTGAGCAATTCTCCGAGGTTCGTCTGGGTCCGGCGCCGGAGGGCGCTCTTCAGTGGGGATGGCGCAGAAGGTGCAGTTCCGGGTGCAGGTCTTTCCCAGAATCAGGAAAGTGGCCGTGCCCTGGCCGAAGCATTCCCCCTGGTTGGGACAAAGGGCTCCCTGGCAGACGGTATGGAGTCCGTGACGCTGGAGCAGGCTTCGCATTTTTTCCAGAGCTTCCGGGGCTGGCAGCTTTCTCCTCAGCCATTCCGGCTTCATAGGTAGGCCTCCAGCTTTTCCATCGGCTCCTGAGAGATGGAAACTCCGAAGACATCGGCGAAGCATTGGATGATCAGGGTCTCGATCTCCTCCATGGGAAGCTCCCGGCCCAAGATTCTGGCCATGGAGGTCGCCCTCCGTCCGGTCCCGCAAGGATTGATGAGGTCAAAGGGGTCCAGGTTGGTATTCACGTTTAAGGCTAGGCCGTGCTTGCTGATCCATCGGGATAAATGGACTCCCAGGGCGGCAACTTTTTCATTCTCCACCCAGACCCCCCTCAGCTTTTCGATCCGCTTGGCTTTTATCCCGAACCGGTCAAGGAGACGGATCACGGTCTCCTCCAGTTTCCAAACATAACCGGGTACGCTGAGGCCATGGAGGCGTAGGTTTAAAATTGGATAGATGACCATCTGTCCGGGTCCGTGGTAGGTCACATCTCCTCCACGGTCCGTAAAGATGACCTTGATTCCCTTTTCCTGGATGGCCTGGGGGGCGAGGACGTTCTGGACCTTACCCGACTTGCCCATCGTAATCAC
>DASPRR010000441.1:0-10334 GCA_035624375.1 Thermodesulfobacteriota bacterium | reverse complement strand
CGCCGGCGGGAAAGCCCGTGGTAGAGCATGTCAACCCGCACATGGCCGTCCTGCAATAGGGTCCAGGCACCGCCGAGCATGTAGACCAATCCGCACCCGAAAACCGTGCCTTCGGCCACCCAGACGGTCGGTTTGACGAAGACTTGGCGCATAAGGATTTCGTAGGTGATGATAAAGGCCACCCCCAGGGAAAGGATGCTCACCAGCTTGCCGATCCGGGTGTTGGTGGCGTCAATCAGGTCCAGGATTTTTCTCATCTTCTCCACCCATACGCGGGCGGGAGGGGAATGCCTTCCCTCCCGATCCCGAATTCATTACGAACCAAATCACAAGTAGGCTGATTTACTTAATGCGCCCCAACTCTCTCAGCCAGGCTTCCTGCATTTCGATGGCCCGCTTGGTCTGCTCATTCTTGCTCTTCCAGCCCTGCCAGATCTGCTGGGCGATCTGGCGGGCCTTGGCCTTTTCCTCCTCCGTCCAGGCTATGGGGATCGGCTTGCCTTTCGCCTTGGCCTCAGCCACCAGTTTGATGTCCTCCGTGGCGATGCGCTCTACGCTGTCCCAGCACCACTCGCGGCAGGCGGTGGTAAGGATCTGCTTGATGTCCGCGGGTAATTTCTCCCACTCCGCCTGCCGGACGGTGAAGTCGCCGACGGGCATGGAATGGAAGCCGGGGTACGTGAAATAAGGGGCTACCTGGTGGAAGCCGGTTTTGTCATTAATGGAGGCAGTGGCCCAGTTGGTGGCGTCCACCACGCCCTTGTCCAGAGCGGAGAAGATTTCCGTCCCTGGGAGGACCACTACGGAGGCACCCGCCTTGGCCATGAATTCGGCCTCCATGCCCTGGGGTTCCCGGATCTTCAATCCCTTGAAGTCCTGCATGTTGCGGATGGGCTTCTTGGAAGGCCAGGATTCCACGCCCCAGAACATGTAGCCCACGGTATAAGCGCCGAAGGGCTTGTAAAGTTCCCGGAGCAATTCCAACCCCCCCTTGTACTCCATGAAGATATCCAGTTCCCAGGGGTGCTCATAGGCGAAAATCAAGTCGCAGAGGGCGGCAAACGCGGGATTTTTGCCGCTGGCATAGCCGGGCCAGACATGGATGGCCTGAAGCACGTTTCCCTGCAAGGCGGTTAGGGTTTCGTTGGTGGGCACGATGGCGCCCGCGGAGAAGGGTTCGATCTCCAGGCGGCCATTGGTCAGAACCTTCACCCGCTTGCAGAAATCCTCGAAGGTCTTCTGCGGGGTTTCCTGTGGATTCCACAGGGTCTGGGCCTTCCATTTAATCGGCGCACCCTGGGCATGGGCCTTCCGGGTCCCAGCCAGGACGGCTGCTGCACCGATGGCCGCCGCCCCCGTGTTCTTCAAAAAATCTCTTCGCGTCTTTTTCATATCCAGCTCCTTTCTAAAATTTAATCAGGGGGGCTGCGGAATCTCCCCCCCGTCTTGAAAATTCACCTCCGCCCAAAAAGCACTTTCCATTTTTAACGGATATAGCTCGCTAGTCAAGAGTCTTTCTCGCCCCTCCGGGTATCGCGTCCCGGAAACAAAGACAAAATCTGATCCTCCTCTCCACCTGGAAATTTATTCCTGCTATTTTTAAGCCGCGATCCTGGCCATCAAGGATTCTCCCCTTTCCCCGCGATCTTCACCCACCGCATAGAGGACGAGCATTAATATCCCCATTGACATGTCCATTCCCCATATCCTCCTTTATCGAGATTGTCGGGCCTGTACCGCGGCCTGTTCCCTATTCTCCGGTGGGTGTCAAGTTAGAGCCGAATTGTATCCCCGGGGTAAGTCCAAACTTCACGGAAATTGGGCATTTCCGGCCTTAGAAGCATCGCCCCGAGCCAAACTTCCTTGTTACGCGGGAAGTCCTTGTAGCTCTTCCAGGAGATGCCAAGCGTACTCCTGGTTGTGATGGTGAATGGTAATGAACTGAATGGCCCGGGGGGGCACCTTGAGATTGAGCACGACCCGAGCAAAACGGTCGGCGGCAATTTCGCCCAGGGATGGAAGACCCGTGCGCAAGCGAATCGGGCCAAGAGTCAGAGTCGGGACCCGATATCCGCAGGTCCCTTCGGTCAGCTTTTTGGCCTCCAGATGATGATAGAGCTCGTGCGCCACATGCACGGGGGTAACATCCTCCAATCCCAAGGCCTTCGCCAAACCGTTCTCCCGGATCAGGCGGTTGGTTTCCTCCACGGAGCGGCTGTAGATGGTAATCGTTGGAGGCCGGTCCCTGTACTCCGAGAAGAGGACCGCTTTCCCGGCTACCATGGCCGTCTCGGCACGGGTTACCCGGACCTGGAGTGAAGAAGCGATCCTTTCTGTTGACCGCCCATACTCAGTTGTGATTTTTTGGGCTGCGGCCTGACCGGCGGCAAATGCCCATTCGATCGCTTCCCCCTCTTTGGCTGAGGGGAGGCGGCGAAAAAAGGGGTCGTCCCTGAGCATCAGGCAAGCACATCTCCGCTCGGTCGCCTCGACGATGACTTCCGCCATGAAGGATGCCAGGGACTCATTCATCACAGGCCCCGCTGGCCGCGAATCCCTACCACGGCCACAGGCTGGTCCGGGGGGATTCCCTCCAGCTCCGTGGAAACCACCCCCAAGGCTTGATCGACGCTCTGCACCCCGGTCAAGTCCAAAATGTGGCTGCCCACGATGAGAAATAGATCGGGGTAGATGATGCTGTCCCCGTTGTAGATGGTCAAGTTCCCCCAGGTTTCCTTCAGCCCCGCGATGGCGCCGGCTCCCGAAAACTGGAATACGGAACCGTCGGACCGTTGCACTTTCACGAAGCCCTGGTTATCAAGCACGCGAACCGGAAAGCGCCTGCTATTAAAGAACTTCCATCGCTTTTCCTCCAGCGTCCCCTGGTAAACATGAACCAGACCAGTGCTGGCCTTGAGCGAGACTTTTTCCTCGGGTAGGTTCATCGACTGGGAAGCAATGCGTCGGCATTCCTCCGGGCTCAGGATTTGGCACATATTCTGCGATCGCATCTCCATCGTGCCGATGGCCGTCGCCCGGACCCTTCCGGTCTGGGGATTGATTTCCACGAACACTTCGATCGATTCCGGGTTGGCGCAGGCTTTCATGACCAACTGGCGAGCCTCCTGCTTGATCGCCGCGATGTCTTCCACCGAGGGGTTCAGGATCACCCGCTCCACCACGTCCCGGACCATAGCCAGGGCCACCCCGATGGAAGACATCACCTCCGCATCCTGGGGTATGCGGAACTCGAAGCCCATGCGCTTGGCACTGTGCGGGATGAGGGCCGCGGCCCCGCCCCCGCCCCCGACCAAGACGACCTGGTCACGGTCCAGCGCATATTCGGAAATCAGGGCATTGATGACCGGAATGACTTTGTCCGTGGCCACGTCGAGGATGCGTCGCGCCGTCTCCTCGACCGAAACCCCCATCTGTGCGGCCAAAGGCGCAATCGCGCGTCTGGCCGACTCGGGATTCCCGTAGGAGTAGTGTTCAGGCTCGACGATTCCCAGGGCATTGGCGGCGCAGGTATTGGTGAGGGCGTACACTTTTCCGTTCTTCACCCGGACCGCCACAAAGTCGGAGGGGTCTTCCTCTTTGGGTTGGATGAAGACCAGTTCAGGGTCCTCGATCTCGTCGGGCTGGGCGAACGCCGAGTATGGCAATCCCGCGATGTGGGCGCTGCGCGGCCCCACGTCGATAATCTCTTTGCCTTTCACCCGCACCATGCTCCCGCCGGCAATGCCGAGAACCCTTATGTCGAGGGAATTCACGTAGGTACGGTGCCCTCCGACCTCAGCCGATTTAATCGTCGGCCGACCATTGCGGATCACGCCGATGTTGGTACTCGTGCCCCCGACTTCAAAGAATACCCCGTCCGACACCCGCAGATACATCAGCGCCCCGGCCACGGTGGCCGAGGGCCCCGATAGCATGGTCAGGATGGGGCGCTTGCGCATCTCGGTCACATCCATGACCCCACCGTCTCCCCGCATGATCATGAGCGGGGCCTCAATGCCCGCTTTGCGCACGCTGTCCTCGGTCATGTTGGCCGTTTCCAGCATTTTGGGCAGAATGCCGGCGTTGATCACCGCGGTCCGCGTCCGGATGGTGAGGCCGTAGAGCTTCGAAATGTCATGCCCTCCCGTTGCCGGTACCCCCAGTTGCTGCGCCGTTTCCATTACCACGAGTTCGTTACGGGGGTCGTCGACGCTGAAGGAGTCGGAGGCCACAATGACTTTTGCGCCTCGGCTCAGCAGGTCCTCGATCGACCGTCGAGCCTCCTCCCGGGTCAATTTCCGGGTGTTCAGAAAGGCATGGCAGGTTTTGAGAAACCGGCCGGTCACCAGCGGTATATCGCCGATGAAGGTTTGGTTCTTGGCCAGCAGGCCGCCCACCCCCCCGCTTCCCATCCCGATGATGCCCACCGGGGCCAGGTCCCCCTCGAGCAGGGCATTGGTAGCCTGAGTCGTGCTGTGGGCCAGGAAGACCACGTCACGGGGATCGACGTGGAAATCGGCCAGCGCCCGCTGAAAAACGTGAATCACCCCTTTGGCCACCCCTTCGGCGGCGGCATGGGTCGTAAGAACAGAGGATTTGCCGATGATCTGGAGGGTGTCGTTATGGATGACCACTGCTTTAGTAAAAGTGCCGCCCACGTCAATCCCGATGCGAACTTTGAAACCGCCCATCATTTTTATCCTTGCTGTGACTGAATTTGCCGGCGCCTTTCCCCCGGGGACCATGGGAGGGGAAGTCAGCGTCACCTTCCGGCTCTCCCCTCAGGGTTCGGGTCAGGCCGGTTGCCCATCTTAAGACCAGGGAACCATGAGATAAGCCAGGAAAGCGTTAATAGCCACCATGAGCCATCCCCACGGCAGCGCCGTTTGGAGGAACTGGCGATGGGTCACTTTGGTGTAGCCGATGGTCCATAGAGTCCAGGAATTGGTAGGGTCCTGGCTGCCTTGAAGGCACAGCGCCCCCCGCCATACGCAGTAGAGGTAAACGGGATTGATCAAATTTGCGTTTAGGAACATGGCCAGAAGTGCCGCCCCCGTTCCCACCGCCGCAAAGGGGCCCCGGTAGATGGCCAGCGGGGCCAGGGCGGCGAAAAAGATGGAGAGGGTTAACGGGGCCTGCGGCAGGAAGGGGGTGAAGACTGGGCTCAGCACCTTTTGCACCTGGGGCAGCTGGCCGCCGATGATCAACATTCCACAGATGATCCACAGGGCGGCAATGGTGGCGATGTCCGGAAAGGCATCATAGAAGGCCCGGTGGAAAAGGTCCACGCTCTCGCGCAGGGTCCGTTTTCCGATGTGCGTTGATACCAGGGCATAAAATACGCCCGCGATGAAGGCCGGGATCATCGACCACTTGAAGAGGATCACCAATAAAACCGGAATGGCCGGAGAAATGTAGGCATACCAGGGGATGGGGACCCTCGCCGCTTGCGGGGGGGCAACGTTTATCGCCGAGAGCTTTCGCACCCCCCGAATCTTCAGTTGATAGAAGGACATGGCGCAGGCGGCCAAGATGTACACCGCCCATCCGGTGAAGAAAAAGGTGATATAGGGCTGCTTGTAGGAAATTCCCGGGAACATGGGAACGAAGATGTTGAACTCCACCAGGTTGACGTAATTCCCGGCTCCGATAGCCATGGTGAAAGCGGGCGCGGCAACCCACGGCGGAATGCCCATAGACATCATGATCGGCAGGGCAATCACTCCGATGGAGATGGCCGCCCCGACCCCGTAAATCGAGGTGAAAAGAAGTCCAGTGGTGATGGATACCACCATGGCTACCACCGTCGGCCGATCGCCGGCCAGTTCAATTGCCCCCCGAATGATGTTCTCCGCGATGTGGGTTTTAACCAGGGTTTGACCGAACCAGGCACCGAAGACGATGATGACGATCGCCGAAGCATACGCCGTGCCGCCCCTTTCCAGGACCCCCGAGAGGATGTCTTTCCCCGCCTCCCCTTTCCACGGCACTCCAGCCAGAACGGCCCATAAAATGGCGAGCACGAGGAGGGAGATGATCGGGCTCTCCCCCTTCATGATGAGCACCACCGCCAGAATATAAATGGCCAGCATCAGGATTCCGATCATTGCATCCATTTCTCGTCTCCCCCTTTCATTGTTGACTCACTCCCTCGAGGATAGGTTCCGGGAGAAAGACCAGGGCCGGCTGCCTCTCCTGGAGGGAAGGTTCCTTCTTTCTTCAGGCTTACACTGGGATGGGATAGCGGCCGTATTCAAAGGTTGCTTCGCGCATGGCGTTGAAATTCGCGAGAGGAACGTACTCGGGAATCGAGTTTGCCGAGGCCACGGCATACCCGCCGCCTGGAGCCAGGTCGTGGATTCGCTGGCGCACCTCCGCCCGCACCTCCTCGGGAGTTCCCCGGGTCAGGGTATAGATCAGGTCGATATTCCCCAGCAGGGAGAGCCGGGAACCATACTTCTTTTTGACCTCATTGATGTTCATGGCCTTGGGCTCGATGGGATTCAGTCCGTCGAACCCGCAGGCGACGATGTCATCCAGCACCTGTTGCAGCGCCCCGTCGCTGTGAAACACCGCCAGACGGCCCTTTTCATGGGTAATCCGATTCATCTCCTTGTACCAGGGGAAGAGATGGCGGCGCAGGATTTGGGGACTAACCATGAGGGCGGTGGAAAAGGCGATGTCATCGGCGTGCCAGACCGCGCCGACCCAATCATAGCGAAGCATGTTTTCAAAAACCCGGAACTGGAACTTTCCCACTTTTTCAAACATGCGGGGGACCAGCTCTGGCTCATCGGCCAACGATAGACTCATCCCTTCCAAGCCCATGAGCCACCAGACGTTTGTGAAAATCTTCCCCAGGATGGCCACCACCTTGACCTTAGGAGGCAATAGGGACCCGATCTTTTCAAAGGCGCTGTAGTCTAGGGCATCCGGGTCCGGCCATTGGAATTTCTCGAAGTCCGCTAGGGTGGTGATCAGGCCTTTTCCTTCAGTCGCCCAGGATCGAGCAGAGGTCTCTTCTCGGTCTAAGGCGTAATGAGCTTCGATGGTATGCATGGACTGCTTGCGGATCACATCGGCCAGCTGAAGTCCCTGTTCCAGGGGAACATGGTCGTAACCCGCTCTCCCCCAGAAGCCAACTTCATCCTCCAGCGTGCGAAGCGGCCGACCCAGAATGGCCTCCTTCAAAATCGGATGCACGCTGATATCTCCTAGGGGGACATAATCCGGTTCTCCATTGCGGAGCAATACCGTCCGGAAACGTTCAAAATCTGGCGTTCGCATGGGCGCCCTCCTCAGCTGGAAAGTCAGATTTGGCTCCCTCTTTCTTTTTCCAGTCTTTCGATTCTGGCCTTCAGCTCGTCTATCTCTTTCCGGGTGGGAATCTTCAGCTTCTGCAAAGCCTCTTCCATCATCTTTTCTACCCTTTGCCCCAGTTCATGACGGGCGTTGCGCGACCTTTCCTTGAGGTCCTGGACAAGTTCCCGCCCTTGCTTTTCGGTAATTTCCCCCTTCTTTACGATCTCCGCTACCGCTTCTTCGATCTTCTCCGCGGTCATAGACGCCAGGCCGGCTCCGAAGTAAATCGTCCTTTTGATGAATTCGAACATAGAACCTCCTCGTAGAACCCGTTCTTTACAAGAAAAGGCATAATCCTTCTCGCGGATCATGCCTTTTCTGAAACCTCAATCCCACTGTCTTCAAATGCTTTTTACCCGTGGACGACGCTGTCCACGATTTGCTTGAATTCCCCCTCGGTGAGCAGCCCCTTCTTTTCGATGGAGAATTGTTTCACCTTCTGTACGATCGCCTCGCGTTGTTCCGGGGAGGCATCTGCGTTTATGATTTCCAGCCATTCGGCTACGCAATCGATTCCACTGCTTTTTCCCATGACAATCTCAACCGGTTTTTGTCCCACTAGGGAAGGAAGGAAGGGCCCCAGCTCCAAGGGATTCTCCGCCCGGCACCGCCGGACCCAGCTGGCCACGATCCCGGATTCCACGTCCAGCAGGGTCTCCCCCACGATGGGACGGTTGGAGGGAATCGTGGTGCGCGAGAGTTCTCGCACCAACTTGGAGAGGGAATAGAATTTTTCGGTCTTGATCCCGATGTCGATCCCGTACATGGCCAGGAGAGCCAGGACCAGTTCCTCCATGGCCGCGTTCCCAGCCCGCTCCCCGATGCCGGTCACCGTGGTATGAGCGACCGTGCACCCGCACCCCAGGGCGATCAGGGTGTTGGCCACGCCCATGCCGAAGTCATCGTGGAAATGGGGTTCCAGAGGCTTCTTCACCCGCTCGCGGATCTTTTTGATCAGGTAGGGGACGGCGTGGGGGGAAATCCCCCCAAAGGTGTCCACCACGGCCAGGGCGTCCATATGCCCCTTGGTGGCGATCTCTTCGATCAAGTCCAGGAACCAGTTCAGGTCTGCCCGGGAGGCATCGATGGGGAACCAGACCGTGTAAAGCCCCAATTCCTTGCACAGCAGGGTGGCTTCGATGGACAGGTCGATGGCCTTCTGCAGCTCCCACCCGTAGGCATGCTTGATGATGTGCTCGCTGGAGGGAATCTCCACCACCACCCCTTTGACCCCGCAGTCCTTGGCCAGTTTCACGTCCGCGGCCATGCAGCGGGAGAAAGCGAAGATCTCCGGGCCGAAATTGGCCTGGACGATTTCTTTGATGGCGGCCTCGTCCTCCTTGGAGACCGCGGGCATTCCCGTTTCGATCCGGTGGACTCCCGCCTCGGCCAGAGCCTTCGTGATCCTCAATTTATCTTCCCTCGTGTAAGCAATGCCCGCCTGCTGCTCCCCGTCCCGCAGGGTAATATCGTGGATTTTGATATCCTTGGCCGGGGGAAACTTGAACTGCTTCACCACTTCCGGCGCGTAGTTCCAGGGGCTGACAAACCATTTGTCCGTCTTCCAGGGAGTTCCTTTGATTTTCGGCGCATTCGAGGCCTTCGCTGTTCTTTGAGTCTTGGTGATTTTCGGAGCCTTGGAAGATTTCAAGGCCTTCGGCGCTTTGGTTTTCTTTACTGCTTTCTTTGATCTCTTGGCCGCCTTACTTTTCATTGCCATCCCTTTGATCCTCCTCATGTCGTGTAGTGGTCAGTCCTAAATGTTCAGCAATCAGCGGTCAGCTTTCAGGTACGGGCTGCAGGTCTTTAGCCTTGCCCTGTGCTTATTGCTTGATGCTTATTTCGATTTTTTCCCCTTTTTTTGACTGGCCGTCCATTCCTTGAACTTGGCCAGCTCCTCGGGAATCATGGGGTAGATGTGCTTGGGCTCCGGGAACCTCTTGGCTCTCACATCCTCAACATAATTCGTCAGAGCTTCCGTACAGACCTTGGCCACTTCCGCATAGCGCTTGACGAATTTCGGGGTGAAAGCCTCGAAAACCCCGAGCATGTCGCTGACGATCAGCAGCTGGCCGTCGCAGTGGGGCCCAGCTCCAATGCTCAGGACCGGAATTGTAAGGGTGTCCCGGATATAGCCGGAAACCTCCGGGGGGATGGCTTCCAGAAGAATCAGGGCCGCTCCCGCCTCCTGAACCGCCAGGGCGTCTTCCACCTGGGCTCTGGCGCTGTCCAGGGTACGCCCCTGGGCTTTGAACCCGCCCAGCTGAGAGGAACTCTGAGGGGTCAGCCCGATATGCCCCATAACCAGCATGCCCGCATCCACGATCGCCTTAAGCCGGCTGGCCACGCGCACGCCGCCCTCCAATTTGACGCAGTCCACTCTGGCCTCTTTGTAAAAGCGTCCGGCATTCTCCACCGCCGCCTCGTCGGTCGTCTGGTAAGAAAGGAAGGGCATGTCGCCGATCACGAAGGTGTTTGGGGCTCCGCGGCGGACGGCCTCGGTGTGCCAGATCATCTGGTCCATGGTCACGGGCATGGTTCCTTCGTAGCCGTATACGCACATGCCCAGGGAATCCCCTACTAAGATCATGTCGATCCCCGCCCTTTCGGCGAAGGTCGCGGTGGGATAATCATAGCTGGTGATATAGGTGATCTGCTCGCCTTTCTCCTTCATGGCATAAAAATCTTGTATGCTTTTTTTCTTCTTCACGGCTCCTCCTATCGAAAAAAGGAATATGGGATGATCTATTCTAACCCTGCTTCTATTTCCCTGCAAGGGAGGGATTTAACGATTTCCGCTCAAAGCGGCTCAGTTCTTTTTCCCATCCCTCGCTCTATTTCTGATAGACCCGGATGATATCCTTCAGGATGGCAGCGGCGGCGCCCATCGGATTGGACTTTCCCCCGGAGACGGTAACCCGGTCCATGGTGTCGGTAAGGTAGGAGATGGCCTTTTCCGTTCCCCGCACGCT
>DASPRR010000438.1:0-3335 GCA_035624375.1 Thermodesulfobacteriota bacterium | reverse complement strand
GTGCTCCTTGCTCATTCCGGCAACGATTTCCCCCGCAACGATTTTCCGGCATATTTCGGGACTCCAGTAAGGATGCTTTTGCCACAATTTTCCTGCCGGTGTCTGAATGAAATCGGCAAACTCTTGCTGGGCTTGGGCTTTTTCTTGATCGATCCTGGAAAGCACTTCGGCAGGAATTCGTCCCGGTTTTTGGCTCTTTCCTCCGCCCCAAAATACCAGCAAACAAATAATGACCGAGAAAATTACGGCCAGGGAGGCCCAAAAGATGGGAGAGCGGGTATCCTTGAGGGCCGAGACCTTCTTCCCAATTTTCCCTGGGAGTTTAGTCATACACGCCATGGACCCCGGGTGGCAGGATTTCTGTTTCTGGGTTCTTCCGCAACCAGTCGGCTCGGCGGATCACTTCGAGGGTGATGGGGACGACTTTGTAAGAGGCCAGTTCATTCAGGGAGACAAAACATGCCTCCTGGGCATCGGAATCCGGCTGCAGGGTGCCCTTCACCACCTGGCAGAGAAAATCGACTAATACATAATGGTAGGCGATTCGGCCGTCGGGGTCGCGGAAGATTCGCTCCAGGATTTTCGCCAAGGCCAGAACCTCCACCTCCAGATGAGTCTCCTCAAAGACCTCTCGGACCACGGCCTCTTTCAACGTCTCTCCCGTGTGGACTACTCCTCCCGGGATCGACCATTGTCCGAGGCCCGGTTCCTTTCCTCGCTTGATCAGGAGGACCTGATCACCCTTGAAGATGATTCCCCCTACTCCAACGATCGGATGATCCGGATACTTGCGATTCATGCCGGGAGCCGGAGGTTTAAGGGGCGACGAATTTGTATTGGGGGTGTTTTACGGTCAGGACCCCGCAATGGGCATGGTGCACGACCTTTTCGGCCACGCTTCCGATCAGCACGTGGGAAAGGCCGCTGCGCCCATGGGTTCCCAGGACAATCAGGTCCACGTCCTTTTCTTTGGCGGCGCGGATAATTTCGAGGAACGGAACCCCGATGCGGATCAATTCTTCCATTTTTAAGGAGGCCTTGATCTCCCTGGAAACCACCATGTCGTACTGCTCTCTCATCTTTTTTTGGCGATCTTCGACGACGTTCTGCCGGATGCCCTTGGGGATTTGAACTACCGCGCCTTCCCCGATGACCTCTTCGATGATTTTGCCTTCCTCTTCGCTGATTACATGGAGAAGGATAAGGTCGGCTTTCATGCACTGGGCCAGATAGGCTGCCCACTCCAGGGCAAACCCGGACTGTTTAGAAAAATCCGTTGCGGTCAAAACCCGATTCAATTTCATAGCCCCTCCTTAAGAAAATAGTCCCTCTACAAAAATCTAACCACAGAGCCCCCCGTTCCGCAATCCTAATCTTTTTCCCGGCTTTTGATCACAATATAAAAAATGAGAAATACAGCAGCCAGGCAGACCCCCAGGGCCAGAAAGACTTTGGCCCCTTCGCTCCCCGGTCGTTCCCCGCATCCGGCGACGAGTCCCATGACCGGCAGAATCACCCGCAACCTTCTTAGGAGGGTTCTCATATCCTCTGAAATCCCATTGAGTTTATGGCGGATTTTAATTATATTGGACCTGGGCTGTCAAGCAGTTTTAAAGCCCCGCCCAGCTTCAGTTTTGTGACACCTTTTCTTGCGGCCCGGGGGCAAGGCTGTGGTTTGAAGGCAGGATCGGCGGGTGGAGAACATTCGATGAAAGATCGCTTACTTTCCGCAGTTATTCTTTTTCTTTTCCTTCTTTTCTCCTGGGCGGAGGAAGAGATAATTTATTCCCAGCAGCGGGAAGAGGGCTTGTTCCAGCTCACCATCAAAGAAAAGAAAATCCAGGTTGAGGTGGTCCGCACAGAAGGCGAAAAGGCTCGGGGCTTGATGTTCAGGGATAAATTGGGGGCAGACGAAGGCATGCTCTTCGTCTACGAAGGAGAGGAATTCCTCACCTTCTGGATGAAAAATACCCCTCTTCCCTTGTCCATCGCCTTCATGGATCAAAAAGGAAGGATCGTGGACATTCAGGACATGGAGCCCTTTAGCCTGCGGACCCACACCTCCGCCCGTCCTGCCAGGTATGCGCTGGAGATGAATAGAAATTGGTTTCAAAAGAATGGGATCAAAGTGGGAGACTTGGCTAAAATGCCCCCTTCCTTCGAAAAGTAGTTGCTGGTTGCTCGTTCCTCATGGTTCGTTATTGCTTTTCTCTTTTTGCCCATTTCGTCCCCTCGCCCCTTCGCCTTCTCCTTTTGGCTTCTATCCTGTTTCCGCCTCTTTTCCCAGATGGGGATTCTGGGGGCAGAAGATCGGCTTTCCGTTCCTCATCTCGCGGGTGCAAGTATCGCAATAGGTGCAAAGGACGACATCTTCGTCCTTTCCCTGCCGCAACTTTTCCGGCCAGAAGGGGTCAGCCAGGAGCTGTCGTCCCAGGGCAATCAGGTCGGCCTTTCCTTCCAGCAGAATCCGATCTGCCACAGCCCGTCTTTGAATTCGCCCAACGGCAATAATCGGGATGGAAACGGCCGCCTTTATCCGACCCGCCAGATCGGCATGGGTTCCTTCCGGAGCGGAAGATTCGGGGATCGAAAGGTTGTCTTTTTGTCCCCTGCCGGCTGAAACATCAAGGATATCCAGTCCGCGGGTCTCAAGGGTTTTCCCCAGTTGAATGCTCTCTTCGATGCTCGTGCCCCCCGGTTCTCCATCCACCGCGCTGTGCCGGTACAGCAGAAGGAAGCCCCGGCCCACGGCCTTCCGCATGCCCTCGACGAGTTCCGCCGCTAACCGCATCCGCTTCTGGGGGGTTCCCCCATAATCATCCTGGCGCTGATTGGCCAGGGGGGAGAAAAACTGGTTGATAAAATACCCATGGGCGCCGTGGACCTCCGCCCCGTCAAAACCCGCCTCCCGGCAATGACGGGCGGCTGCGGCAAATTTCTCAACCACCACCCGGATCTCCTCCCGGGTGATTGCCCGGCAGGGCCCCTGGACCGAAGGGGCCACCGGTTCCCCTTTCAAATCGTTTCCATGCCAGAGCTGAATGACAACCCGGGCCCCTTCTCGTTGTATGGCTTCAATCAGAGGTTTCAGCCTTTGGACCCAACCTAATTTGAGAAAAAGGTCCACCGGCGTTCCATGGACGATGATCAAACCCGCCCCTCCCCGGGCGCGTTCCGCATAATACCTCGTCGTCTGCTCGTTACGAAGGCCGAAATTCGTGACCACCGGAGCAAAGGCGATCCGGTTGCGGAGTTCAATTTCCTGAATTTTTAGAGAATCGAAGAGACCCGCCATAATCCCTTTCTAGAGAGAAGCGCTAAAACCAGATTCCAAA
>DASPRR010000420.1:0-7028 GCA_035624375.1 Thermodesulfobacteriota bacterium | reverse complement strand
ATCTCCTCTCAGGCCTCTGCCTGCGGAACATGGGGAGGAGTTTCATGGAAGGATAAGCACCCGCCGAGCCTGATGATCCAAAGTCTTCCACCCTGAACCCCAACAGGCATGAAAAACTGGGGGTGGGCAAGATTTTGAATTTTGAATGCCCTTGCTAAAATCATCCGCTCTGATAGAATGATCGCACCTTCCCCCGGTAGGGGAAGAAAAAAACGATATTTATTCCACATTCTCCATTCCGCATTTGAAGGGGGGGCTCTTGAAAGAAGACCTGATCGAAAAGACCGCCCGGGTCATCTCCCGGTCGAAGAAGGTGGTCGCCTTTACCGGAGCTGGCATTTCCGTGGAGAGCGGAATTCCGGACTTCCGGGGCGCAGGAGGCCTCTGGGAAAAATTCGACCCCGCCGAGTACGCCACCATCGAAGCCTTTCATGCCAACCCTAGAAAAGTTTGGGCCATGCTCAAAGAGATGGGGGATTTGCTGGAGAGTTCCCGTCCCAACCCGGCCCATCGAGCCTTGGCCAGACTGGAAGAAGGGGGGTATCTTCGTTCCGTCATCACTCAGAACATCGACCATCTTCACCAAGATGCGGGAAGCAAGCGGGTCATTGAATACCACGGGAGCCATAAGAACCTGGTTTGCATGAGCTGCGGCCAGCACTATCGAAAGGAGGAGGTGAAGCTCGAATCCCTTCCGCCTCTCTGCAGCTGTTCCGGGGTGTTGAAACCAACCGTAGTATTCTTCGGAGAGCCCATTCCCTGGGGCGCTCATCTGCAGGCAATGGAGGAAGCCAGGGATTGTGAAGTCATGCTGGTGATCGGTACCTCGGCCGTTGTATCCCCGGCCTGCGAAATCCCGGTCCTGGCCAAGAAGGGCGGCGCTGCTCTCGTGGAAGTGAATTTGGAAGAGACCCAGCTGACCGGCTACGTTTCGGATTGGATTCTGAAGGGCTCCGCCAGCCGAATGATGCAGGCGGTCATGGATCAGATGGGGGGTTGAATTGACCCCGGCCGAAAAACGCGGTGGCTTTTTATCCCCCGCCGGACTATAATAAAACGAGGGAAATTCAGGAAAAGGGGGAGAGACCATGGTGGAAATGAAAGTGCACGGATTGTTTTTCGACTCGGAGACCAATCAGTCCGTCGTCGTTCTCAAGGAAGAAACGACGGGCCGAACCCTGCCCATCTGGGTGGGGCTCTTCGAGGCCAACGCCATTACCATGGGAATCGAACATACCTGGACTCCCCGCCCCATGACCCATGATCTCCTGAAGAATGTCATCGAAGGAATGAACGCGGTAGTCCGCGAGATTGCGGTAAACGATTTGCGGTCCAACACTTTCTACGCCCTCATCTCTTTGGAAGTGGGGGGGAAATTGGTCAAAATCGATTCCCGACCCAGCGACGCCATCGCCCTGGCGTTGAGAACCAACTCGCCTATTTTCGTGGAAGAGAAGGTGCTCAACTCAGCCGGACACTCCGAAGGCAAAGCCAAAAAGGACGTTTCCGACAAATGGATCGATGACCTCTTCGACAAGCTAAAACCCGAAGATTTCAAGACCGAAATGTAGGGAAGAACTGCTCCACACCAAACCCAGAGAACCCGAGCCCTTCAGCCCGTGAGACCGATTTTCTCCTCCGGAAGGTCCTCAGAAGCTTTGGAACCTCCCCCTCGAAAACCCCGACCCATCCGATTGGCCTTGTTCGACCTGGACGGAACCCTGACCCGGGAAAGAAGCGCCTGGGAATATCTTCACCGACGCCTGGGGGTATGGGAGGGCCAGGCGGAAAAGTACCAGGAAGCTTTTCTTCGGGGAGAAATCGATTACCCCCGCTTCTGCCAATTGGATGCCGCCGTATGGAAGGGAATGAAAGTCTATGCTCTGGAAGGGATGCTGAAAGAAGTGCCGCTCTATGAAGGGATCGAAGATCTGGTTGCCTATCTCAAGTCTCGAGACATCAAGCTGGGGATCATCTCTTCCGGCCTCTCCCTGCTCGCGGAGTGGATCAAAGAGAGATACGGTTTCGACTTTTCCGTGGCCAACGAGCTCGGGGTGACCGACGGAGTCCTCGACGGAACCATCCGGATTCATGTTCACCACGACCAGAAAGGAAGGTGGGTCAAAGAAGCCAAACGACAGTTCCACGCGAAGAAGGAAGAAGTCCTGGCGCTGGGCGACAGCTCGGGAGATATCGTTATGTTTCAACAGGCCGGCCTTTCCATTGCCTTCAACTCTCGTTCTTCTCGTTTGAATGAGATAGCCACCCTTTCCATCTACAGCTCCGACTTAAGGGACCTGATCCCTCCGCTAATCTCTTATCAGAGCTCAGCCCGGGGGATTCTAGAGGCACGGAAAGGGGGCTGAGATTTTTGGCTCGTCCTTGAGGACGAAGGCCGAACGTCCCCGAACCCATCCGGCGATTCACAAGCGAGAAAGCCTCCTTCAAGTTTAGATCGTCCTTTCCGATGAAAACAGGTATGGAGAAAAAGCGGCCCTTTCCTTCCAAAAGACTCCCCCGCTGGACCAGAACACTCCTGAAAGTAGGAATTGTAATGGTCTGGGGGGCTTTGATGGGGCTGCTCGTGGAACGGAATTTCTTCCAACCCCAAGCCCTAAAAGTCACCCCGGCTCTAGCCCGCGACGGGCTGAGAACCGGTGAGGAATGGTGGGGAGTCTACTGGAAGGAAGAGAAGATCGGATTTGCCGTCACGGAGCAGGACCTGCGGGAAGAAAAGATTCGAGTCCGGGAGCGTCTCTGGCTTAAAATGGCTATTCTGGGAGTGCCTCAGAGCATCGAGCAGACTCTGGATTACACCTTGACCGAACGGCTCACTCTTGAATCTTTCGATTTCAACCTCCGGTCGGGTCTCTTCCCCTTCCGAATTTCCGGTCGCCTGCAAGACCTCCCGCAGGACTCCAGGAAAAAGCTTCTTCTGAAGGTCCGAACGGGCGGAAAGGAGCAGGAACAGCAGGTGTTTCTGGCCGAAGCCCCTTTCATCCTGGGACAGACCAAGCTTCATTTTTTGACCCAGGGGCTGGAGAAGGGGAAGAAGTACCGCATCCCGGTCTTCGATCCAACCACCCTGACCTCGGCGGAGATGATCGCCGAGGTGGAAGAGGTGGAGAGCATGACGATCAAAGGCGAAAAACGGAAACTATACCGGGTGCGGCAGGAATGTCGGGGGCTGGACGTGAAGTCCTGGATAGATCAGAATGGTCAAACCTGGAAGGAAGAAAGCCCCGCCGGACTTGTCCTGGTCCGGGAAAGCCCGGCCGAGGCGCGCCATCAACACTGGAGCCCGGGAAAGATGGCCGACCTTTTGTCCCTCACAGCCGTTCCCAGCGACCGGGAAATTCCCAATCCCCGATCCCTTGCTTTTTTACGGGTCAAACTCCAGTCTAGCGGCCTCGGCGGGCTGAAGATTGAAGGGGACCGTCAAACCCGATCCGGAAATGAGGTGACCATAATCCGGGAAAAAATTCCCCCTGATTCCTCGGCGAACCAGCCCCTTCCGGACCCTGAGAAAGGAGAGAGCCTGAATCCGACTCCTTTCATCCAGAGTGATCATCCGGAGATTCGGCGACTGGCCCTGGGCATAGCCGGGGGGGCTCAAGAACAGACCGAGCAAGTGAAGAGGCTCACCGCTTGGGTGTATCGGGAGGTTCGCAAACAGCCGGTGATGAGTGTCCCCAGCGCCCTGGATGTCCTTCAGCAGCGAGTCGGGGACTGCAACGAACACGCCGTCCTGTTTGTGGCTTTAGCCCGAGCCCTGGGAATTCCGGCCCGGCAGCAAGCGGGGGTTATCTACCAGGAGGGAAAATTTTTCTACCATGCCTGGGCCCAGGTATATCTAGGGGCCTGGGTTTCCGTGGACCCCATCCTCAACCAGGTTCCTGCCGATGCGGCCCATATCCGCCTGGTGGAAGGAGACTTGGACCGGCAGGCGGAGCTGGTAAGAGTCATCGGGCGACTCAAAGTGGAAGTAAAGGAGTTTCATTGATCGAACTGGAAGGTCTGACCAAAAAATTCGGCTCCTTCTACGCCGTGCGAGACCTTTCGCTGAAAGTCAGCCCGGGCGAGATTCTGGGATTCCTCGGGCCCAACGGGGCCGGAAAGACCACCACCATCCGCATGATGGCCGGACTGATGAAGCCCACTTCCGGAAGAATTCTCCTGGACGGCAAAGATGTATTCGGAAGGCCCGATGAGGCCAAAGCCATCCTGGGATACATTCCCGACCGGCCGTACCTTTACGAGAAGCTGACCGGGGGAGAATTTTTGGAATTCATCGCCGGCCTTCACCAGCTGGGGAAGGAAGACGGTTGGGAAAAACGTTCCCAAGGACTGCTGGAATACTTCGACCTTCTGCCCTGGCGCCGGGAACTGATCGAAAGCTACTCCCATGGGATGCGCCAGCGCCTCATCATCATCGCGGCCCTGCTTCACCGTCCAAAGGTCTTGATCGTGGATGAGCCGGTGGTTGGCTTGGACCCCCAGGGAGTTCGCTTGGTAAAAAGCCTCTTCCGGGACCTGGTGGACGATGGAATGACCATCTTTCTCTCCACTCATATCCTGGGGATCGCCGAAGAGCTGTGCCCACGAATCGGGATCATCCATGAAGGTCAACTGCTCGCTCTGGGGTCCATGTCGGACCTCCGGGAACAGGCCCAGAGCCGGGATGAGCGTCTGGAACCCATTTTCCTGAAATTGACCCAGGAAGAGGAACCCCGAACGGAAAGTTTCGGGGTTCCATAGGGGAAATGTCGATGGAGGGATGGCCCGCACTTCTCTTTCCCAAAATCCGCTCCTTTAGCCATCATCTCGGTGAACAGTCCATCCGGGCGCGGCTGAAGCTGACCTTCCTGGTTGTCCTGGCCCTTGGGTTTGGCTCTTCACCTTCCTTGTATTCCAGAAGGTCCTGGTCTACTTCCATTCCGTCGAGCTTTTTGGGGACCTTTTGAACTACCGGCTTCTTTCCATGATGCTCCTGACCTTTTTCTCCATTCTCCTTTTCAGCAACCTCATCTCCTCTCTTTCCACTTTTTTCCTCTCGGAAGACCTGAATCTCATATTGAGCCGGCCTGTCCCTCTGGATGACATCTACTATGCGCGGCTCACGGAAACCCTGGTTTACAGTTCCTGGATGGTCCTTCTCTTCGCCTTGCCCGTATTTCTGGCCTACGGTTGGGTGTATGGGGCTCCCTGGAAATATTATGCCGTCTTCGTGGGAGGCCTGGGTCCATTCCTTCTCATTCCTTCGGCTCTGGGGGTCCTCTTGGCCATGTTCCTGGTCAATATCTTTCCTGCCCGGAGGACCAAGGACATTCTATTTCTCCTGACCATCTTTCTCCTCATCGGCATCTATTTCTTGTTCCGGTTTCTCCAGCCCGAAAGATTGGTCAACCCCGATTCCTTCGCCAGCCTGGTGGAATATATGACCGCTTTAAACGCTCCGTCGTGGCCCTTTTCCCCCAGCTTTTGGTTTGCTGAATCGATGATTCCCTTCCTGCAACCGGCTCCGGTGCAGGCATGGTTTTACCTTGCCTGTCTCTGGTCAACGGCAGGTGCCTTAGTGGTAATGGGAAGTTGGGTTTCCCGGGCCCTCTTCATTTCCGGCTGGACGAAATCCCAGGAAGCCCGTAGGGTCTACCTGGTGCGCCTTCCTCTCTTCAACCGGCTTCTGCAAGGGCTCAGCCGGTTCCTTCGCCCCTTCCCCCGAGCCCTGGTCCTAAAAGATTGGAAGACCTTTTTCCGGGATACCTCCCAATGGTCCCAACTCATTCTCCTCATGGCTTTGGTGGTGGTCTATCTCTACAATTTCAGTGTCTTACCGCTTGACCGAACTCCTATGCCCAGCTTTTTCCTCCAGAACCTAGTCTCCTTCCTGAACCTGGGATTGGCCGGTTTCGTCCTGTCCGCTGTAGCCGGCCGATTCATCTTCCCGGCGGTCAGTCAGGAAGGGTTCTCTTTCTGGATCATTCGCTCCTCCCCGGTCCCCCTGCGGACCTTTTTGTGGAGCAAATTCTGGACCGGCCTAGTCCCGCTTCTCCTCCTGGCGGAAGCCCTCATATTCCTCTCCAACTGGCTTTTGAAGGCAACTCCATTCTTGATGATCCTTTCCGCCGTGACGATTTTCTTCATGACTTTTGGGATCGTGGGTTTGGCTGTGGGATTGGGGGCGATCTACCCCAGGTTCAGGCTTGAAAATGCGGCCCGTATGGCTTGGGGATTCGGGGGGGCCATTTTCATGATTCTGAGTATGATCTTTATCGGGGTTTTAGTGGCTTTGGAAGCCTGGCCGGTTTACATTCTTTTCATGGCCGGATTCCAACAAAGCAGCCTCTCGGTGTTTCAGTGGATCGGGGTTTGCGGGGCCTTTTCCGGGATCGCTGGCCTGATCGGAACGGCCACTCTCCTTCCCATGAAGGTTGGCCTGAGAAATCTTCAGGAGATGGATTTTTGAAAAAAACGTTGCTGGTTCCTGGGTTCTGGTTGGTGGTTAAAGAATGCGTTTTCAAGACGGCATTTGGCAACCTATAACCAGCAACCAGCAACAACCAGCCAGTAACGAGCAACCAGCAACGATTTATGAGCAGAGTTTTTCCCTGTCCTTACTGCCGAACCCAGAATTTTGCCACCCGAGGCCGCTTGCGTCAGGCTCAGGAAATTCCCTTGACCTGCTGGAAATGCGGGAAAGAATTTCGGAAACTTAAACTAGTTTATAAAGAATTTGAAAGAAAGGGTGCATTTTTTAAAAAGAAATAAAAATATAAAATTCCCTTTTCCAAAAAGAAAATATTTGGTCTCTTGCCAAAGCCTTGTGACAAAGTTCTCTTCCATTTGAAAAAGGGAGGCTGAAGGGTTTTCTGGGAAAGGGTCTTTGGGCCCGGCAAGCGAATCCCATGAAATGGCCTGATTTTTCCGCTTGCGGAATAGGTGGGAGTTTGATATAAGCCAATTATGGAAGAAAGGCGATGTCTATATCTGAAAGTGGGGGACTGGGTCGTTCATCACAAGTACCCGGA
>DASPRR010000419.1:0-3910 GCA_035624375.1 Thermodesulfobacteriota bacterium | reverse complement strand
CCGTAGAGGCACGATGAATCATGCCTCTACAATTTTCCCCTCCCCTCGCGGGAGGGGATCAAGGGGAGGGGGATGCATTCCCGATTCACCCCCACCCTTACCCCCCCTATCAAGAGACTGTGTCGTAATCCGTTCATGGTTCGACAAGCTCACCACGAACGGATTATGAGCGCATTAATATTCAGCTACTTAGCCGTTCGCCCTGAGCCTGTCGAAGGGCGACCGGGGGATTACGACACAGTCTCCAAAAGGGGAGGACTCTAAAGAAGAATTTCAAATGCCTTTGGTTAGAACTTTTGCGAAGCTTGAATAAGGGACAAGGGAGAGGAAAATGGGTTCAATAAAGGTGGGCGTGATCGGAACAGGACGGATGGGCAATCCCTTTGCCTTGAATCTCCTCAAGGCGGGTCATCAGGTCCGGGTGTTTGACATCGACCCGAAGGCTACTCAGAATTTGGTCGCTCAGGGAGCGGTCTTGAGCGCCTCGCCGGCGGAAATGGCCCCTCAAGCCGAGTATCTCCTCACCTCCCTTCCCAGGAATGAAATCGTGGAACAGACGATCATCGGGCCGCAGGGGCTTTTGCCGAGGCTGAACCGGGGGTCGATCGTCATCGACCTGAGCACGACGTTGCCCAGAACCACCAAGGCCATCGCCGCAGCGCTGGCCCGGAAGGGGGTCGATTTTCTGGATGCCCCGGTGAGCGGACATGCGGTGGGGGCCAAGAACGCTACGCTCACGATCATGGTGGGCGGGACGAAGGAAGCCTTCCTCCGGGCCCGGGAGCCCATCTTCGAGAAACTGGGAAAGAATATTTTCCACGCCGGGCCCACCGGGGCAGGGCAGGCCCTGAAGCTGGTGAACAACCTCCTCTACAACCTGAACCGCCTGGCCATGTGCGAAGGGTTGGTCTTGGGAGCCAAGGCGGGGATTGACCCGGAAATCATGTGCCAGGCCATTTCTCTCAGCACGGGCGGGAGCTACGTCATCCGCAATCTTCCCCCAGATATTCTCGAAGGAAATTTCGAGGGCCGGGAGAGCAGCCTCAACCTGGCCTGCAAAACGCTCAAGCTCATCACGGACTTTGCGGATGAATTGAACGTGAACCTCCTCCTCGGGAACCTGGCCAAGCAGCTCTACAACTTCATGCGCTTCCAGGGCCATGGAGAGGAAACTCCTTCGACCGTCATCCAGTTCTACGAATCCGCTGCGGGAGTCAAAGTCCGCAAATCCTGAAGGGGAAGGAAGACCCATGTTCATTTCATCGGCGCGTTCGGGGAACGCGCCCTACATTCGGTTCTTTGAATCGTAGGGCCCGATCCCCGATCGGGCCGCCAAGGTCTGGAGGAATCATGATGAAAGCCATAAAAAATGGGAGGGTCTATTCTCCCGGCGACCTGGGGCAGAAGGATATTCTCATCACCGGGGATACCATTCTCGCGGTGGCGGACCGCCTTTCGACCGAATCTCTTCCTTTCCCGGTAGAAGTCTACGATGCGGGGGGCAAGATGATCCTTCCGGGGATCATCGACCCCCATGTGCACTTCATCGGCGGAGGGGGTTCTTCCGGACTTAACTCACGGACCAAGGAAATTGCCGTTGAGCAGATCATCGAAGCCGGAGTGACCAGCGCAGTGGGGGTTCTGGGTTTCGACCGAGCCTCCCGGACGCTGAAGGCCCTGCTGCTCAAGACCAGAGCCCTGGAGGACCTGGGATTGACTGCCTTCATGCTGACGGGGTCCTACAGCCTGCCCTCCCAGACCCTCACGGGTTCGGTGGAGGATGACCTGATTCTCATTGACAAGGTCATCGGGGTTAAGCTGGCTCTCGGCGAAACGCTTGCCAACTTCCCCGATATCCGGGACATCCGGAATCTACTGGCCGAATGTCTTCGGGGCGGGCACCTTGGGGGGAAGGCCGGATTCCTCCAGATTCATATGGGGGTCCAGGGAAAGGTTTGGAAAAAGCCCTTTATGGAAATCCTCCGGGAGATGAGCATCCCCTTTTCCCAGGTGGTTTTTACTCACGTGAACCGGTCTCCGGATACCTTGGATGAATTTCTGGAGTATATTCAGGCCGGAGGGGGGGTGGACTTGACTGCTTCCTACACACCCACGGAACGCCCGGGGAGCCTGACGGTGGGGAAAGCGCTCCAGAGATTGATTCGAGCAGGAGTGCCCTTGGACCGGGTGACCCTGAGTTCCGACAGCAACGCCACCCGGATGCTTCCGGACAAGAGGCTAAAATACCTTCCCGTTCAGACCCTTTTCCAAGTCGTCCGGGATTTGTGGCTGAGCGAGGAGATTCCCCGACCCCAGCTCGTCCGCCTGGTTACGGAGAATCCGGCAAGGTCCCTGGGGCTGGGGCGGATCAAAGGCCTTGTCGAGCCCGGGAAACATGCGGACCTGATCATCCTGAAGGAGCCCTTCGAGCTGGACGGCGTCATCCTGAAGGGGAAATGGGGCCGCAGAGACGGGCAGACCCTGATCCGGGATCCATTTTAATAAGACAGTGAAGGTGCAAGTGAAGGTGCAAGAAGGGCAGGTGAAGGTGGATGGTCTTCTTTTCCCCGCCTTTCGCTCACACTTTCACTTTCACGATCTTTTCACGGAGGACTCATGAAGATCTCCAGGGTAGAAGCGATTCCCTTTCACATTCCCTTCGATCCCGATTTTCACCTGAAATTCGCCTACCGCACTTCCGGAGCGGCCGACCATGTCTTAATCCGGATTCACACCGATGAGGGGCTGGTGGGGATCGCCGAAGCTCCGGCCCGGCCGGAGATTTATGGGGAGACGCAGAAATCCATCGTGTCTCTGGTCGACCAGTACCTGGGGCCCTACCTGGCGGGCAAAGACCCTTTCCTTCTGGAAGAGATCAATGCCCTGCTCGACCGCATCCCTTACAATTACTGCGCCAAGGGCGGCGTGGATATCGCCCTACACGATCTTTTGGGGAAATCCCTGAACCTGCCGGTCTACAAGGTTTTGGGCGGGAAGAGCCGGGATCGGGTCCCCCTGTCCTGGATGGTGGGAATCAATTCCCCGGAAAAGATGGCCCGGGAATGCGAAAGATTCATGGGGAGGGGGATTCAGGCCTTCAAGATCAAGGCCGGGGTGGATTTCGCGGAGGACCGGGAGAGGTTCCTGGCAATCCGGAAAGCGGTGGGGGAAAGGGCCCTCCTCTACATCGACGCCAATCAGGGGTTCAAGTCCTTGAAGAAGACGGTGGCCTTCCTGCGTGAACTGCAAGAGCATGGGTTGGCTTTTGTGGAGGAGCCCTTCCCCGTGCGCAACCGGAAGGACCGGAAGGAAGCCGCCCGCCTGCTGTCCATTCCGCTCATGGGGGATGAGAGCTGCTTCACCCCGTGGGACGTGGCCCAGGAGCTGGACCTGGGGGCTCTGGGGATTGTTTTGGTGAAGGTGGCCCGGACGGGCTTCTTCAAAACCCGCAAGATCCTCCATCTCTGCCAGCAGGCCGGGATCCCCTGCATGGTTGGAAGCCAGGGAGATTCGAGCATCGGCGCGGCGGCTAGTCTCCATGCGGCCGTGGCTTTTTCAAACATCCTCTTCCCGGGCGAGGTTTCCTATCATTTGCGGATGGAGGGGGATCTGTTAAAGGACCCGCCGGAATTCAAAGATGGAGAGCTGACTGTACCCGATCGGCCAGGACTGGGAATCGAGATCGACGAAAAGGCGCTGGAGAAATTCCGGGTGTAAGGCCCGGTCCTCGGATCGGGCCTCGACCGGAATGAATTTCAATCATCAGAGGGAAGCCAAAATGGATAAAATCATCATCACCGTCGCGACCACCGGTTCGAGGCCGACGAAGGAGCAGAACCCCAATGTTCCAATCAGCCCCGAAGAGATCGCCAACTCCGCGTATGAGTGCTTCAACGAAGGAGCCAGCATC
>DASPRR010000416.1:0-3947 GCA_035624375.1 Thermodesulfobacteriota bacterium | reverse complement strand
AAGAAGAAATCCGCGTCCCATCGCTGGAAAACTTCTCCTCCTATCGTTGGCGGGCAGGAACGATCCCATGGATTCACCCTCCCCCGGAGGAGGTTCTCTGCCGCGCGATGGAACACCCCAAAGGGCCTCCCCTGTCCGGGACTTGGAAAACCGGGGCTTTTTAACAAAACTATTCCCTCGTCCGAGGCTCAGGACTGGGATATCTTTAATTTTTTCTTGGCGAGGATAGGCTACGAACTCTTGATGTAAATTAATACGGATCGAGTAAATAAGTCAAGATGAATATGGAAATTTTTCGGGGGGATTTTTTCACAGCCTGGGGCATCGCCACAAGCTCTTTGGCGCATCACGGATGGATGCCCCCTCACTAAGGGGGATGGTCGGTTTATCCTCACCGTCGATAATCTCCTCTGGGAAACCTCCAGAGCTTCAACTTAACCGGGCATTCCGGGCGTGAGGCCTCGAAATTTGAAAGTATTCTTAGAGAAAGATTAACGCCGGTTACGGTGAGGAAAGAAATGGCTTCAAACCAAGGGTTACAGAGAACGGAGAATGGCCGCAATTCTATTTTCAACTCCGATTGTGCAAGTTGCTTCGGATGAAAAGGAATCAGATGACCTTGTTCAGGGCATACTCGATGATTCCCTCAGCCCCCTTTTTGAGGAGCTGGGGAATGAGTTCCCTCACCACTTCTTCTTTAACCACCACTTCCACGGAGTACCAGTCGCTCTGGTACAAAGAGGCAACGGTGGGAGCATTGAGGCAGGGGAGGATGGCGATGATCGTCTCCAGGTTTTGTTGGGGTACGTTCATCTTCAGCCCCACCATGCGGTCCGCCCCCAGGGCGGCCTTGAGCAAGGTGGCTATCTGTTGGGTCTTTTCCTTCTTCCAGGGGTCCTCCCAGGAATTCTTGTTGGCAATGAGGCGGGGGGTCGATTGCATAAGTTCATGGACGATGCGTAGATGGTGAGCCCGGATGGTGGAGCCGGTCTCGGTCACATCTACAATAGCATCCACCAGCCCCTCGACCACCTTGGCCTCGGTGGTTCCCCAGGAAAACTCTACTTTTACGCTGATCCCACGCTCGGCGAAATACTTTTTCGTAAAAGAGACCAATTCGGTGGCAATCTTTTTGCCCTGCAAGTCCTCGATCCGCTGAATGGGAGAATCTTCGGTCACCACCAGGACCCAGCGTGCCGGCCGGGGGCTTTCTTTGGAATAGATCATCTCCTGAACTTCGACCACATCACTGCCGCTCTCCAGGATCCAGTCTTTTCCAGTGATTGCCGCGTCCAGGACTCCTTCCTCCACGTAATGGGCTATCTCCTGGGCCCGGATGATGGCACAGGATAGATGGGGATCATCTACCGTGGGGAAATAATTCCGGGAGCTGGTTTTGATTAACCACCCCGCCTTGGCGAAAAGATCGGTCGTGGCTTTCTCCAGGCTTCCCTTGGGAATCCCGAACTTCAGCTTATTCACCGTAGACCTCCTTAGGGTCGAAGACCTTCTCTCCCAAAATCTCTAATCGATCCCCTTCGATCCTCCGGTGGAAGCAGGACCGGAATCCGGTGTGGCAGGCGGCCCCGCCGACCTGCTCCACTTTCAGGAGAAGGGCGTCGTTATCGCAGTCCAGGTAAGCTTCTTTGACCCTCTGCAAGTGCCCCGAGGTCTCGCCCTTGAGCCAGAGTTTCTTCCGGGAGCGGGACCAGAAGCAGGCCTTGCCCGTCTCCTGCGTTTTGGCCCAGCTGTCGGCGTTCATGTAAGCCACCATCAGGACCTCGCCGGTCTTCCAGTCCTGGACGATGGCCGGAATCAGTCCTCCCTCTTTGGCAAAATCAATGGCCACTTTTTCCATATACACTCCCCCAAAATATTAGGTCCGCATTCAAAAAAAAGAGCAATTAAAAAATGAGCTCGGGAGCATTTCCTGTTTTTGCCCGAATTTTCTCTGTGCCCTCTGTGGTTAATCTGTGTTTTCCCTTAAGCCGCCGGTAGCGCTTCCTCCTTGATCTCCCCCCGAAGGAACTTGGGGGCGACGTTGGGGTAGAGGGCATAAGTAACCAAGTCTTCTTCCTTTTTCAAAATCCCCATCTTCACCGCTTCCTGTTTTAGGGTATCTAATTGGGGCTTGAGGAGGTCGGCAGGCCGGCACCCGCTGGGCGTTTCTTTGCCTATGATCTTCTTTTGGATTTCAGGATCGATGGGGGCGGGGGTCCGACCGTAATACCCCAGGCAATATTCTTTTACCTCCTTGGTGACACTGGCATAGCGTTTCCCGAGGATTACGTTGAGGACCGCTTGAGTTCCCACGATCTGGGAAGTGGGGGTGACCAGCGGAGGGTAACCGAGGTCCTTCCGGACTCGGGGAATTTCTTTCAGGACCTCCGGGTATTTTTCCGCCTTCTTCTGCTCTTTGAGCTGGGAGAGGAGATTGGACAGCATCCCCCCGGGGATTTGATGCAGAAAAACATTGATGTCCGGGCGCTCGGCAATCGGGTCTAGAAGCCCCTTATACTTCTCCCGCAGTGGGGTGAGGCGCCCGCTGATCTGAGCTAGAAGTTCGAGGTCCAAACCGGTATCAAAAGCTGTCCCCTGAAGGGCAGCGACCATGGCCTCGGTGGGTGGCTGGGAGGTACCCCCGCTGAAAGGTCCCAGGGCGGTGTCCAGAATATCTACCCCTGCTTCCACTGCCGCCTGGTAGCTGAAGGGAGCAACGCCGCTTGTGCAGTGGCTGTGAAGGCTGATGGGGACCTTCACCGCTTTTCTCAGAGCCGGGGCCAATTCGGTAATGGCTTTGGGGGTGATCAGGCCAGCCATATCCTTGATGCAAATCGAATCACAACCGGTCTTTTCCAGTTCAATCCCCATCTGCACAAAGGTTTCGACGGCGTGCACGGGGCTAACGGTGTAGGAAATCGTCCCCTGCACATGGGTTTTCCCTTTTTTGGCCGCAGCGATGGCTGCGGTCATGTTGCGGACGTCATTCAGCGCGTCAAAGATGCGAAAGACCCCGATTCCGTTTTTGATGGCCAGGCGAACGAATTCTTCCACCACATCGTCAGGGTAATGGCGGTACCCAACCAGGTTTTGACCGCGGAGAAGCATCTGAAGCGGAGTGTTCGGAATATGAGCTTTGAGAGTGCGGAGGCGTTCCCACGGGTCTTCATTCAGAAAGCGGATGCAGGCGTCAAAAGTGGCCCCTCCCCAGCATTCCAGGGAAAAAAAGCCGACCCGATCCATCGCTTCGGCTATGGGTAGAATGTCGGCGGTGCGAAGGCGCGTGGCCAAAAGGGACTGATGTCCGTCCCTCATCGTGGTATCGGTAATTTTAACTCCCATGAAGGGTTCCCTTCCATGAAAAAAAAGCCAACCCCCGTTGGCTTACGATACAGTCATGACAATCGGCACGATACGCTTGAACGAGCGGCTGGATTAACTTTATAATATTATGCTAATAGAAATCACCAAAAGTCAAGGATGATGAACTCGTAAAAAATCCTAAACCCCTTTTTTTCGGCCATTCCGCCGAACCCCGGATTGGGACCGGAGCTGGCGCCGGAATCCAGTTTTTTTGAGGAGTGGTAAATCTGTAGACCCCGGTTTTCATTGGAGGGAAGACTTCCTCTTTTTGAAACTGGCTGCCTTGCAAAGGAGGTCGGGTGAGTTTTTTGGATCGAGTATTTATGGGCCGGGTGGTCAAGGATTTTGGGATGCTGGAGGAGAAATCCTTTCTCGTAGGGAAGATGAAGAAAAGTCTTCTTCTGGTGGAGCGGAGGGGAAAGCTGAAGATCGTCTTCAAATGGTCGGGGGTTGCCCTCTTCGGAGCCAGCATGAATTACTTCGACTTAAAGGCCGATTCCCTTCCCAAACTTCGCCAGTGTCTGGATGAAATTCAATCCATCGCCAGCCAGCGTTCCAATCCCGCGCCATCTGGTTCCAAGCCT
>DASPRR010000391.1:0-8464 GCA_035624375.1 Thermodesulfobacteriota bacterium | reverse complement strand
GCTTATCCTTCCATGAAACTCCTCCCCATGTTCCGCAGGGAGAGGCCTGAGAGGAGATTCCTCCAAGCATAAAAGAGAGCCAAAGCATGTTTCCGTTTCAATCCCCCCAGGACAGGCCCGATCCAATGGAAGAACCACCGCCTCAGGATGATGATCCAAATTTCTCCACCCTGAACCCCATGAGATCCCCCCTCCTTTCCAGAGATCTTAGTTTCGAAAGACTCTTTTTTAAGGACTGGGGGTGGGCAAGGAATCATTGTTGGCTAGCAGCGAGGGAAAATTAAAAACAGGTTGTTTTGGGTTGGCATTGGTGTACAATATTTTTGTGGATTTAAATCCCAACCAGGAGGTGCAAAATGGCTGTTTCTTTGGAACCTATGACCAAGGTGAGCGACAAGCTGAAGGAACTTTTAAACAAAGCCATTGCCCGGGAGATGCAGGTAAGCATCCAGTATATGTGGCAGCATGTACAAGTTATGGGTGTCAAAGCGGTCGCCGTGCAGGATAAATTCAAACAGACGGCAGTTGCGGAGATGAAACATGCCGAAAAGATCGCCGAACGGCTCTGGTATTTAGGGGGAACCCCGACGACCAAACCGGAACCGATCATGGTGGGAAAATCTCTAAAGGAATTTTTGGAACTCGATACCAAGGCCGAAGAAGAAGCCATCATGATGTACAAGGGCATCATCGAGCAGGCTCAGAAGGAAGGGGACGTAACCACCGCCTTTATTTTCAAAGAAATCCTGGAAGACGAAGAAGAACACCACGACCTCTTTACCACCATGCTCGAAGAAGTATAAAAAGTATCGGGTTTCGAGTTTCAAGTTTTGGGTCAATGCGAGAAGAAAAGGGCTTCCCTTCCATTCAGGGAAGCCCTTTCTTTTTCAGAGAGGATTCAGAACTTGACTTCGGCTCCGCTTATTCGGCAATCCGTAATTTCAGTGAATGAGCTCGACCCCCTTGGCAAAAGCCTTCAGATTCACCTCCAGATGGGCACCCGGGAAGCTTTCATGGATGACTTCCTCGTATGTCTTTCGGCCTAAAGGAAGAAGCCCGGTCCCGGCCACGGCTCCCACCATAATAATGTTGGTAAAGATCGGGGCCCCCAGGGAAAGGGCGATTTCCGTCGCATCCACAAACCAGGATTTCCGGGCCAACTCGTGGATGGTTTCCTTGATCTTGTCCAGGGAGGGGTATTGGGCTTCGCCGACGGTTACGGCCGTGGGGTAAATGGGCCGGGAGTTGATCACCGCGGAGGTGGACGGGTTGCCGTACTGGGCGATGACTCGCAGGGCCTCCACCGGCTCCAAGGCTACGATGAGGTCCGCCTGTCCTTCGGGGATCAAAGGGCTGAACTGAGAGTCTTGGGAGATGCGCAGATGGCTCATGACCGCCCCTCCACGCTGGGATGCCCCGTAGGTGTCCCCGATGGTGACGTAGTAGCTTTTCCGTACCAGGGCTCGGCCGATCAACTGGGAGGCCATAACGTTTCCCTGCCCCCCGACCCCGGCGATGATCAGATTCAAAGGGTCCTTGGATAGGTTCATCGGTTTTCCTCTCTGATGATGGCTGATTGGGGGCAGATGTCAGTACAGACCCCGCAGCCGGAGCAGATGACCTCATCAACCTTCGATTTTCCTTTTTCCTGGTTCCAGATCAATCCCGGACACTTGAAAATCCGGGTGCAGAGCCGGGCGCATCCGCAGGCCTCTCCTTTGCACTTTTCCGGGTCCACGTGAACTTTGTAGGCGGCCTTCTCTCCCTTGGCCTTGACCAGGGCGCATTTGCGGCGGGAGATGAGGACCCGGACCCCTCCTTCCTGGTTGACCAGGTCGAGGACCTTTTCAGTTGTATCTTGGAGGTCGAAAGGGTCGCAGGTTTCGACCCGGACGCCCAAGGACGAACAGAGTTTTTCGATATTCACCACAGGAGCCGGCGATCCGATGGCCGTCTCCCCGGTCCCGGCATGGGGCTGAAAGCCGGTCATGGCCGTGGCGCTGTTGTCCAGGACGACCATGAGGAAATTGGACTGGTTGTACACCCCGTTGATCAGGGCGGGGATGGCGGCGTGGAAAAAGGTGGAGTCGCCGCAGACCGAAAGCACGGGCTGGTTGAACCCGAACTGCTTCAACTGTCCAAAGCCGGTGGCCAGGCCCGTCCCCGATCCCATGGCGTGCATGGTTTTCAGCTGGTAAAAACCGGCCGGGCCCAGGCCGATGGAATAGCAGCCGATGTCTCCGGTCACGAAGCCCCCGCGCCCGTCAAGTTTGAGGGCATTCTTGATCGACCAGAAAGTGGCCCGGTGGGGACAGCCGGCGCAGAATCCCAGGTCCCGGTGGGGGACCAGGGACTTGGTCATCTCCAGGGCTTTCTTTCCGTAGTTCGCTTCCCTGGGGGCATAGGGCTTGTCCATGACTTTGGATACGGCGTTGATGATCAGGTCCGGGTTAATCTCCCCGAAGGGGTAGACATGGCCGGAGCTCTTCCCGTAAAAGGTCCAGGACCCGATCTCCGGGGACCACTCGGCGGCCAGTTCCTTCACATTGTTCTCCAGGAAAGGGTCCACTTCTTCGACGAAGAGAATCCGTTTGGCATTGGCCATATGTTTGGCCAGGAGCTTGGAGGGAAGAGGCCAGGCGGTTCCGATCTTGAGGACCCCCACCCGGTCCTGAAGGCTCAAGGTTCTTACCGCCTCCTGGGAATAAAACCAGCCGCTTCCCGCGGTGACCATGAGAAGCTCGGGCTTCTCCGGGCCCACGTACCAGTTGAAGGGAGAAGACTCGTACATCTCCTGCACCTTTTTCAGCTTCAGGTGGAGGGACAGATGACGAAGGGGAGCGGCAACGGGGATGAAGATCTTGGAGGTGTCGTAGCGGGCGGTCTTCTTTTCCTTGGGCAACTCGCCCAGAAGGACATTCCCCCGGGCATGGGAGATACGCGACACGCTCCGCACGATGACCAGGCTGTTGATGGATTCGGATAGGTCGAAGGCCCACTTGGCCATGTCCTTGGCTTCCTGGAAGGTGGCCGGCTCCAGGAGGGGGAGGTCCCCCAGCTTGGAGATAAAGCGGGAATCCTCCTCATTGGTGGAAGAGAGGGCCGCGGGATCGTCCGCAGCGACCAAAACCAGCCCGCCGGTCCCGACGCCGGAAAGGTTCAAGTTGAGGATGAAATCCGAAGCCACGTTGACCCCGTTCTGCTTCATGGCGCTCATGGACCGCAGGCCGGCAAAGGAGGCCGAGGCTGCAGCTTCGAGAGCAACCTTCTCGTTCACCGACCACTCCACATAGATTCCCATTTCCTTGGCCACCTGGGAGAGGGTGCCGATGATTTCGGATGAAGGATTACCGGGGTAGGCGGCGGCAAACTGGACCCCCGCCTCCAGGGCTCCGCGGGCGATGGCCTCATTGCCCATCAGGAGCTCATTGGAGCCGGGAGCGTTCTTTTTGATCACCGACATACATTCCTCCTAAAAACAGTTTCGAGTTCCGAGTTTTAGGTTTCGGGTTCGAAAACGAAAACATTAAACTCGAAACCCGAGACGCGAAACTTATTGGGGCAGAAGTGGCCGCAGGGCGTCTGCTCCCCGAAGGTACATCAAATTATCCTTGCTGCCCGTTCGTTTGACGATGTTCTCCAGGGCGCGCTTTTTCTTCAGCAGAGAGGCTTCCTCGAGGTGCTTCAGGTTGGCCCGGGGCACCTCCGACACTTCAATCATTCTGGCCTTCTTGGCCTCTTCCAGAAGCTCCTCCCCCTTAACCGTGCGGACAATGACCGTGTTCCAGCCGGGGATTCCCTCCACGGCCCCTACGGACAAATCGGAAAATTCCGCGGTCATGTCCAGGCAAACGCTGCAGGTAGGCCGGACAAACTTGCGGATGTGATCCAGGGAAATGGATTTCATCCCTTCCGGCAGCTGGAGCTGGAGAATATTGGCCGGGGGCGGGGGGATGTCCATCTTGCCGATTTTTTCTATGGGATAGCCCTTTTTTAAAAATTGCAGAATCTCCTGGTAAGCCAGAGCCCAGGTGCAGAATAGGCCGATGACCAGCTGGAGCTTTTCGATTTGGTTCTTGTTCTCCAGGGGGTTGATCCTCATCTTTCCCAGGGCCAGCACCTGGCAGGGAATGCCCACGGCGGCGAGTTTCTTGGGGAAACTCTGGACGCCCTTGTTGAACGCCTCCAGGGTGGGGGAGGCGATGTAATTCGAGCCGGCACAGGCCAGGACTTGCCTCTTATCCTTGGCCAGAGTTCCGGAAGAGAGAAGGTCTTTCCCCCTCTGGGTCAAAACAGCTCCGTCGATCATTTTTTTCTTCAAAGCCAAGGCAATGAGCGCTGAGACCACTCCGCCATATTGGCCCTTGGCCAGGGAGGTCTTGTCCAAAGATTTGGCCATGGTCACCTGGCGGTGGGTTCCCAGCGAATTGCCCGGGTACGGCGCTCCGAACAGGGCCTGGTTGACCGCTTCCAGGTCCGAAGAAGTCCGGGGGCAAAAAAAGTAACACCGCCCCTGGGAAAGGTTGCAGTTGTCCATGAGGACGATCCGGCCTCGATGGGCCCGGAAATAGGGGCAGAGGCCCACGCAAGCACCGCAGAGGGTGCAGAGGTCTGCTTTGATTACTTCTTTTTCCAGGTCCTGGGGACCCTTGATTTCCGCGCTCATCTGTTCTTGCCCTTTCTGGCTCTTTACAGAATGAATAGATTATTAATTTCCCATCCAGGAGAATTTTAAGAGCTACCGGGGAAATTGACTATGCTTTATTTCATATTCTCATTTTTGTCAATTAAAAATATCAGGATGAGGAGAGGGGAGATTAATCATAAATGGGCTCGCAGTCCAGAAGGGCAACGGGGAGGCCTACCGATCTTTCGATCTCGGCAAAGACTCTTCCTTCCAGGTCTCTTCCCCACTGGCCCAGGGAAAAGGGAGAAGAGGGAATGATGATCAGGTCCGGGGAAGGGTTCTTTCTTAGGTATTCTTTTATGGCTTGAATGAAATCACGGATGACCAGCAGGTCCCCCATGCAGATGTTCCCCCCGAAAAAGCGATTCTCCGGGACCTCGACCTGAATCTGAATCCCGCCGAAAAGGGAAGACTCCCTCATAAGCTGGAGGAAGATGGGTTTCACCAGACGGGAGGATAGAAGAAGCACGTTTCTGGCTTCATGAATCTTAATCAGGGACTTCAGGTCTTCCAGGAGGCTGGGTCGGAACCCGGCTCCCATGAAGATCATTCCCAGGTGATGATCGGTTTCTGGGGCATAAGGGTAGAGGTGCTGCCCGGGGAGAAGATTCAATTCGAGAATTTCCCTGCCTCGCTGAACGGAAAGGGAGAGGGAGGGAGTGCGATTTTGATGGTGGAGATGGAGAAAATCCCGGGCCTGCGGACGGGAGGAAACTCTAAGTCCTCCGATGGAGAGAACCAAATCCCCCTTTTGCATTCCGCAGAGAGTCGCTGGAGAATTCTTTATGAGCCCGATCACGGCAGGAAGATTGAACTTCCTTTCATGGAGATTTTCTTCATACAGGCTGGGCTTGACCAGTACAGGGCACTGAACCTCTTGCCGCAGCGTCCGGACCCCGGAGACGATGGAAGACCAAACTTCCTGGTGATCAAATAGCAGTTCCGGCGAGAAATATTGAGTATACCCGGGTAGGCTAACTTCCACCAGGTGGGCGTCGTGACGGCCCGCATGGGCTACCGTTTCCTTCAGATCAGAAAGCATTTCTTCCTTGGATGGAAAAGGCCAGGGGACGATGACTACGGCAAAGGGAATCCCCTGTTCTTTGAGGAGCGGAAGGGAGTGAATGGCCGTGTCCGGATTGGCGGCTCCCATGATCTCCCTGCGGCGTCTCGGGGAAGAGGAGTTCAATGAAAGATAGAGATAAACGGGATTCAGGGTAGCAAGCTCCCGGATGAAATCGCGGGTCAGGCGGTTTCCGTTGGTGGAGATACGAAAGGGGCGGTCGGTCTTTTTCCGGAGCTCCCGGAGAAGGTCAAGAGCCTTGGGGTGGGAGAGAATTTCATAGGAGCTTCCCAGCGAGGGAAAGAGGGACCTCTTCCCCGGGGGAGAAAAATATTTGAGGCGCGTTCGGACTTCCTCCCATTCTTCTTCGCTCTTTCTTTTGGGCTGATCGAGCGCAAGAGAAGGGGGATTTCCCCGGAGGTAGCAGAAGCTGCAGTTACAGTCGCAGCGAGTAGCTAGGTGGTCTAAGACTTCCGCTGGGTCTCCTGCGGATGGAACCAGCCAGTGGTTCAGGTCTTTCAAGCGGAACCCATCTACCCTTACCGGTTTCCCTTCCGACTCCAGGACGATGACCGAGAGCAAGCTCTCTAGGACCCGTTTGATATGGGGGATTCGCGGTTCGTAAAGCTCTGCATTCCGGATGCTCTGAAACGCCGCCTCTCCCTTCTTTGGAACGGGAGACGGAGGAGAAGACGAAGATTTTTCCGGGGAGACTGGCGAGGAAAAGATCGGATGGATTCTCTCCCCTTCATTCATCAGCCGGAAGCCGTCCACCTTCACCTCTTCCCCTTCCTGATACAGGCAAAGTAATCCAAAGAGGCTCTCCAGTTGCGTCCGGATCATCTCGACGAGAATATCACGCTGGCTGCCGGCCGCGGGTGCTTCCACCGAATACCGAAAGATATAATCAGGGTTCTCGCCCATCACATTTTCAATCTACCGCAAAGAAGAGATAGGATTCAATGTTTTTAAATCTTTTAAATCTCCGCGGTTGACACGGCAAATAGAAAGGTCTATCTTCCTGTTGGACAGAAATGGGTTGTGGATTTCCTGCCGGGATTTTGTTCTTTGGGGAGGTGACGATGAAGAATCGGATTACGAAAATCCTGGGTTCCGAATTTCCCATCATCCAGGGGGCAATGCGCCGGATCAGCCTGGGGGAGCTGGCGGCTGCCGTGTCCCGCGCCGGAGGCTTCGGAATTATCGGGGCCTCTGGGATGGAGGGGAACGCCCTGCGAGCGGAGGTCCGCAAGGCCCGCTCTCTCACCGACCGGCCTTTCGGCTTGAACATTCCCATCTACCGGCCCAACGCTTTTGAAGCCCTGGAAATCGCAGTGGAGGAGGGTGTCAAGACGATTACTACATCAGCCGGCGATCCGGGCAAAGTCATCCTGCGGGTGAAGGAGGCCGGTTTGAGAATTCTCCACGTCGTGGCGACCGTGGAAATGGCCCGAAAGGCCGAAGGGGCAGGAGTGGATGCAGTGATCGCTGTGGGGGCGGAGGGCGGGGGACACGTAGGCCGGGATGAGATTTCCACTCTGGTTCTCATCCCCCAGGTAGTTGACGCCGTTCGCATCCCGGTGGTGGCCGCCGGAGGGATTGGAGACGGACGTGGCCTGGTGGCCGCCTTTGCCCTCGGGGCTGAGGGGGTCCAGATGGGGACTCGTTTTCTGGCAACCCAACAGAGCCCGGTGCCGTCTTCGTACAAGCAGGCCATCCTTAAGGCAAAGGATGACGGGACCATGATCGCCGCCCGGAAAGGGTATCCCATTCGAGTCCTGAAGAATCGGCCGCCCTGGCCGTTCGGGAAATGGATGAGAGAGGAGCCACTCAGGCGGAGATCAACGTCTTTGTGGACAGTCTTTCCGATAAAGGAAAAGGTGGAGAGGGGGAAGGGCTCATGTCGGCAGGGCAGATTGCGGGATTGATCCAAGACATCAAGACCGTGGAGGAGGTAATCCATGGCATCGTGGCTGAAGCGAAGTCGGTCGTCCAAAGGCTGGGAAAACAATTTTAGCAATAAAAGGTTGTAGGTCATGAGTTATTGGTAATAGGCTAGAGACAAGAACTAACAGGAAATAGACCATTGACTACAGAATCATCATCGAATCTTGAATGGGCGGAGGATGAGATGGCGTGGGAATTTGTTTTGTACAATAAGGAAGACGGAATCGGGACGATTACCATGAATCGGCCGGAGGCGATGAACGCCCTGGGCGGGGGCATGAGGCAGGAAATCCTGGAGGCTCTGGAGACGGCAGCATCCGACCGGGAGGTCCGGGTCATCGTGATCACCGGCTCGGGAAAAGCCTTCTGCGCGGGGGGGGATGTGAAGGAGTTCGTGTCCGGGACCTCCCGGGCCGACACCGACATCCCCTTGGACCAACGGCCCACCCGGGACAAGATCGTCCTTCTAATTCAGTCCACGGGAAAACCGGTCATCGCCTCGGTGAACGGAGTCGCCGCCGGAGGAGGATGCAACCTTGCGCTGGCTTGCGACATGCGCATCGCCAGCGACCGTGCCCGGTTTGGGGAAGTCTTCGTGCGCCGGGGGATTCATCCCGACTGGGGAGGGACTTGGTTCTTGCCCAGACTGGTCGGATATGCCAAAGCCGCGGAACTGATTTTTTCCGGTGAATTGATCGACGCCCAGGAAGCCTTTCGGATCGGCTTGGTCAATAAGCTGGTCCCCCACGAAGAACTGCCTAAAGCCA
>DASPRR010000379.1:0-3603 GCA_035624375.1 Thermodesulfobacteriota bacterium | reverse complement strand
AAGTCGTGCTGGGAGTGAATAACGGGTTTGCGCTGAAAAATTGGCCGGAGCCGAATGCCTGGGCGAAAATCATCGCGGAGGATTTGGGCTTGAAGGAGGTTCAATTCTCCTTCGACCTTCTGGACCCCACGCTGCCCGAGCCCGGGAGGAGCGCCCTGTGCCAGGAAATCGTGAAGGCCGCGGAAAAATACGGCCTCTCCCTCCGCACCACTTTCACCGGTCTCATCATTTACGCTCAGAATCACCTGGCCCACCCCAACTTCTGGTTCCGGAATCAGGCCTGGCATTGGTTTGAATCGGCCCTGGAAGTGACCAGCATGCTCGGCGCGGAGGCCACGGGAGGGCACATCGGGGCCATGAGCGCCACCGATTTTGCCGATCCATCACGGCGAGCCTTTCTGCGGAGAACGCTGATCGAAGCGGTCCGGGAGCTGACCTACCTGGCTTCCCGGCTGGGGCAGGAATATTTCCTGTGGGAGCTGATGCCCACCCCGCGAGAATTTCCCCACACTCCGGAGGAGGCCCTGGAACTGATTGAGGAGGCTAATGCGGAGGCTGCCGTGCCGGTTCGAATCTGTTTCGATTTGGGACACGCATGTTCCTACGACCTGAAAAAGCCCGGAGATCCCCATGCTTGGCTGGAAAAGCTTCTACCCTACGCTCCCGTCGTCCACCTGCAGCAAACAGACGGGAAGGGAGACCACCACTGGCCCTTCACACCGGAGTATGCGAGGAAGGGAATCATCAAGCCCAAGAGAGTCGTGGAGATCGTAAAAAAGTCTCCGCTGAGACGAGTCGATCTGATCCTGGAACTGGGCCATTCCCTGGATGCTAGCGATCAAACCATTCTTGACGATCACAAGCGAAGTGTGGAAGCCTGGGCCAAGTGGCTTTGATATATTGCGGGATTCGGAATGCACGGAGCAGAAAGAAACTCCATATTTGGTGGTGTCGTAAAAAGTCTCTTGAATTGTCACCCCGGCGAAAGCCGGGGTCCAGAACGCCTTGAAATAACTAGATTCCGGCCTTCGCCGGAATGACAAATTTTAGGGAAATTCGACTTTTTATGAGATCATCATATTTGAATGGCAAAAGAGGGAGAGGTTTTTGTCCAGAGATTTAAGCCTGGTGAAAGAGGTCCTCCTGGCCGCTGCCCTAGAAGGCGGGAAAATTCTCAAAGAGTATTTTCGCTCGGAGAAGATGGAACCGAAAACCAAGTCCAGCCATGCCGACCTGGTAACCAACGCCGACATTAAGACTCAGGAAGCCGTCATCCAAATCCTGTCCCGGGACCTCCCGGGGGTGCAGATCATCGGGGAGGAGAAAGAGAACGAAGAAGCCTCGGGGGAGGTGATCTATGTGGACCCCCTGGACGGAACCCTGAATTTCTTTCACGGGCAGAGGCAATTTGCCGTCTCCCTCGGTTATTGGGTGGATCGAACGCCGGCTGCCGGTGTGGTGTTCAACCCGGTAGATGAAGATTTATTCGTAGCCGTTTCCGGGCAGGGGGCGTTCCGGAACGGCAGGCCGATCCGGGTTTCCCCCTACCGCCGCCTCAGCCAGTCGGTCCTCGCCACGGGCTGGCCCTACGAAAAAAAGGAGCTCCCCCAAGTCCTAAGATCCCTGGAGCGCCTGCTGCCGGTTACGCAGGAAGTAAGGATTTGGGGAACTGCGGCACTGGCCATGTGTTATCTGGCTGCGGGAGCATTGGAAGGGTACTGGGAATGGGGGCTCTATCCCTGGGATATTGCTGCGGGAGTGGTGATTGCCCGGGAAGCGGGATGCCAGATCTCCTCCATCGATGGGGGACTTTTTGACCTGAAGCAAGGAGCGATCCTGGCGACCAACGGGCATGTGCACGAGGAGATGGTAAGATATTTGAGGGAAGAATGATTAAATGCGGAATGGAAAAATGTTCTGTAGGGCGTGATCCCCGATCACGCCGTCCCTGCGGAATGATGAAACAGAAAGGAGAGAAAGAAATGGCAGGAAAGAAGAAATCTGGACTGGTTTGGTTTGTTTTCCTGGCCGCCGCCCTTTTGGGAATGGGGTCTTTAGCCTGGGCGGCTCCCTCGGGCAAGGTCACCCTGGTCATGGATAATGACGCGCCGACCATGGACCCGCACCGCCATGCAGAGAGGTCGGGGGTCACGGTGAACTGGCAGATGTTCGATTCCCTCATGTTCCGCCAGAACGACATGAAAATCGTGGGGGGGCTGGCCGAAAGCTATAAACTCATCAGCCCCACGGTGATTCAGCTGAATTTGAGGAAAAACGTTCAATTCCACAACGGCGAGCCTTTCAATGCGGAGGCCGTCAAATTCAGCCTGGAGCGGGTCCTCGACCCCAAGACCAAGTCCCCGCGAATCTCTTCCGTGAACTGGCTCAACTCGGTGGAGGTGGTGGACAATTATACGGTGAGGCTGAACCTGAAGAATCCCCATCCTTTGTGGATGGAAGACCTTCACAACCTGGCCATGGTTCCCCCGGGATACCTGAAGGAAAAGGGCGATTCCCATTTCGCCGAGAACCCAGTGGGAACGGGACCCTACAAATTCGTGAAATGGACCCGGGGGCAGGAAATCCAGATGACCGCCAACACCAAATACTTCAAGGGGGAGCCGCGGATCGAAACGGGAGTCATCAAGATTATTCCCGATGCATCGACCCGGGTGGCCGCCCTCCTGTCTGGAGCGGTGGACCTCATGAGGGGGATCTCGCCGGAAGAAATCCCGGTCCTCAAAGCCAATCCGAACCTGCAGGTGTTCACCGTTCCCATCCTGCGGTTCCAGTGGTTCTCTCTCTCCGATGCGATGAATCCCCAGTCTCCGCTTTACAAGAAAGCGGTGCGCCAAGCCATCAACTACGCGGTCAACGTTCCGGAGATCGTGAACAACATCGTAGGCGGGCTGGGAACCCCCACCGTAGTCATGAACCCGATGCACTTCGGCTATGATCCCAATGTCAAACCCTATCCCTACGACCCGGCGAAGGCCAAGGCCCTTTTGAAAGAGGCCGGGTACCCCAACGGGTTTGAGATGACCCTCCATTACACACCCGTCAACATGATCAAGGGGGACGAAGTCTCCCAGGCCATCCAGGCTCACCTGGCTCAGGTGGGGATCAACATGAAACTGCAGAAGTGGTCCGGCGTAGGGTACATGGACATCGTCAAGAGCGGACGGGCTAAGCCTGCGTTCGGGATCAACTGGGGGAGCTTCGGGGTTTTTGACGGCGACGCCATCCTGACCCCCTTCTTCCGTTCAGGTCAGCAGTACTGCTTCTTTCACACGCCGGAGCTGGACAAGATCATCGACGCCCAGCGCCAGGAGATGGACCCGCAGAAGAGGAAGGAACTGATGAGCAAGGCCCAGCAGATTTTACGGGAGGAAGCCCCCTGGATCTTTATGTACGCCTTCAAGACCGTGGAAGGGGCCAACGCCAAGCTGGATTACAAACCCCGGTCGGACGAAATTTTCTCCATCTACGAGATCGGGTTTAAGAAATAAACCAACAACCTGCGCCTAAACACCCCCATCCTTTCCTCCCCCCTCGGAGGCTGTGTTGCAACTAAGGGGAAGGGCGTCATTCCGGCGAAAGCCG
>DASPRR010000359.1:0-6386 GCA_035624375.1 Thermodesulfobacteriota bacterium | reverse complement strand
GCTTCCCGCAAGGCTTCCCGGTAAGTTTTTTCGCGCACGGCTGACCTCGTCAGATTTTGTTCAGACCCACCGGCCGTTCAAAGTAGACCAGGTCCCGAAACGTGGTGTGGGGATCGATTTCGGGGCTCTCGAGGGCGAATTGAACCGCCTCGTCGAGTTCCTGTTCTATTTGGACCTCGATCTGCGAATTCTCCTCGGCGGTGATGAAACCTTTTTGAAAAAGAAGGGAGTAAAGCCGGCGAATGGGGTCTTTTCCCTTCCATTCTTCCACTTCTTCCTTCGTCCGGTAGGTTGTCCCAGGATCCCCCATGTGGTGCCCGTGGATACGGTAGGTCTTCCCTTCCAGGAGGATTGGGCCACCTCCTTTCCGGACTTTCTCCACAGCTTCCGCCGCGGCCTCGGCTACGGCGACCGCATCGTTTCCATCGACGCTGAAGCCTGGAATCCCGTACCCGGAGGAACGATCGGCCAGGGATTTAAACCTCCCGCCCCAATAGGTCCAATGCGTCCCCTCTTCGTATTGGTTGTTCTGGCAAACGAACAGCACGGGGAGATCAAAGGTCGCCGCAAATCCAATTCCCTCGTGAAAAGACCCCGTGCAGGTTGCCCCGTCGCCAAAATAACAGACTGCGATTCTTTCCAGGTTCTTTGCCTTGCAGGCCAGGGCCACGCCGCTAGCAAGGGGGATCCCGCTCCCCACGATAGCTACAGCCCCGATGATATTCAGGTCAAAAGCGGCAATGTGCATGGACCCAGACAATCCCTTACAGTAGCCAGTCTCCTTGGCATAGAGCTCGGCGAAGGTCTTCTTGAAGCTAGCCCCGCGGGCGATGATGTCGCTGTGCCCCCGGTGGTTGGTGATGACATAATCTTCATTGCGGAGGAAGGGCGTAATCGCACAAGGAATCGCCTCTTGCCCGATGGAGGAGTGAATAAACCCCGGCATGCCCTTGCGAAGCTCGACAATTGCCCTCTCTTCAAAGGCCCGGCATCGCTTCATCAATACGTAAATCATTTTCAACCTTTCGCCGTCGACCTGCATACTTCCCCCCTATGATGAAAAGATTCTTCCGCCCCGGGGTCTCGCCCTCATTTACACCCCAAAGCTTATATCTTCCCCAGGTGAGGACCCCTGATTTTTGAGGTTGATTCCCGCGGCGGATTTACAGGCTGCGGTCCGAGCTGGTTATATTCCGAGGTAAGCGTTCTTCACCTGGCTGTTGCCCAAAAGGTCCGCGCCCGTCCCTTCAAGGTTGATCCTCCCATTCTCCAGAACATAGCCGCGGTGCGCGAGTTCCAAAGAGTGTTTCACATCCTGCTCAACCAGGAGGATAGTAGTTCCTTGGTTATTAACTTTTTTTACGGTCTCAAAAACTTTTTTTACGATTAGCGGCGCAAGACCAAGAGAGGGCTCATCCAGCATCAATAGCCGCGGCTTGCTCATCAATCCTCGGCCGATGGCCAGCATTTGCTGTTCTCCACCGCTTAGCGTGATCGCCGTCTGGTCCTTTCGCTCCTCCAATACGGGAAGCAGGCCAAAGACGAATTGAAGGGTTTCCCGCAACTCCTTATGAACTCGTTTGGCATACGCCCCGATCTTCAGGTTCTCCAGGACCGTCATCAGCGGGAACAAACGCCTCCCTTCGGGAACCTGGATGATCCCTCGATCCACAATGCGGTGGGCCGGGAGCAGATCGATCCTTTCGTCTTCGAACCATATTTCCCCCTGGTGGGGTTGCAGCAGGCCGGAGATCGTGTTAATGGTCGTCGTCTTGCCTGATCCATTACCCCCGATCAGGCTGATCAGTTCTTTCTTCCCAATCCACAGGTGAATTTGCCTGACCGCGGGCACATCCCCGTAATATACATCAATTCCCTTTACTTCAAGAAAGGACATATTCCTCTCCTAGGTAGGCTTTAATGACCTTCTCATCCTGGGAAACCTGGAGCGGGGTCCCTTCGGAGATCTTCTCACCATGATGCAAAACCGCGACCCGGTTCGAAAGGCTCATGATGACCCGCATTACGTGCTCGATAATCAAAATGGTAATCCCCCCCCGGGCCACATTCTTCACGAGGCCTATGGCCTCCTCTGTTTCTTTGGGGTTGAGGCCGGCCATCACTTCGTCGAGGAGGAGCAACTCCGGGTCCGTTGCCAAAGCCTTGGCCACTTCCAGGCGCTTCCGGTCCGCGATCGTAAGACTTTTGCCCAACTGGTCCTTTTTCGGGAGCAATCCCAACATTTCCAGAACCTGCAGAGCCTTGGATTCAGCCTGCCGCCGGTCCTGGGTCCTGGCAAAGCTGCCCACCATGACATTGTAGAGAACGGATTTCCCCCCGAAGGGTTTGGCCACCTGAAAGGTCCTTCCAATGCCGATCATGCAGGAATCGTGCGGCTTGATTCCATTGATATTTTTCCCTTTAAAGAGGACCTGCCCGCCGTTGCCAGGGTAAACCCCGGTGATCACGTTAAAAATGGTTGTCTTGCCGGCACCATTGGGGCCAATGAGGCCGATGATTTCGCCTTTTTCGATCTCCATACCGAAATTGTTGATGGCCACCAGCCCGCCGAACCGTTTGACTAAACCCCTAATCTCAAGGAAGGCCATTTTATCTTCCTCCCTCCGCGCTAACATTCCATCGCCATCTCTGGATGAAACGAGACCATCCTCTCTTGATCGGTTCCTCGATACCATGAGGCAGGAACAGGATGACGATTACCATAATCAGGCCATAGAGCACAAAATGTGCGCCCAAATAGGTGGACCCGATATAAGTGCGGGCCATCTCCCGAACGGGCACGAGCAAAAAAGCCCCCAGAATGGGCCCCATGATCGTCCCCCTCCCGCCGATCACCCCAAGGAGGAGCATCTCAATCGAAAGGGACAATCCCCCCACGCCGTGGGGTTCAATGTACAACATTAATTGGGCGTAAAAGGTCCCGCCCAGGGCGGTAAAAAAGGCGCTGATCATGAACGCTTTCAGCTTAAACCGCCGGACGTTGATGCCCAGAGCCTGAGCCGCGTCCTCATCTTCCCTTATGGCGGTCAGATAGTAACCGATCTTCGCCCTGTCGATGCGGTAAGTTAGGTACACAATGATCAGCATGAGGATGAGGATAATATAATAGTAATAATCTTTATCGATAAATTGATATTGGAGCGGGGCGTTATGCATAAGGGGGATCGTGAGGCCCTCCGCTCCCCCGAAGGTCAAATTTCCGATTTTTTCCGTATTTTCAAATATCTTTCTCAGTCCCTCCGACCAAACGATCGTGGCGATGGAAAAATAGGCCCCCCGGAGCCTGAACGTCGGGTACCCGATAAGGAGGGCTGCCGCAGCGGCCAGGAGCCCCCCGGCGATCATTCCAATCCAGGGCGTAATCCCCAGTTTCATAAACAGCAAAGTGGAAGTATAGGCCCCAATCATCATAAAGGCGGCGTTCCCGATCGAGAGTTGGCCGGCATACCCGGAAATGATGTTCCAGCAGGCCGTCAGGTAGGCGAAAAAGACGATCATGATCAGCACCTGGGTAAAAAAGGCGCTCCCCAGAAACACAGGCAAAAGAAAAAGAAAAGCGATCAAGCTCAACCCAAGACAAGCCTGAAAAGAGATCGCCCGTCCCAGATTCCTCAGAAGGTTGGCCATGTCATCCCTCAGCCTTCTTTACCACTCGAATTTCTGTCCCAGCAGTCCCGAAGGTCTGATGAAAAGGATTGCCAGGAATACCCCGTACACGACAACGATGGTCCAGGTGGCATTCATGAATTGCGCACCGAGAGATTCAATCAATCCAATGATCACCCCTCCCCAGAAGGCTCCCGAGATGCTCCCCAGTCCTCCCAGGATCACGATAATAAAGGAACTTACGCCGAAAACCCAGCCGACGGCGGGGTGAACATAATAGAAGGGGATCAAAATAGCCCCCGAGACACCCAGAAGAGCCATTCCGATCCCGAAGGAAACGCCATAGATGTGGTAGTGGTCAATCCCCATCAGCCTGGCGACATCCCGGTCTTGGCCGGTCGCGCGGATGGCCTGCCCGAGTCGCGTCCATTTGAAAAAAAGAGTAAGGATGATATAAGCCAGAATTGAGGTGAGAAACCCGTAAAACCATGGAGTTTTGACGATGACGCTGCCCAGTTTGAAGGTCGCTCCGGAATAGAGGGTCTGGGCTGTTTTGTAGTCGGGACCCGTGACCAGAAGAACCAGATTCTCGATCAGCACCAGCAGGCCGGCGGTCAAAAGAAGGGCACTCAGGGGTTCCCGGACTCCGGCCTCCATCTTTAACACTCGTTCGATCAGACCTCGCTGGATCAGGTATCCGAGGACGAAGAAAAAAGGGATCTCGATAATCAGGGAGAGATAGGGATCGATCCCCGCGCGGGACAGAAAGAAAGCAATGAACATGGCCAACATCAGCAGCGAAGCATGGGCAAAATTGATCACCCGCATGATTCCGAAAATGAGGGTCAAACCAAAGGCAATCAGGCCGTAGATACTCCCGATCAGAATTCCATTTACAATTGCCTGCGCGTAGATAAACATGTTACGTCTCTGTCTTTCTTTGCAGGGGGGTACTTAGCCCGTACCCCCCTACAAAGCCTCTTACTTTTTGCGCTCCGACCACTTCGGCATCGGCCAGACGGGGGCGATTCCCTTGCGGGCGATTTTATCAGGCCAGATCGTTACCCTCTGAATCTTGCCGTCCACCTCGCGAAACTGAACGCCCACCATATTGCCCTGGAAAACCTGCCCCGTTTCATCAAAATAGAGTTCGTCTTCCACGAATTTAATGGCGGGGTGGGGCCCTTTTAGGCGAAGGCTCGCCAGGGCATCGCGGACCTTCTTTGGGTCCGTGGAGGCCGCCTTGTTAATGGCCTCGGAGATCACATACATATAGGTGTACTGTTTCATGACCTCAGCATCCATTTCGACCCCGGCCCGTTTCTTATATTTCTCACAAACCTCTTTGACCCCCGGGCGGGGGATGTCCGGTTCCCAGCGCACGCAGTCAAAAGAATAGAGGGAATTCTTTCCAACGCCAGGAATGAAATTCGGGTCGGCTGTCCCTCCACTCAAACCGACTAGCGCTTTCAGATTCACCTCCATTTCGGCGATGGTCTTCACAAGCAGAATTGCATCGGATACATAAGAACAGTAGAAAATTGCGTCGGGGGCGGCGCCCTTCAATTTGAGGACCACGGGGGTTAAATCGGTCGTTGAATTGGGGTAGGACTCATCGACTACAATTTTAATCCCTTCGTTTCCCAGGTACTTCAACCAGTCTCTGTGCGCCCCTTGCCCCCAGGCCGTATTTTCCCATACGACCCCAGCGGTCTTTACCGGGTCATTGAATTTCTTCCCCGTTTCGCTGATGAATTTGACTTGATCTCTCACCCTCCAGGAGGTCTTTTCATTGGAACGGAAGGTGTATTTGTAGCCTCTTTCCGTGATCTGGTCTTCGGATCCGGTGGCATAAAAAGGAATCCCATAACGCTCGGACACGGTCGTCATAGGAAGGGTGACTCCGCTTTGATAGGCTCCCGTCACCACCGAGACCCTGTCTTTGCTGATGAGTTTCTCCATTTCGGTCACGCCGACCTTGGCGTCGCCGGTGCTGTCCCCATAGACCACCTTGAGCTTTGCGCCGTTTAATGACTTGATGCCCCCGGCCTGATTGATCTCTTCAATTGCAATGTCGATGCCCGCCCGGATGTGCTGCCCGATCGGGGCCAGAGGCCCGGAAAGAGGAAAAACTGCCCCGATGCTGATTTCTTTGACCTGGGCGCCTGTCTCTCCGGGCCCAAAAATCAATAATGCAGCCATCAAGAAAATCGAAGCCAAAAGGATTTTTTTCATGTAACCCTCCTTTACGAAATTTTTTATTGCCAAGCTCATATTGTTCCTCGTCTTAAGGAATCTTTCTTTGTCCCACCTCCCCTCTGGCCAGGGAAACCACCGTATCACCCGAATCAATGGTCAACACAGGTAGAATGGTAGCATCAAAAAAGCCGGTGTGAACCGTCTGCGGGATTGGTTTTAAAATGTAGGTTTTACTGCTCCGGCTAGGTGCCGTCCCTCCTCCGAAAAGGAACAACCCAACCGACATGACCTAACTGATCACCCGAAAAGGTTTTTTAAAATATACCCCCCAATTTTTTTTGACTACAGTAGGGGAGAGTTTAACGTATAAGGACCAAATAGTCAAATATCATTAACTCTCTTGCCACTAGCTTTCTTTGACTCCCACGAAAGCTAATCCAGGCCTGAAAGGGCGGTTACGACGAGACCGTGGAGGGAATTGGGGGACGAGGAACCGGTGGGCAATTTGGCCCGGTCAAAAGGGTGGTCAAACGCCTCCTGGTCTTCTTTGCTCAAAGCCC
>DASPRR010000350.1:0-17607 GCA_035624375.1 Thermodesulfobacteriota bacterium | reverse complement strand
ACTTGAACAAGCCCCACCTTCAGCCGGTCTACAACATCGTCTCCCACCTGGTCTACTCGGCCACCGGAGCCGATGTGCGCGATGTGATCATCGACGGCAAGGTGATCATGGAAAACCGAAAGCTTCTTACCCTGGATGAGGAAGAGATCTTGAGAAAAGCAAGGGAATGGGGGGAGAAAATAAGGGGGCAATCCGCAATTATGGGCCGCTAACCTTCTCCTTCTTGGCCCACCCGTGTTCGCCCACCAGAGAAACGAAATTGCATCCCATCAGGTCCTCTCTGAAAAAACCATGGGAACTCCGGCGGATGCGGGTTAACCTCTGGCCCTTCCGGTCCCCAATGGGAATGACCATCGTACCCCCGACTTTCAGTTGATCGGCCAGCGGTCGGGGAAGGGACGGGGCGCCTGCGGTGACCAGGATGGCATCGAAGGGTGCCTCTTCTTTCCAACCATAGCTGCCATCCGAAAGCCGGGTGATCACATTGTGACAATGGACCCGATCGAGAGCCTTTCGAGCCTGCTCGAGGAGAGAACGAATCCGTTCCACCGAATAGACCCGATCGGCCAGGCAAGCCAGCACCGCCGCCTGGTATCCGGACCCGGTCCCCACTTCCAGGACTTTTTCAGTCCCTTGAAGCGCCAGGGCCTGGCTCAGGAAAGCTACCATGTAAGGTTGAGTGATGGTCTGTCCGTCTCCAATGGGTAGAGCCGTGTCTCCATAGGCCTGTCCGAGAAGTCCTTCCGGGAGGAAGAGATGCCGGGGAACCCTCAGCATGGCCTCGATCACCCTGCGGTCCTGAATCGCCCGGCCGATGATCTGTTCCTTCACCATCTTTTCCCGGGCCCGGTTGTAATCCAGAGACCTTGTCTGATCCACCTTGTTGGACCGCATCATCGCCGGAAAGAATGAACCTCAGATCTTTCTTTTCAGGAGCGTCTCCAGGGACGCGTAGTTGGTCCAATCCAGGTGCAGCGGGGTAATGGAGATGAGATTCCGGGCGATGGCCTTGAAATCCGAGTCCTCCGTGTCCGCGTACCCCGGAACGTTGCCTCCAATGGTATAGTATTTTCTCCCCCAGCGATCCACCCTTTCCTGCACCGAGTCCCCGTAAATCCTCTTCCCCATGCGGGTGATCCTGTACGATTTAGGTTTCTGCTTCCCCGGAACGTTGACATTCAAAAAGGTGTTCTTGGGAAGGCCGGTGCTCAGCAGGTTGCTGGAGAGACGCACGGCAAAAGCGGCGGCATGGGCAAAATGAAAACGGTTCCTGGAAACCAGGGAGATGGCAAAGGAGGGAATTCCTAGAATGGTCCCTTCGATGGCTGCAGAAACCGTGCCTGAGTAAGTGATGTCGTCCCCCAGGTTCTCCCCTTTGTTGATGCCCGAGGCGATCAAACTGGGCCGTTCGGGCAGGATCTTGTTCACTCCCAGGAGAACGCAGTCGGTTGGTGTTCCATTGACCGCAAAATAGCGGGGTCCCAGGGTCCGAACCCGCTTTTTTCGGAGCAGACGCCCCATGGTCAAGGCGTGACTTACGGCACTCTGCTCCCGGTCCGGAGCGACCACCCAAACCTCGGCCACCTTCTCCAGCGCCCGGGCCAGAGCCACAAGCCCTTCCGATTCGATTCCGTCATCGTTGGTTACCAGGATCCTCAACCCGATTTCCCCTCACGGCCAGAGGCGAGACTCGATGTATTGTCCTGCGGCAAAAGCGGCCATCGCCCCATCCCCTACTGCCGTAGCAATCTGGCGAAGGAGTTTTTTCCTCACATCCCCGGCGGCAAAGACCCCCGGCGCAGAGGTGGCCATCTGGTCATCGGTCACGATATAACCCTGTTCGTCCAATTTCACAATCCCTTTTAAGAATTCTGTATTGGAGAGCGAGCCCACGTACAAGAAGACCCCCCCCACCTTCAGCGTCCGGAGGGCTTTGGTCTTTACATTCTGCAATTCCAGCCCTTCCACTCCCGAATCCCCCAGGATCCTGGTTACTACCGTGTCCCAGAGGAACTCAATCTTGGGATTCTGGAAGGCCCTCTCCTGGATGATCTTCTCCGCCCGGAGGGCGTTGCGGCGATGGACCAGATAGATTTTGGACACAAACCGGGTGAGATAGAGGGCTTCCTCCACGGCCGAATCCCCTCCTCCCACCACTCCGATTTCCTGGTCTTTGAAGAAGGGTCCGTCGCAGGTGGCGCAGTAGGACACCCCTCTTCCCCGAAGGGTCTCCTCCCCCGGGACCCCCAGTTTCCGCGACTCAACCCCGCTGGCCACGATGACCGCTTTGGCCAGGAACTTCCGGTCTTCGTATTCCACCTCCCATAGCGGTTCCTGGAAAGACATCTTTTTCACTTCTCCATAGGTAACCTCCAGGCCGAATTTTTTCGCCTGGTTCTCCATGGCTTGAGCCAAATCGGGCCCGGAAATTCCTTCCGGGAACCCAGGATAATTCTCGACGAAGAAGGTCGTGGCAGCTTGTCCTCCGGGGGCCATCTTTTCCAGGAGGAGGGTTCGAAGCATGGCCCGTGCCGCATACAGTCCAGCGGTGAGACCGGCGGGGCCTCCGCCGGCAATAATCAAGTCATAGTCGATTTTGCCCATTTCTTGGCTCCGCATTCAGGAATCTACCGAATAAAAATAGCACACAATGCCCGGAAAAAACCAGTTTCAAGTTGCCCTCCGGGCACAAGCCAAAAGTCCGAAGTTGCAGGTTCAGACCTCGGGTTTCGGGTCTCAAGCGCAAATTGCGATTCGCCAATCAGGAAGCTGAAGCCCAAAGTTTGGCACCCTGTATTTGAAACTAGTAACCTGTAAGCGGAGAGTTGTTTTTATTGTTTCCTGTTCGGGATTTGTTATAATCATCCTTGATTATCGGAGGGATATGCTTCACGTCGCGTTTTTTTGGCACATGCACCAGCCTTATTACCGGGATCCTCTGACCGGGGAGTACAGCCTCCCCTGGGTTCGGCTCCATGCTCTCAAGGGCTATTACGATATGATCTCCCTGCTGACCGACTACCCAACTATCCAGCAGACTTTCAACCTGGTCCCTTCGCTGATCCGCCAGCTGGAGGACTACGGGCGGGGGGAAGCCAAGGATGTCTTCCTGGAGTACTCCCGCAGGCCCGCTGAAGATTTGACCCCCGAGGAGAAAAAATTCCTCCTGGCCAATTTTTTCATGTGCTACTGGGAGAATATGGTTAAACCCTATCCGCGGTACCGGGACCTTCTTAGAAAACGAGGAGTCAAAGTTCCCGAGCACCGCTTGGATGATCTCCTCAAGGAATTCACCACCCAGGAATTCCGGGACCTCCAGGTGTGGTTCAACCTCACCTGGACCGGCCATCGGGCCAGAAAGGAGAGGGAAGTCTTTCGCGCCCTTCTGAATAAAGGAAGGGATTTTTCCGAGGCCGAGAAGGCCTCCTTGCTGCAGGCCCAGCAGGAGATCATTCAGGAACTGATCCCCTTCTATCAATCGCTCCGCCTCCGGGGCCAGGTGGAAATCACGGTGAGCCCTTTTTACCATCCCATCCTTCCCCTTCTGATGGATTGGCAGTATGCCTCTCGGGCCATGCCGCGGGTGGCCCTCCCGGGGTCTTTTTCCCATCCCGAAGATGCGGAGGCTCAAATCCGAAGAGCGGTCAGTTTCTATGAAAAAACCTTTGGCAGTCGACCCGAGGGAATGTGGCCGTCAGAGGGGTCGGTGTGCCCGGAGCTGGTTCCCCTTCTGCAACGTGCCGGCATCCGCTGGATGGCTACCGATGAAGGGATTCTCTTTCGATCCCTCTCCGAAGAGACCAGTCGATTGCTCCTTTACCGCCCCTACCGGGTCCGGTTTAAGAGCTCTGAAGTGTCGGTAATCTTTCGCGACCGGAACCTCTCCGATCTCATCGGTTTTACGTATTCCAAGAACCCTCCCCAGTCCGCCGCGGATGATTTGGTGGCCCACCTGAAAAACATCAACCACTCCCTATCTCAGGGGCAAGACGGGATTATCCTGATCGCCCTCGACGGAGAAAACCCTTGGGAATATTATCCCGACGGAGGAGAGGCATTCTTGACCAGTCTCTATGAAAGGCTCTCCCTGGAATCTTCCTTAAAGACCGTACGGGTGGGGGAATATTTGGAATCCCACCCTCCCCGGGAGACCCTGGATTCCCTCCACACAGGTTCCTGGATCGATCAAAACTTCCGGGTCTGGATCGGACATCCTGAAGACAACCTGGCTTGGAATTGCCTGAAGCGAACCCGGGGATTTCTGGAGAAGGCCGCTTCCAAGGATACGAATCTCTCCCCGGGGAAAAAAGAGATGGCCTGGGAGGAGGTCTACATTGCCGAAGGGAGCGATTGGTTTTGGTGGTTCGGGGATGATTTCACTAGCGACAACGATGAAGAGTTCGACCGTCTCTTCCGAATGCATCTGAGCAACGTGCATCTCCTTCTGGGCATGGAAGTCCCCGATTACCTGAAAATTCCCATTTCCTCTCCCCACGAAGTGAAACCCACCCTGGAACCCCTGGGGCTCATCTCCCCTTCCTTGGACGGCCAGGTCACTCATTTTTACGAATGGCGGGAAGCGGGGTATTTCTCGGCCAAAACCACCGGCGGTTCCATGTACCGGGGAGAGGGATATCTTTCAGGTTTCTACTTCGGGTTCGACCTGGAACGGCTCTACCTGCGACTTGACCCCATCTGGAGAAAAGCGGAATCCCTCCAGGGATTGGATATCCATATCCATTTCTCCCAGCCCCGGGAATGGGAAATCGTCTTCCCCCTCAGGTTTCCCTCCGGGAAAAAAGCCTTCTACGATCTCTACGCTCGGGATGGCGAGGGTCTCTCCCTCAAAGAGCATTTCACCCAGATTGAGTCAGACAAGATTGTGGAGCTTTCCATTCCCTTCCGGGTGCTTCAATTTTCCCCGCGAGAAAAGGCTCAGTTTTTCATCCAGGTGCAAAGGGGGGACCTGGCGGCGGAACGGTATCCCCGCAACGGGTTTCTTTCTTTCTTCGTACCGGACCAGGATTTTGAATTGGTTCATTGGCAGATCTGAAGACTCAAGGATGGCGGAAGAATTTTGGAAGGGATGAAGGAAAGCTGGGAATGGGGGACCCTTGGGGAAATGGAAGTTATGGAATCATGGGAAAATGCCTCTCGGCGATGACTCACGATTATCCCTGATTCCAGTTATCCCTTGTTTCAACACTTTTTGAGGGGGATGGGTTTCCATGAAGGCGATTAATCTCCTTTTTGCCGTGCACAACCACCAGCCCGTGGGCAACCTGGAGGAAGTCTTCCGTCGAAGCTGGGAGGATGGGTACGACCCCTTCCTCAAGACCCTGGAAAATCACCCCGGATTCCGTATCTCCCTCCACTACAGCGGATCACTTCTGGAATGGCTGGAGGAATACCAGCCGACCTTCATGACCCGAATCCGGGGGTTGGTGGAGAGGGGTCAGGTTGAACTATTGAGCGGTGGTTTTTATGAGCCTCTTCTCCCTTCCATCCCCGAGAGGGACGCCGTCGGGCAAGTCCGCCTTTCCAATCATTACCTGACTGAGAAGTTCAAAGTCCCTCCTCAGGGCCTCTGGCTGGCCGAAAGGGTCTGGAGCCCTACCCTGCCCAAGGTTCTGGCCCCCTCGGGTCTGAAGTACACCCTCTTGGATGACTCCCACTTTCGCTATGCGGGTTTTCCCGATGAGGACATCTTCGGATATTACGTCACCGAAAGCGAGGGATGTACCCTTTCCATCTTCCCCAGCAACAAACGGCTGCGTTACGCCATCCCCTTCCGCTCCCCCGAAGAGACCCTGGACATCCTGCGGCGGTACGCTACCGACTCCGGCCACCTGGCCGTGACGTATGCCGACGACGGGGAAAAATTCGGAATCTGGCCGGGGACCCATCGCTGGGTTTACCAGGAAAAATGGTTGGAGAAATTCATTGGGGCCCTGGAAGAGAACCACGATTGGGTTCGTCTGTTGACTTTCAGCGAGTATTTGGAAAAATTTCCTCCCCAAGGGAGAGCCTACCTTCCGCCCGCTTCTTATGACGAAATGATGGAATGGGCCTTGCCGCCCCTGTCGGCCATCGCCTTCGAAGACCTGCTGGAAGAACTGAAACGGGAGAGGCGGTATGAAAAATACTGGCCCTACCTTCGGGGCGGGATCTGGGAAAATTTCTTGGTAAAATACCCCGAGAGCAACCATATGCATAAAAAAATGCTTCGGGTCAGCCAGAAAGTCCATCGTGCCCTGCAGAGCAAATTCATCTCCCCCAAAGATTTCCCCCCTCACCCCGCTCTCCAGTCTCTATGGAAAGCCCAGGACAGCTGCGCTTACTGGCATGGCCTATTCGGCGGGCTCCACCTGAATTACCTGCGCCATGCAGTATACCAAAACCTCATCGCTGCGGAACGCCTGGCCGAGATCCTGGAACGGGGGGGTGGAAAATTCTTCCACCAGGAAATTCTCGATTTGGATAAGGACCTTCAGCCGGAGGTCCTGGTTACCACTCCGGACCTGGGGGCCATCCTCAAGCCCAATTATGGGGGGGGACTGGTCGAGCTGGACTACCGGCCCAAACGCTTCAACCTCACCAACGTCTTAACCCGCAGGCCTGAAGCCTATCACCGGAAACTGAAGAAAAGCCAGACCGGCGTAGGGGGGGAGTCCCTTCGGCCGAAGAACCATGAAGCGGAGGAGACCCTTTTCTATGACTGGTACACCCGCTCTTCCTTTCTCGATCATTTCTTGGGGGAAGGGGCCACCCTCGATCAGTTTCGCCGCTGCCAATATCCGGAACTGGGAGATTTCGTCAATCAGCCTTACACCTTGACAGGAATCGAGGAATCGGACGGTTCGGGAATCATGCGCATTTCTCTCCTACGGAAGGGCAGTCTCTGGAAACGGGAGGGGCGAGTCCCGGTCGATACGCTTAAGCGATTCCTCTTCTACCGAGAACAACCCCGCATGGAGGTGGGGTACGAAATCACCAACCGGGGACCGGCGGAGATCGTTGTATGGTTCGGGGTCGAAGTAAATCTCACCCTTCTCGCGGGAGATGACCCGCAAAGGTACTATCTTTTTCCGGGGTTGAAAGTCGATGACCGGCGCCTCTGTTCCAGCGGAGCCATTCCCGAAGTGGAGCATCTTCGACTGCGCGACGAAGTAGAGCGTTTCGAAGTCTCCCTGGACCTTTCTCCCAAGGGACAGCTCTGGCGTTTTCCGCTGGATACGGTTTCCCAGTCGGAAAGCGGTATTAAGAAGACTTTCCAAGGGACGGTCCTTCTCTTCCACTGGCCCTTTTCCTTGAAACCCGAAGAGACCAAGTCCCTGGGAATCCAGGTGGTCATCGAAGGAATCCGCCCTCCCGGGGAATGAGATAACCTGGTTTTAACCTTGGCCAATTTTTAGGAGGAATACATGCCCGAATTGCGTAAAGACCCGGTCACCGGACGGTGGGTGATCATTTCCACCGAAAGGGGAAAGCGGCCATCCGATTTCGGCCTCCAGAAGGTGAAGCCCAAAGAAGGATTCTGTCCCTTCTGTCCGGGGAACGAGGACAAGACCCCCCCCGAGATTTTGGCCTTCCGGCAGGATGGAAGCCATCGGAACGGACCCGGCTGGCGGCTTCGGGTGGTCTCCAATAAATTTCCGGCATTACGGGTGGAAGGGGATATCTTCCGGGAAGGGGTCGGTCTTTACGATAAAATGAATGGGATTGGAGCCCACGAAGTGATCATCGAAACACCCAACCACCAGGAAAGCCTGGCTACCCTGGCTCCGAAAGCCTTTGAAGAGGTCCTCTGGTCCTACCGGGACCGCATGCTGGATTTGAGAAGAGACACCCGCCTCCGTTACGCCATGCTCTTTAAAAACCACGGGGAGGCAGCGGGGGCGACACTGGAGCACTCCCATTCCCAGCTCATCGCCCTCCCCATCGTTCCTCACTTGGTTATGGAAGAGATGGCCGGCGCCCGGGAATATTACCGGTATAAGGAACGGTGCATCTTCTGTGACATCGTCCGCCAGGAATTCCAGCATGGGGAGCGGGTCGTTCTGGAAAACGGCGAGTTCATCGCCATAGCCCCCTTCGCTTCTTTCTCCCCCTTTGAGGTCTGGATTCTTCCCAAACGGCACAGCTCCTTTTTTGAGGAGTCCCAGGTACACGAAATCCAGTCCCTCTCCTGGATCTTCCAGGAAGCCCTGAAGCGGCTGGAGAAGGCCTTAAATTTTCCCCCTTACAACTTTACCCTGCACACCACCCCGTTCAATGAAAGGACCCTGGAGTACTATCACTGGCACTTTGAGATTATCCCCAAGTTGACCAAGTTTGCCGGTTTCGAATGGGGCTCGGGGTTCTTCATCAATCCTACGCCCCCTGAAGAGGCGGCCAAATACCTGCGAGAGCTGGCCCCGTGAGGAGGAGAAAATGAAGATCCTGTTTGCGTCCCCCGAAGCCGTTCCCTATGCCAAGACCGGCGGCCTGGCGGATGTTTCCGGCGCCCTGCCCATGGCTTTGGCCCAGATGGGACATGAGGTCCATCTCCTTCTTCCCAAGTACCGGGCGGTCGATGAAAAGCGCTTTCCTGCGGTGCAGACCGGGATGGTCCTGAAGGTTCCCATTTCCCAGAAGGTGATCAACGCCGAGGTCTACGCCCTGGAGCCCGCTCCCCGGCTCCGGGTTCTCCTTCTCCGCCAGGATGCCTACTATGACCGCGACCAGCTGTACGGAACCCCCAGCGGGGATTTCGAAGATAATGCCGAACGCTTCATCTTCTTCTCCCGGGCTGTCGTAGAGGCAGCCCTGGAGCTTGATCCCGATATCCTTCACTGCAACGACTGGCAGACCGGGCTCGTTCCCGTGTACCTCAAAACCATCTACCGCTGGTCCCCCGCTCTGGCCCGCGCGGCCTCGATATTCACAATCCACAATATCGGCTACCAGGGTCTCTTTTGGCATTACGACATGCACCTCACCAACCTGGCTTGGGATTTGTTCACCCCTCAGGCCCTGGAGTATTACGGGAAGCTGAACCTGCTGAAAGGGGGAATCGTCTTCGCTGACGCTGTGACCACGGTGAGCCGGAAGTACATGGAGGAGGTCCAGACCCCTGAATACGGAGCCGGGCTGGATGGGGTTTTACGGGATCGGAAAGCAGACCTCTATGGGATCCTGAACGGGGTGGACTACCAAGAGTGGTCGCCGGCCAAAGACCGCTTCATCAAGGAAAAATTCGATCCTTCCGACCTAAGGGGGAAAAGGTCCTGCAAGGCCGATCTCCAACAGGAATTTTACCTGAAGGTGGACCCCGACATCCCCCTTCTGGGGATGATCTCCCGGCTGACCGATCAGAAGGGGTTCGACATTCTGGCTCCTATCATGGAACCCCTCCTGAACTTGGGAGTCCAGTTTATCCTTTTGGGGACGGGAGAGGAAGAGTACCATCTTCTATTTCAGAAAATCGGACAGAAGTATCCCCAAAAAGCGGGGATTCGGATCGCTTTCGACAATACTCTGGCTCACAAAATCGAGGCCGGGGCGGACATGTTTCTCATGCCCTCCCTCTATGAGCCCTGCGGCTTGAATCAGGTCTACAGTTTGAAGTATGGAACTGTCCCTATCGTCAGGGCCACGGGAGGGTTGGACGACACCATCCACGATTTTAACCCCCTCACCGAGGAAGGAACCGGGTTCAAATTCGAGAAATACGATTCTTCCTGCCTTCTGGAGGCCATTAAAAGAGCCCTTCAGGTTTACAAGAACCGCACGGTCTGGGAAAAGTTAATGGCCCGGGGCATGGCCGAGGATTTTTCCTGGGAACAGGCGGCCCGCGATTACGTCCGGGTCTATGAAAAGGCCCTAGCCAAGAAAAAGGCACCTAAGGCCGAGCCATGAACCCCTTCGAAGTCCTGCCCAGGGTCATTGAAATAACCAACGCCCCGATAGAAGTGGACCGGCGGCTGAAGAACCTGGTGGACATGCTGGCCCACCATTTCTCCTTATCGCTCTGCGCCCTCTTTCTGTGGGACTCCCACCAGAGCCGCTTTTCCTTAAAATCCATAAGCGCGAAGCATCCCTCTTTTCCCCCGGAACTGAGCATTCCTCCGCAGGAAGGCCCTCTGGCAGCCTGCACCGTGGAAAAAATTCCCATTCTGATCCCCGACAGCTCCCAGCTTTCCCTGTTTTCTCCCCCCCTTCCCCCGGCTTTCGCCGAATTCCGCTTTCTGGGATTCTTTCCCATCTTCGATGACATCTTTCTGTACGGCGTATTGACGCTCCTGGGGGATCAGCCCCGCGAGCTCTCGGGGGAGGAAAAGGAGACCTTTCTAGCCATCGGGAGGCAGCTCTGCGGCACCTTGCGAAGCAGCCAGGTTTCCCTCCAAGCTAAGAAGCGAATCGCCGAGTTGAGCACCCTTCATGCCATCGGAGTGGCCATCAGCTCCACCTTGGACCTGGGCGAATTGCTCCGTCGAATCTCTCTCAGCAGCGCCAAGATTCTCCAGGGGGACGGCTCCCTTCTCCATTTCCTCGACGAAGACTCCGGGCTGATGAAGCTCGTCTCTTCCTACGGAATCGAGGAAGGGGACAGCCCATTGACTCCCCTGGTCCTGGGGGAAGAACTCGTGGGCACCGTGGCCCTGACCGGTGAACCGATTGCCCTGCGGGAGACGCAAACCTCTCATTACTCCTTCCGGGGGCTTCCGCCGGGCATCTGTTCGCTCGTCTGCGTCCCTCTCATCTCTCAATCGAGGACCATCGGCACCCTTACCCTTTTCAGTTTCTATCAGCAAGGTAGGCAACCAAAGGTGTTTGACGAAGAGGACAAAAACCTCCTTTTCACCATGGCTTCCCAGGTAGCTGTGGCCATCGAGAATTCCATCGTCATGCACCGGGCGGAGACCCTGGCCAAGGAAAAAGAACGGAACCTGCGGGAGCTCTTTCTCCTCTACGAAATCTCCCGGGCCATGCTGACCACCATCAACCTGGATCGGTTGCTGCGCATCATTCTCATCTCGATCACCCTGGGGAGCCGGCTGGGGTTCGATCGGGCGGCCCTCTTCCTGATCGATGAGAAGGAGAACCTCCTGCGGGGAATGATGGGCGTCGGCCCGGGAAGCCAGGAACAGGCGGATCGGTGGCGGGAAAAGCTGGAAAGCCACTCCCCCTTCTCTCCCGACTGGGTGATCCCCGAGGAGATGGCCGAAACCCCTTATGATAACCGCGTCCGGCGGGTTCGGGTCTCTTTGGAGGAAACCCACTCCGTCCTGGTCAAGACCCTTCGGGAAGGACGGTCCTTCAACATCGAAGACGCCCTCACCGACCCCTTGGTGAACCCCGAAATCCTGCGCTGGTTCGACAGCAAAGCCTTTGCTTCGGTTCCTCTCATGGCCAAGGAAAAGGCCATTGGCCTCATTGCCGTGGACAATCAGCTTTCAGGAAGACCGATCACCGAAACGGACATCGGATTCCTGAATTTGCTGGCCAATCAGGCCGCCCTGGCCATCGAAAACTCCCGACTGTACAGCAACCTCCAGGAGATTAATACCCAGCTCTTGAATACCCAGAACCGCCTGATTCAATCCGAAAAGCTGGCCGCCCTGGGAGAAGTGGTGGCCTCCATCGCCCACGAAATCAAAAATCCGCTGGTCTCCATCGGGGGATTTGCCCGCCGACTGGAACGGAACCTGAAAGATAACTCTTCCGAAAAGAAGTACATGCGCATCGTCCTCAAGGAAGTGAATCGGTTGGAGAACGTCCTCAACCAGACCCTGGTCTTTTCCCGGGACCTCCCCCTCCCTTCCGGCCATCAGGATGTGAACCGGGTCCTCGAGGACTCCTTGTCCATCCTGGAGGGGGAATTTCAGGAAAGCCATATAACGGTCAACCGCGATCTGGCTTCCAACCTGCCCACCTTGGCCAGCGACCCCCAGCAGTTGAAGCAGGTCTTTCTCAATCTCTTCGTCAACGCCATCCAGGCCATGGGAAGCGGGGGGCAACTTTCGGTCAAGACCTCCCTCGCCCCAAAGGAGGAAAAGACCTGGCTGCAGGTCGAGGTGGAGGACACAGGGGGAGGCATCCCCCAGGAAAACCTGGAAAATATTTTCAACCCCTTCTTCACTACCAAACAAGAAGGGACTGGCCTGGGTCTGGCCATCACCCATAAGATCGTCACCCGGTATGGAGGAGAAATTGAAGTGATCAACCGCCCGGGCCAGGGAGCCACCTTCGTCATCCGCTTTCCACTGGCCAAAAATTGATGATCTCGTAAGTGTGGAAATTCGATAAAATTCGTCATTCCGGCGAAAGCCGGAATCCAATTATTTAAAGAAATTCTGGACCCCGGCTTTCGCCGGGGTGACGCTTCAGAAGATTTTTAACGAGATCAACAAAATTGATTTTAGCGGGAAATTTGCTTTTCAATGTCCTCTACCAGACAATACATTGAAGTTGCCCTCCCCCTGCCTGTTCGTAAGACTTTTACCTATGAAGTCCCCCAGGACCTGGGGGAAGCTCCATCCCCGGGCAAACGGGTCTTGGTTCCGCTGGGGCGGCGACTCCTAACCGGCTTTGTCCTCGGTCCGGCCCCGCCCCTTCCCGCTCATACCACGATCCTTCCCATCCGCGAGGTGTTGGAAGATGACGTTTCTCTTTCCCCGAAACTGTTGGATTTTCTTCTCTGGACCTCAGCCTACTACCTCCAGCCTCTGGGCGAGGTCATAAAAACCTCCCTTCCAGCGGGAACGCAAACCCGTTCCAAGGAAACCATCTTCCTGACCCCAAAAGGGACCGAGGCCCTCGAAATTCTAAAACCTGAGTCTATTGAGAAGCAAGTCCTAGAGGAATTGGCCCGAAAGGGGGGGGAAGGGATTACTTCCTCTTCCTTGACGAGAAAATTCTCCACACCCATCCGGAGCCTACTTCGAAAGATGCAGGAAAAAGGTTGGGTGGGAAAAAAAGAGGACCTGGAAATGCCGCCGGTGAGGGGAAAGAAAATAAACTGGGTGCGGGTTCGACCCTTCCCCGAGGAGATTTCCCTCACGGCAAGGCAAAGAGAGGTAGCCACCTTCCTCCAAAACGCCCGGGAAATTCCTGTCGCCGAATTGAAGGCCCGTTTTAAAAACGCCTCTGCGGTGCTGACCAAATTGAAGGCCCATGGGCTGGCGGAAATCGTTCCCCAAGAGGCCTTTCGTCAGCCCTCTTGGGAGGGACTGGAGGATTGGATTGACGGGCCCCCTTCACTGCTCACCGAAGATCAGGATCGGGCTCTGCGGGAAATCGTCGCCTCCCTCGACTCCCGCAAGTATCAGCCCTTCCTGCTTCATGGGGTTACAGGGAGCGGAAAGACCGAGGTATACCTCCGAGCCATCGACCAGGCGCTTTCCCGCGGACGGCAGGCTCTCCTCCTGGTTCCGGAGATTTCCCTCGCCGGGCAGCTGGTGGCCTACTTTCGGGCGCGTACTCCATATCCCCTGGCCGTTCTCCACAGCGGCCTTTCCGCTGGAGAGCGTTATGATGAGTGGCGAAAGGTGAAGAAGGGGCTGGCCAGACTCGTGATTGGAGTCCGATCGGCCATCTTCGCCCCCCTGGAATCCCTGGGCATCATTATCGTGGATGAAGAGCATGACCCTTCTTACAAGCAGGACGATAAGGTTCGCTACCATGCCCGGGATTTAGCTCTGGTTCGGGGGAAAATGGAGGGCGCCGTGGTCGTTCTGGGCTCCGCCACCCCTTCTTTGGAGTCCTACTATAATGCCCGGGAAGGAAAGTTTCGACTCTTATCGCTCCCCAAGCGAATCGACGGGCGACCTCTCCCCGAGATTCAAGTCCTGGACATGCGCCTGGAACAGGGGGAAGGAAGGGAGAGGTCCCTCTTCTCCCTGCCTTTGCGGAAGGCCTTGGAGGAAACCGTAGCGAGAGGGGAGCAGGCTTTCCTCTTCCTGAACCGGAGGGGATTTTCCACTTTTGCTCTTTGCCGGGATTGCGGTTTCACCTACCGTTGCCCCAATTGCAACGTCTCCTTGATCTATCACTTGCCGGACAGGACCTTTCGCTGCCATTACTGCGACCACACCCTATTCGCCGCCGATCGCTGCCCGCAATGCGCCTCCTCCAGCCTTCTCCTCTTCGGAAGCGGAACGCAGCGCCTGGAGGAAGAGATCAAGAAAATGATCCCCCAGATTCCAGTTGCCCGTATGGACCGGGACACGACCACCCGCAAGGGCTCCCACCAGAAGATCCTGGGCCAGCTGCGCCGGGGAGAGGTGAATCTCCTGGTGGGAACCCAGATGATCACCAAAGGGCACGACCTCCCCCGGGTTACCCTTGTCGGAGTTTTGGCTGCAGACCTCTCCCTGAACCTCCCCGATTTTCGTGCCGGCGAGCGCACGTTCCAACTTCTCACCCAGGTCGCCGGTAGGGCGGGACGGAGCGACTTGCCCGGGAAAGTGTTTATTCAGTCCTTCAATCCCGGCCACTACAGCATTCAGATGGCCCACGCGCAGGACTACACCGGCTTCTTCGAGCGGGAGGTCCAGTTTCGCCGGCAGATGAACTACCCGCCCTTTGTCCGTTTGGTCAACCTCCGGTTTGAAGACAATTCCGAAAAACGGATCACCCGGTTCGCCCAAGCCCTGGAAGGGCTGGTTCAGAGGAAATTCAAGGAGGACCCGAAACTCGGGAAGCATCTGGAGGCCCTCGGCCCGGCCATGGCTCCTCTGGGAAAATTGAAGGGAAGGCACCGCTACCAAATGCTCTTCAAGGGCAAACAATGGAAGTCCCTCCACGATTTCGTGGAAAAGATTAGGGCTGAAATGGAAGCAGAGATACCCGGACGGGGAGTAAAATTGATCGTTGATGTGGACCCGGTGCATATGCTATAAAAAAATATGGCGGTTCTTCCCATTCTGTGTTTTCCCAATCCGGTTCTGAAGGAAAAAGCCAGGCCGGTTCAGAAGATCGACGATTCCATCCGCAAGCTGGTTCAAGACATGGCCGAGACCATGTACGCCGCCCCGGGAGTCGGCCTGGCCGCGAATCAGGTGGGTTCTCTCTTTCGCCTGGCGGTGATCGACGCGACTGCCGCCAATGAGCCAAAAAATCTTTTGGTTCTTATCAACCCCGAGATCATCTCTGCCGAGGGGGAATGCACCTGGGATGAAGGCTGCCTGAGCGTGCCGGAATGCAATGAAGAAGTGAAACGGAACCAAAAGGTGGTCGTTCGATTCCTCAGCCTCCAGGGAGAAAGAGTGGAATTGGAGGCGGAGGGCCTTTTGGCCATCGCCTTGCAGCACGAGATCGATCATTTGGATGGGTTCCTCTTCATCGACCGGATCAGCCCCCTCAAGAGAAGGCTTATAAAGAAAAAGCTCCGAAAGAAAGAAAATGAAGGAAGTCCCGCTTGAAGGTCCTCTTTCTGGGTACTGCGGAATTCGCCTGTCCCTCGCTGGAAGCCCTCCTGGACTCTCCCCATGAAGTGATGGGAGTTCTTACCCAGCCGGATCGCCCCAGAGGGCGGGGACAAAAATGGATTCCTTCTCCGGTCAAGTCGATCGCTTTGAAGGCCACCCTCCCCATCTACCAGCCCGAAAAGGTCCGTGACCCGGATTTCTTAAAGACCCTGGAATCCCTCCGGCCCGAGATCATCGTTGTAGTGGCCTACGGGCAGATTCTTCCTGCCGCGGTGTTGGCCATTCCTTCCAGGGGGTGCTTGAATGTTCACGGTTCCCTTCTGCCCAAATATCGAGGGGCCGCCCCCATCGCCCGGGCCATCCAGGCGGGAGAGACCCATACCGGGATCACCACCATGTTTATGGACCCGGGAATGGACACCGGTCCCATGCTTTTGACCGAAAGGACGGAAATCAGTGAGGAAGACACTGCGGGAAGCTTGCACGATCGCCTTTCCCGAATCGGGGCCAGTCTGCTCCTACGCACCCTGGAGGGACTTGAAACGAATACCCTCACCCCTATCCCCCAAGATCATTCCCAGGCTACCTATGCTCCGAAAGTCGAAAAGGAGGAAGCCAATATCCGGTGGAGTTCTGCCGCCCGGCAGGTCTTCAATCTGATCCGCGCTTTCGATCCCTGGCCCGGAGCCTTTACCTTCTGGTCGGGACGGACCCTCAAGCTCTTTCGACCCCGCCTGGTGGAAGGAGAGGGCCAAGAGCCTCCAGGGACGGTCCTCCAGGCGTCGGGCGAGGGTCTCCTCATCGCCACCTCGGATGGCCAACTCCTCGTCCGCGAAGTTCAGCTGGAAAGCCGCCCCCGTATGGGGGTAGTGGAATTTCTCCGGGGTAATCCCCTTCGCAGCGGAGTGCGCCTGGGAGAATAATGGGACTCCCCATGGGAAATTCACTCCCCTACGACCCGGTGCGCATGCTGGCCTGGAAAATCCTGCAGGAGATTGAACGTTCTTCCTCCTTTGCGGATTTGGCCCTCGACCAAGCTTTTTTCCAAACCCCCGACCTGAGACCCCTGGACCGGGCCATGATCTCGGAGATGGTCATGGGAATCCTGCGGTGGCGCGGAAGGCTGGATGCGCACCTGCAGCAGGTCTTGAAATCCAAGGATAGAAAAGTCGACCCCCGCGTCCTTCAACTTCTCCGGTTGGGGGCCTACCAGATTCTGATCATGGACCGGGTGCCGGAATCCGCGGCGGTGAACGAAAGCGTTCGCTTGGCCAAGGCTCTCTTTAAGAACGAGAATATTGCCGGTTTCGTCAATGCCCTCCTCCGGTCGGTGATCCGCAATAAGACTCGAGATTTCTTCCCTCCCTTGGCGGAAAGGCCGGTCGATCACATCGTTCAATCCTTTTCCCACCCGCCCTGGCTGGTGGAACGCTGGGTCAAGGAGTTCGGCCCGGAGGTAGCTCTTCGGATTTGCGCCGCCAACAACCAGAAACCCCCGTTTACCATCCGGACGAATACTCTGAAAATCACCCGGGAAGCCCTACAAAGAAGACTTCAAGAGGCCGGAATTCCTGCTCAAGCTACTCTCCATTCTCCCGATGGGTTGACTCTGCCCAAGACCCCGGACCTGATGAAGGACCCTTTATTCCAGGAAGGGATGTACTTCATTCAGGATGAATCATCTCAGATGATCCCCTTCCTCCTTGAACCCCAGGCCGGAGAGCGTATCTTGGACGCGTGCGCAGCTCCTGGCGGAAAAACCACCCATCTGGCCCAGCTCATGGAGAATCGCGGGGAGATTTTCGCCCTGGACCTCATGGGCAGCAAACTTGGCCTCATCCAAGAGAATTGTCATCGCTTGGGGGTTACCATGGTCCAAGTCATGGAAGGGGATGCGACTCAGCCCCTTCCCTTTCCCGAAGGAACGGATTTCCATCGGGTCCTTGTCGATGCCCCCTGCACTGGATTGGGAATTCTTCACCGGAACCCGGAGGCCAAATGGAGGCGAAAGCCGGAGGATATCCCCCGCCTGGCTAAGGTCCAGGCAGCCATCCTCGATCAGGCGTCTTCTTGGTTGAAACCAGGCGGGGTCCTGGTTTATAGCACCTGTACCATGACCCCGGAAGAAAACGACGGGGTGGTCGAAACCTTTTTGGCCAGACACCCGGATTTTGAGAGGGAAGACCTATCCAAG
>DASPRR010000424.1:0-3604 GCA_035624375.1 Thermodesulfobacteriota bacterium | reverse complement strand
TAACTATCGATGCCGCCGGCGATGATCGGCCCGGGAAGACCCTGAGCCAGGCGCAGGCAGGCACGGTGTACGGCCATAAGACCCGCGACTCTGCCCGCGACGACCACCTCACTCGCCTCCAGGTTTATCTTCATCTGGGCCTGCCTCAGGAGGTTGTCCAGAAAGAGTTCCGGGGAAGCCTCCGGTAGCTGGTCCTGATGGCCAATCCCGACGATAACCGGAAACCCTTCCGGCGCTTCCGGCAGATCCTCAGCAACCTCCCTCAATGGCGGAGCCCCCAATTGAAGGATGCGGGCGGGAACGGAATCGGGGAGAATCTCTACGGTTTTTCGATTCAACCCTTCTAGACAATCATCAGGGAGAAAACCCCCGCGGAACGGGTTCCCGTCCTGCCCCTGCCAATCGATCTCGCGGAGGCGGGAAAGCCCGGCACGAACCGAACTCGCCGTCTGGACAGCGTCAAGCCCGACACAGGTCATGGCCCCGGTCCCGATTATGTTCACCAGAGAATTCATATCCCGGCTACAAACACCCCTTTCTTGGCTCCACTAAACGCGACGTTCATTACCGCTTTCTTCTTCGCTTCACTCTTCCCTTATCCCATAATGTTCTTCTTGTTGTGGAACAAGGGATCTCCCAGACGGCAGGCGTTCTTCCCCTCAAACTTCACGTCGAAGGAGTACATCATGAACTCAGCCGGGCCCTTGATGGAGCTGCTTAACACGCCGCCGCCGGCGGTACCTCCTTCGTCCCCGGAGGTCATCATGTATTGGGCCCCTTTCACCATGGGCATCTGACCGTCTACCTTCACCGTGCTCGGACCCTGGACCGTATCCGCCGACTTACCCACGTTCGGGTAGGGGATGGGAATAGGTCCCCCGGGCGAGGGCGTTTTACAAACATCGGGGAAGACTGTGCTCATTCCCCCGCTTCCTTTGTGGACGACACCTCGCGAATTCGCAAACACTGTACAGGGCATATTTCCCCCTTGCTCAATCACCCGACCCAAAGTGGAATCGGTATGAGGGATTCTTCCCGGCTAAGCATTGTCATTCCCATAGCCTGACCATGGAACTAAGTCTCCAGACGACCTTCCTCTTGAGGGTCTCTCTTCTTCAAGGCCGACCTTCGACCCTCATACCAGATCAAGCTTCTCCAAACTCACCCCCACCTTGCTTACCTTGAGAGCCCCCTGGGGACAAGGTAAAACCGCCCGCCAGATTAGGAAAACTCTAGATTCATCCGGTTCGATCAGGACCGTTTCCAGCCGGGGGACTGGTTTCTCCTCTTCCCCCGCATTCCACACGGTAACCGCCATCCCCGTCTTGGGCAAAGAAAAGCGGAGGGGTCCCTGGGGCGAGGCATTGACGATTTGAACCGGCTCCCCCCCCGTCAGGTAGCCCTGGCAAACGAGGTCCGGGTGGGCGGCATTGAAGAAGCGAGGGTTAAAGTCCCTGGGAAGATAGGGGGCGCGGGTCTTTTGCCAGGATTCGTCGTAAGTCCCGGCGAAAGCTCTCCTGGGAATCCAGGAGGGAGCTAGATACCCAAAGCCCGCGGGCGGCGGGCAATCGGTTGGCCGGGATATCAGGTGAACCGGGTCTTCCAGGTTAGGAAGGGCCTGGTCTTTAGGGTCCCGGCCCTTCCCCTTTCCGATGAAGCCTCGGCCCACGGGGTTCCGCGGCTCGAACTCTCTCCCTCCTTCCGCTCCCTCCGTGGAACTGGCTCCTCCAAAGGCCCGTTCATAAACGAGGGGCATGGTTTCAAAAGGAGTTGCCCGAGTCATCTTGGGGGATAGGAAGCCACCCGTCCAGCGCCGGTCTCCGAAGACGCGTACGATTTTTTTCAGGTTGCCCACCGATAGGTGCACATCCAGCTGGGTTACCGGACGCTGGCCGGGAACCTGGGCATGCCCGTTCATGACCACATCCGTAGCCGGTTTGGCGAGATGCACTTCCGCGGCATACTTGAGGCTGGATCGGGCCGCTTCTCCCCAATACTCATCTGCATGGGCCAGGGGGGCCTGTTCATCGACCAGAACCAAGGTATCTTTGATCGCAAAGGTTCCCTTGATGGTGAGAATGAGCGTCTCGATAGCATCGGCGCCGGGGAAGACGGCGATCCCCGCTTGAAAAGGAGTCTTGTTCTCGAACTGCAGCATGCTAGATCCACCGCCCACCCCTTCCTTCTTCTGTCCCTCTCCTGCCATCCAGGCGGAGGAAGCGAGGAAAAGAGAGAGGTGGCAAGGCTCCTGGAGTCAGAGACCTAATTAATTCTTACCGTAGCGCCTCGAACCTTGTTAACTCCCTTGGATCGGCTCACCAGATGGGTCCCTTTGATGACGATCTTTCCGTCCTTCCCGATGGTGATGCTGCCTAGGCCGCACTTCAGGATCATCTCAGTTTGCGCTTCCAGGGTAATTTTGCTGCCGTCGAGGTAAACTTCCTTGACCCCGACCGATTGACTCTCTGAAATCACCAGAGATAGCGGGCCTTCCGGAGGGTCGGCCATAAAGTTGATGATGATGGGACGGTTCGGGTCCCCTTTCTCGAAAACGAGCAGTACTTCTCTCCCCCGGAACTCTTCTTTAATCAACTCGCTTCTGCATAGGCCCTTAACTAGTTTTGCCGGGTTTGGTCCATATCCATCATGTTCTACGAGGAGATCGCCCCTCGAACTTGAGCCAGCCAGATATCCGACGCAAGGGGCCAGCCCATAGAATTGAGGATCTCTCTCCCCGATCCCAACGGCTTCCATTCGCTTGGTGTACATGTCTCTTCTCCCAAACTGTGGTTTGTTTTTCCACCTGGAGCATTGGTTCTCATTTTTCAGAAACTTCCTTCCCTGGTCAGGGGAAAAAGTACGGGGGGGCCGGATGGGCCTCAGTTGGCTTTCACTTTAGACCCCTTCAGGATGACATCGCCAGACCCTTTCACATTTATGTTCTTCCCTTCCACCAGGACATCGCCGTTCTTCTTCAAGGTTATCGAGGCCTCACCGCACTTCAGGACCAGTTCATCGGCCATCTCGACGACCCCTTTCTTCCCTCCCTTGACAGAATAGTCATCGTCTGCCTGGAAGCTCATCTTTTTTCCCGACCGAACTGTGAGGTTCTTTCCAGCGTTCTCGGAGATATCCCCGCCCGTGTCCAGGGATTTATCACCCCCGATGGACTCACTGCTCTGGGCGCCAACCGCTACGACCTTTGCCCCGCCGATCTCTTCGGCCTTGGCCGCCCCCACCGTCTCATTCATGGCCCCGGCCACGGTCACCTGATAGGCCGCTCCGATGGTCAAGGCCTTGGCCGCTCCAACCGTCTCGGTAGAAGCCACGGCCACGGTTTCCGAGCGGTTGTTGCCCACGTTGAGGCTCATATTCGCCCCGATCGATTCGGCATGGTTCACACCCACCTGAATACTCCGGTTACGCACCACCTGGAGGGTCTCGTCATGGCCAACAGTCTGGTTCTTGTCGTTTTCAATGGCGATGGTCCAATCCTTCTGACCATGGAGGAAGATCTCCTCCTGCCCCTTCTTGTCCTCGAAACGGAGCTCGTTGAACCCGCCGCCTCCGAGGGACGAGTTTGACATGAGGGTACTTCTAGTCT
>DASPRR010000423.1:0-4741 GCA_035624375.1 Thermodesulfobacteriota bacterium | reverse complement strand
ATTACCCCTCTAACCGGGGATGGAAAAATCAACCCGGAAGCCCTGGCCAAGCTCAATCGCTTCTTGATTGACAAGGGCATCCACGGCCTCTTTCCCTGCGGTTCAACCGGCGAGGGAGTCCTCCTGTCCACGGAGGAAAGGAAGAAGGTGGCCGAGCTTACAGTGAAAGAAGCTTCCGCCAAGGTGCCCGTGGTCATTCACACGGGCTCGGTCAACATGAATGAAGCCCTCGAGCTTACCCTGCACGCCCGGGACATCGGGGCCGACGGGGCGGCTCTGGTCCCGCCTTATTATTTTACCGTAGATGACCAGACGATTTTTCAGTTCTACAGTATGATTGCCGAAAAAGTGGCGGGCTTTCCCCTTTATATTTATAACATCCCTCCGAATGTCAAAAACGCCGTATCCCCCAAAGTGGTGTCTCAATTGCAATCGAAGTATGCCAACATAGTGGGGGTCAAGGACAGCAGCATGGACTTCATGAACTTCATCGCCTTCAAGCAGGCAGTGCCCGAGGACTTTGTCGTTCTCATGGGGAACGACGCCCAGATCTACGCCAGCCTCCTCATGGGGGCCAAAGGGGCGGTCGCGGCGACCAGCACGGTTTTCCCGGAGCCCGTGGTACAGATTTACGAGAACCTGAAAGAGGGAAACCGGGATAAAGCCCTCAAAGCCCAAGAGGTGGTTATCAAGATGAGGGCTATTCTCAGGAGCTACACACCGATCGCCGCCTACAAAAAGGCCTGCGAGTTCCGCGGGATTCAGGCCGGTCCCCCCCGTCTGCCGCTGCGCCCCCTGACTCCCGAAGAGGCCAAAAAGCTTAAAGGAGAATTAGAAGCACTGGGTCTGTTATAAACTTTCCTAATTGTTCACTTCCAGGATAAGGAGGAAAAAAATGAAAAAAGGATTCCAAATCGGTCTGGTTCTTTCGATCCTCGGGATATTCGGTCTAACCCAGGCAGCGCTGGCCCAGGAAAAGTACCCGTCCAAGCCCGTGGAAATCATCGTCTCCTGGGCGGCGGGAGGGGCGACGGATGTTCTGTTCAGGGCTCTGGGCGCCGTGTTCCCCAGGTATGCCAATAATCAGCAGATGATCGTAAAGAATATACCTGGCGGAGGAGCCGCCATCGGTTACACGGAAGCGATGAAGGCCAAAGGAGATGGATATACCCTGGTCGCGGTAGCCACTCCGATGATCACTAAGATCCATATGAGCGTGGTTAAATTCAGCGCTACCACCTTTGCCCCCGTCATTTTGATCGCCGACAACGCCTGCTTCCTGCTGGTCCATAAGGACTCACCTTACAAAAATCTGAAAGACTACATCGAAGACGCCCAGAAAAGGCCCGGGCAAATTAATATGGGCAACGCCGGGTCCGGGGGCGGATACCATCTGGCCTCTCTCGCTTTCGCCAATTTCGCCAAGATCAAGTTGAATCATATTCCTTTTGAGGGAGGCGGGCCTTCGATCACCGCTCTCATGGGAAAACATGTGGATTCCATCATCGTTTCCGCTCCGGAAGGGGTTCCGCAGGCGCTCGCCGGGGATTTAAGGCTTCTGGGAATTTTTGGAGACCGTCGACTGGATAAGTTTCCGAATGTGCCCACGGCCAAAGAGCAGGGAATCAATTTCAACATCAGCATGTGGCGGGGAATTTCAGTGCCCAAGGATACTCCTCCGGCTCTGATCACCCAGGTCCACGACATCGTGAAAAAATGCATGGCCGACCCCGACTTCAAGAAGAAATGCGAAGAGCTCAGCGTGGAACTGAAATATATGGGCCCCGAGGAATTGGGTAAGTTCATGGTGTCCGAGGACGCCCGATATCAGCAGCTGATCATGACCGAAAAGTTGGGCGATCGGTATAAGAAGTAAGGACAGGGTCAGGGCCCTCCACCCTAACCCTCCCCCTCGAAAGACTGTGTCGCAATTGGGGAAAAGAGTCGTGATTCCGGCGAAAGCTCGTAGAGTCGAGTCTCCGACCGGAATCCAGTTTTTGATTTTATTCAATTTTTCGAAATCCTGGATGCCAGCTTTCGCTGGCATGACGAATTACGACACAGTCTCCGAGGGGGGAGGGTAGGGAGGGGGTGATTTGGTTGCGACTTTGCCGCATTGTGCCTCTATGGCTGAAGAGCTCTTATGAAAAAATGGGAAAGAATCGCCGCGGCTATCCTGACCTTCATCGGGGTTTCCGCAGCCACCCTGGCTTACGACTTGGGTTTCGGAGATTTTCATCACCCCGGGCCGGGATTTTTCCCCTTCTGGCTTTCGGCGATTCTGGCCCTGGTCTCCTTTGTCTATTTTCTTACCCAGCTCGGAGCGGACTCTCGCCGCGGGCCTTTATGGGATAAACACACCTGGGTCCGGCCGTTCCAGGCCGCGGGGGTGATGTTTCTCTATTCCCTGGCCATTGGTTGGATGGGGTTTTATTCCGCCACCTTTCTCCTCTTCCTTGCCTGGCTGATCTTGATCGAAAGAGAAAAATGGCTTACCGTGGGCCTGGTCTCCGTTTTGGGAACCTTCTCCTTATTTCTTGTCTTTACTGTCTTTTTGAAGGTTCCCCTTCCCAAGGGGGTCATTTTTTGATCCTGGAGCCTGTATCTTGGATGCCTTTTCCGGTTTGTGGAGCGGTTTTGCTTTAGCCGTGACCCCCGTGAATCTCCTCTTCGCCCTGATTGGAGCCACTCTGGGAACGGCGGTAGGAGTCTTGCCGGGGCTGGGGCCGGCCGCTACCATTTCCCTCCTCCTTCCTCTGAGCTATGCGCTGGGCAATGCGGTAACCTCCATTATCATGCTGGCCGGCATATACTACGGCGCCATGTATGGGGGATCTACCACCTCCATCCTGCTCAACATACCCGGGGAAGCTGCCTCGGTGGTGACTTGTATCGATGGTTACCAGATGGCCAAGAAAGGCCGGGCCGGCGCAGCCCTGGGAATGGCCGCCATTGGGTCCTTCATCGCCGGAACCGGCGGGGTCGTCGGGCTGACCTTTGTGGCTCCTCCCTTGTCGGCTTTTGCCCTGAAATTCGGCCCGGCGGAGTATTTTTCCCTGACCATTCTGGGTTTAATGCTGGCCACCTACCTGTCCGGCAAATCGGTCATCAAGGGGCTCATCATGGCCATCCTGGGGTTATTGCTGGCTACGGTCGGCATGGACCCGGTGACCGGTAATATGCGCTACACTTTCGGGCTGCTCATTCTGGAGGACGGTTTCGATTTCCTGACTTTGGGCATGGGCCTTTTTGGCATCGGGGAAATTTTTACCTCTCTGGAAGAGAAAATGAAGGCCGAGTTGGTGACTACCAGGATCACCAATTTATGGCCCACCCTGAAAGACTGGGCCATCTCCAAATGGTCGGTAGTGAGAGGGTCCCTCATTGGATTTTTTGTCGGCCTGCTGCCGGGCGGGGGCGCGGTGATCGCTTCTCTTCTGGCTTATGCCGTGGAGAAAAGGGTATCGAAGGAGCCGGAGAAGTTCGGGTCCGGAGCGTTGGAAGGAGTCGCCAGCCCTGAATCGGCCAATAATTCGGCAGCCAGCGCTTCCTTTATTCCCATGCTCACCCTGGGCATACCGGGCAATCCGGCCATTGCCATGATCTTTGCAGCCCTCCTGATTCAGGGAGTCACCCCCGGCCCCCTGCTCATCAAAGATCATCCCCATCTCTTCTGGGCGGTGATCGCTTCGATGTACATCGGCAACGTCATGTTGCTCATCCTCAATCTGCCCCTGGTCGGTCTGTGGGTTCAAATGCTGAAGGTCCCCTATTCGATCCTGGCCCCGGTAATCGTGTTGATCTGTTCCATCGGGGTTTACAGCATGAAGAACGACGTGACCGACGTTTCCCTGATGGTGATCTTTGGGGTCCTCGGGTATGTTTTGCGCAAGCTCCAGTTTGAGCTGGGCCCTCTTCTGTTGGCTTTCGTCCTGGGACGCATCCTGGAGAGATCCCTGCGGCAGGCTCTGCTGATCTCCCGCGGGGACATCTCCATCTTTATCACCAAACCGATTTCCGCATTCTTGCTGGGGATCGTCGGTCTGATGATCCTCACCTCCGTGATCTGGGCCATTTACAACCGGTTCAGACCCAAACCCGCGGCATCCGCCAAAACCGCCTGACCGCGGCTAAGTTTTTTTCTCCTATCCGCAGTTCTCCTTGGCTGCCCCCACTGATGAAGCAATTTGCCAAGGTGAGATCGGAGTTTTTCAATTCCGGCAAGCGCGTCGTCATCAAGCTGATCACACCTCCGCGGATAAGTTACGAGGAATCCTATGCCAAGGCCTTCCCGTTTAACAAACTGCTCTGCGGCATGCTGGACCTGGAGACGATCGAGGATACCGTCCGGACCGTGAACGAGGCGTTGAGGGACTATACCCAGATGAACCGCATTGTCAACACCCGCGCCGGAGGCAACAGCCCCCTGATCGCCCAGGGGATAGCTGACAGGTTCCATAAGTAGAACCAGAAGTGACTGCTCTGATTTTACTTTGTCTCTCAATCGCTGTAAGGAGTACTTCCTGTAATCCTCGGGGGACAAATTTTGACAAGTATTGCAGATTTTAAATGCCAATCATCACTCCTGGCCAGAAAAAAGTGGCGCCTCGGGGAGGCAATTTCCCCAAATTTTCCCCCCAAATTCCCCCTTGACTACCCAGGAGGATGAGAGTATTTTTCAATTGTTGTTTCTTTCTCATTAGTCACGTAAACCCAACAACCTAACCCCAAACCTTCTGGA
>DASPRR010000325.1:0-5383 GCA_035624375.1 Thermodesulfobacteriota bacterium | reverse complement strand
GTTCACCATAAGTCCACAAATGCCCGGATGGCAGCATGAGCTCCAAACGTAAGGGAGTCTGCGGCAAGGAAAGACCATTAACCTGGTAGGCATAGGTTCGGGCCATGTAGGCCATGAGGGCGACATGACGGAGGCGGTCGGTATCTTCTGGTTCCACTCCAAGCGCATCAAAGCAGTCAAGCCCATGGGCCCAGGTTTCCATCAAACGGGCGGTGGCAAAGGCGCGGGCTCCCATGGGAATGGCAAACCAGGGAATCCTCTGCTTTGGGTCGCATTTGGAGAGCTCATCCAGCAGGACATTCCTGGCACGCCGCCACCAGGGCAGGATTTCAGAAACTTTCATCTCCCGGCCCTTTTGGGCTTTCACCGTCGTATACTTCAATCCGAATTTCTTGACTTCTTCCAGGGCACTGGTGTCTCCGCGGATGAAGGCTACGGCCACCTCATCGATGTGGGCGATGTGGGATACCGAGTCTCTGACCGTCCACCCCTCCGCGGGGGTGGGAAAGTCCCACTGGGGCTCGGCCAGGGTGGACAAAAACTGATCCAAAGATTCCTGCTCAGCCTTCAGGTCGGCGAGAATCTCTTTCATGGGGTAAGTCTCCCGGGCTGTGATTCCTTCTTCTTCATGGAGTTCTCATAGGGGCAGTTCATGAATTGCCCTATAGGTTATCCTCCTTCCGCCCCCGCCCCCTCTCACTCGGAGGGGGAGGGGAACCGGCTGGGCTCAGAGGGGTTCGAAATGATCGATGTCCAGGATGGTATTGGTCGTCTGGGCGGCAAAGATCGGCTTAACTTTCAAGCCGATCTTCACCTTCTCCGGTTGGATACCTTCCAGAATGTGGACCATAGGGGTATCGGCCTCCCTGAGTTTAATCATGGCCAAGATAAAGGGAGGTTTGCGGGGCAGATGTTTGTCATTGTAACGGACCACCGTGTAGTTGGTCACCTCGCCCTCGTTTTTCAGTTCAACCCAGTTTTCTCGTATGTCCTCCATACAAAGAGCGCAGGTCTGCCGGGGAGGGATAAAAACCTTGTTGCAGGTTTTGCACTTCACCCCCAGGATTTTCTTTTGGTCCCGAATGGTGGTTATAAACCTGGACCCCATCTTGCCGGCAAAGTAGGTGTAGGGAAGGGCTAATTTCCCTTCCACGGTAAAGCAATCGGATCGATCAAAGTCTTCGGGCATTTTTCCCTCCAGAACGGAAAATTCGGGTTAAGGGCTCTTGGATTTTTAGGTCTAAACTTGAAGCCCGAAACCCGAGACTTCTTTAAATCTCTTATTCATCGATTTCGAAGTATTGAATGTCGTGAATGTTGCCTGTCCGGTGCTCGGCCCAAACCGGCCGCAGGCGGGTTCCCCGTTCCTCGCCCCAGGCTTCCTTCACCCGAAAGATTTGGTCTCTCCGCAACAGGTGCCAGAAGGTTTCGTGCCCCTTGCATCCGTCGAGGAGGACATGGATGGAGCCGTAAGGAGTCTCCCGGGTCTCTCCGGTCAGGGGGTCAGGGCTGGCATAATAAACGACGTCCATTACCATGAGATGGCCCTTCGGTCCCACTTCCTTCCATTCCGTCGCCCGGACCCGGCAGGGGGCGCATACTTCTCGGGGAGGAAGCTGCAGCCGGCCGCACCGAGGGCACTGGTTGGCCATGATTTTCTTCTCTTTAAGGGCTTTGAGAAACTTCCCCATGACCGGGCCAGTGGCGAATTTCTGATTCACCGAGATAGTCTTCCTTAGGACGATCAGCTCCTGCTCCGCCGCCTTTTCACCGGGAGGGGCATAGGGAGAGAAAATCTCCCCCAGTCTCAGGGCCAGCTTGGCATCCCCCGCGATCGCCGCCTTGCCCGCGCTCAGCAGACTCAAGGCGTCGATCTTTCCCAGGATCAGCGCAACCCAGTCCGGGGCCTGGGCCTGGAGTGTCACGGACAGGTTCTCGGCAAGGCCTTCCTTGACGACGCACTTTCCACCCTGGATGACGGCGGTCCACCTCCCTCCATCCTGCCCCCCGATATCATAACCGATGGAGACATCCAGGCCTTCGGCCCTGGCCGGCTGGAATCTCTTCTCCAGGGTGCCGAACATATCCAGGATATATTCCTTGGGAGTCAATTCTCTTTTGGGGGGCACATACTTCCGGAACATCTTACCCGTTTTGGCCAGGGCTCCGAAGTCCCCTTCCACCTTGAACTTGCCCGAACTGAAGGCCTTCATGGCATCCACCTTCCCCAGGTTGATCCCCACAAAGGTCTCCCCATCGGTGGTGGTGACGGTCACGCAGCCGGACAGGTCGGGAGTCTTCTCGATCTTCATCTTCCGGTCTTTGACCGTTAGCCTCCATTTCCCCTCCCCGGCGATATCATACCCGAAGGAAGCATCGACGCCCTCCGCACCCTCCGGCCGGAAGCGGTCGGGCATGGTATTGAAGAGGTCGTCCACTTTCACTCCAAAATATTCGCTCATGTCATTCCCCCCATCCAGTCAGCTCTTTTTCCAGAAGGAAAAGGACCGTCCACATGGTGCCGCCGAATCCCGAAGCCAGGGCGTGTTTCACTGGTTTGGGGATCTGGTGGCGTCCGGCATCTCCCCGGACCTGCAGCGCCGCCTCGGCGACCCGGACCATGGCTGTGGCCCCGATGGGGTTGGCGGCGACCACTCCACCGGACGGGTTCATGGGAATTTTCCCCCCGATCATGACCTCCTTGTTTTCCACCAGCTTCAGGTGCTCGTCCCCTTCCAGGAGGAAAAAGTCCCGCAGCCACTCCAGCCCCCACCAGGCCGAAGGGTCGTACATCTCGAAGACGTCAAAATATTCCAGAGGATTCTGGATTCCATTCCTGGCGAACAGCTCGCGCGCGGCAAAGCGATGGGTCATCTCCACCGGTTCCAGCCCGAAGAGGTTGAAAGACTCCTCCCGATGAATCGTGATGTGGTCCCGAATCCAGACCGGCTTCTTGGAAATCTCCTTGGCCCTCTTCTCTTCCGCCAGGATCAGGGCGCAGGCGCCGTCGGATTGTGAGCACATATGGATCAGACGCAGGTCCCCGACCAGCTTGGGAGAGGTTTCCATCAGGCTTTCCATCTGGCCGAATTCGAGACCGAAAGCGCGGTGAGAGTTGGGGTTCAGGCAGGCGTGTTTATCCATGATGATCCGCAGGGTCATGGCCGCGCGCTTGGCCCGGTCCTCCCCGAACTCTTTGATCATCCTCGCGGCCGTATGGCCGGTTAGAGCGCCAGTTTGCAGGTTCTTGGCCCACAGGGCGTCGGCCATGTTGGTGATCCCCCCCGTGGTGTGCCCCTCCTGAAGCTTTTCGAACCCGATGGCCAGGACCACATTGTACATGCCCGAAGCCGCCAGGTTATCCGCGGCAGCCACCAGGGTTGAACCCGTGGTTCCCCCCGTGGTGATGCGGAAGGAATCTTTGCCGTAGGCACCGGTCCCCAGCACATGCCACAAATCCGGCTGGTGAATCATCTCGAAAAGTTCCATATTCCCATGGACCACGCAGTCCACATCCTGGATAGAGATCCCGGCATCCGTCAGGGCCAACCGGACCGCCTCCTGGATCATCTCCGGCTGGTTCACGTCTTCCCGGTGGCTGGAGTAGTGGGTCTGCCCGATGCCTATGATCCCCACATTGCGATTCTTCTTCCCCTGCGCCATCGATGCCTCCCAATTAAAATTCGGATTACAAATTTCAGAATGCAGAATCAAAAATGGCCTGAACTTGAAACTTGAAACCCGGAACTCTCTTGTTTATCATTTTTCCAGAATGATCACCGCCTGGTGCTGCCCGGCTGCCCCTGTGGTACCGTGTGCCAAGGCCCTCCGGACTCCGTCCTCCTGACGCGATCCTGCTTCGCCTCGGAGCTGGATGACGGCTTCGGCGGCCCGCGCCAATCCTCCGATCATGACTGGGTTTCCGTTCAGCATCCCCCCGGACAGGTTCACGCGGTGTTTTTCCATCCAGCCCTCATCGATCCAGCGGCCTCCCTTTCCTTCTTCGCAGAGCCCGACTCCCTCCGCCCACATGGGAAGCTGGTAGGCTACGGCGTCGTTCAACTCAAACAGGTTGATCTCTTTTCTGGGATCTTTGATGCCGGCCATTTGGTAGGCCTTCCCGGCCGCTTGTTTCAGGGAGAAATTGGAAGCCAGGTCCTTGTCTCCCAGGAAATAGGTATCCATACAATTGGCAAATCCGCTGATCCAAACGGGCCTGTCCGTGAATTCCTTAGCTCTTTCTTCATTGCTCAGGAGAAAGGCAACCGCCCAGTCGGTCGCTGGGTAGTGATGCAGCTCCCGCACCGGATCGGCCAGCATGGGGGATTTCATCACTTCTGTCTCGGTCACCGTCCTATTCTCCCGGGCGAAGGGGTTCCGGACCCCGTTTTTTCGGGAGCGAACGACAATCTTGGCCAGGTGTTCCTCCTGGATCCCAGATTTGGCCTGGTAGGCCCTGGCCTGGAGAGCATTGACATTGGTGAAGTCCATCCCCAAGGGGCGGCAATAAAAGGGATCGAAAGCCAAATTGGTGCACATCCGCCGGCTCTCGGACTGCGACTCCTTGCAGTGCCCGGCCAGGAGGACTACCTCGTCGTGCCCGGAAAGAATGCAGGCCATGGAGTAACCTAATCCGTTGATCCCATCCTGGGCCATCTTCTCTTCCCCCCGGTAATGGGCTCCCACCACGTCGGTCAATGCGTTGTCCGAGATCGTCCGGGCGTCGAAGACGTCATCGGAGCAGGTGACCACATTGCGGATGCCCTTCTTCAGGTCAAAGGTCACTCCGGTCTGCTTCAGAATCTGCTCTACACAATCCAGGACCATGCCCTGAAAACGCTTGTACCAGATGTCCGGCTCGTTCTTGATCTGGGCCACCGCGCAGATCGCAACCCTTCTCGACATAACGTCCCCTTTCGATTGCGGATTGCGGATCAAAAAGCCTTCTGTTTCGGGCTCTTCAATCCGAAATCCGAAATTACAGGTAGCAGTTCCAGAAATCTCCCCTCTTTATCGCTCTCAGAATCGAGTCCTTGTTTCGTTTGGCTTCCAGCTCAACCCAGGCCCGGCCGATTCCTTCCCGACTGTGGGAATCATCGGCGGCAAGCTTGGGGTAGGGGATCTCGGGAATTTCCCACTCCTGGCAGCGGAACCCTTTCGAGGTGATCTCCACCGTGTCCAGAGGAAACATCCCGCCCAGGGTCCGAATCCGGTCCATCATCTGCTCGCGGGACAGGTTGTAGTCTCCCAGATGATTCAGAATGTGGAGGACCTCCTTCTCTCCGTTTACCCGGCTCACATGGATGTATCCTTTTGCAAAGACCGTCAATTCAACGCCGGAAAAGATGATCATGTCCGACTTCACCTTTTCATAAATTCCATC
>DASPRR010000318.1:0-7634 GCA_035624375.1 Thermodesulfobacteriota bacterium | reverse complement strand
TGGGAAACCAGCTTGTACTGGCTGATGATTTTCTCGATATTTCGATACATGATGTCGGTCCCGCCGCCGGGAGCATAGGGAACGATGATATCAATGGCTTTGGTGGGATACTTGCCCTGGGCCAGAACCGATCCTGCTGAAGTTCCTAGAATGAGAAGACCCAAAAAACCGACCCAAATCAGTTTTTTCATCGGTAACTCCTCCTCTTCATCGAATTTTAAAAGAAAAATATCCGAGATGAATCGCTCCAACGGTGCAGTGAGGGATGCAGGCTTCGCGCCCGATGTACTTTTCCGGATCAATCTTCATCCCTTTCCCCTTCATTTTCATAAAACAAAAGAGGCCTCCATGGCTAGGCCCCACTTTGGGTTCTTCGCCGATAAAGACCGGAAGGCACTTACGGGCTAAAGGGTACCAAATCGTAGGGGCATTCCTGCGCGGTCGTCCATCCAGCGGGCGGCCACACAGGACCGCCCCTACAAAATCCTGTTTGGTCCCGGCTTGGCCGGGTTAATTAATTTGAATTTCGTTCTCAAGGCAAGTGGAGCTGGAATCAAGCGCCGAAACTTTGGGTGAGAAGAATTATAACAAATTTATTCCTGGAAGGGGAGATGAATCTTGATGCCCGGGGGGCGATAAACGGGGCTTTGGCCACCGTTCTGATAGGCCTGACGGCGGCCTCAGGAGGGCTTCCTTCTGGATTATCAAGGTTTCGGTCAAGCAGGATTTTCCTTCTCCAAAATCAAGAGCTCCTTGGCCCTTTCCTGGTTGAAGATCCCGCAGGGGCACAGTTCGGCGAATTCCTGGCTCGCTTTCTCGGGAGACAGCTTTCCCTCTTTCACTCTCTTCCGGGCCTCGGTCACGAACTCATCGGGGATCATGTGATGGCCGCACATGGTGGTGATGGCCAGGGTGTCGTCATCGGCCAGAAGGTCTTTTTTGCCGAAAACCCCGATAGAATAGTTCATCGTATGGGGCTTCACTCCCGCTTCCCGGCAGGAAGCGAAAACCTGATCCAACAACCCGGAAATAATCACGCAGAACCCGAGATCGGCTTCCTTCATCTTCTTCAGGAAATTCGTCACCTGGTTCCGGGAAGTGAAAGCCCCCCGGATTCTCGACTTCTCGGTGAGCTTTTCCTTGATTTCCGCCGCGGAAACGCTCACGATGGGGCCGGACTTCACGTCCCCCCAGTTTACCGATCCAACTTCTTCGATGATGGCGATGGCCTTGCGCAGCCTTTCCACCAGATTCTGGTCATTAACCCCTTTCACGTGATACAGGAGCCAGACAAAGTCCTTCTCCTGCAATTTCCCGCAACGGTGCAAACTGTGAGTCATGGTATCTTCTCCTGCCCAGGGTTGTAGGACGAGCATTCGTAGAGGCTCAACCTCCCGCGAAAGGCGGGATGCCCCTGCAAGTTCTTTTCCAGGGACCGCTTAAAAAGCGCGGGGTCTCAGCCTCTAAAAAGAGGCTTTCCGAGCCCCACATTCACCTTCCCGCGCTTCGGCTTTTCCAACCCATGCTGCTGCAGAGTCCTGAAAAGCGGTTCATCCCCGTCGCCGACCGCCATGGAAACGATTCCCAGGCTGAATACGGTCTCGATCTCCTTTTCCACCTTCACCAGGGCTTCCAGAACGGGGCCCAGTTTTTCTCTTTTGCAGGTTCCTTCAATAATCACGGATAAGACGTGAACCGGAAGATATTCATCGCGGATTTTTCCGGTCCGGATGTCGGTCATCAAACCCGAAAGCGGGGTTTCCTTCGGGCTGGCAAACCGGACCCCGGCTCCAGCCGCTGCCATGGCAACTTTTTCCACATCCCGCATGTAGGTGCCCACTCCGGGCCTCCCCATATCGATGCAAATGCCGTAGGTATCCGTGGTGAATCTTCCGGTCACATCGTTGGTCTTGGCTTCCTCGGTACCCCGTCCCGGGACCCCCGTCCCCTCGCTGGTGACCGTGGGGTCGCTCAGGACATGCTTGAAAATGTCCCCCGGGGATTTGAGGGGCGTCGGTTCAAAACAGTCCTGCGGGCATACCCGGTTGCGGTAACAGACCCAGCACTCCACGCATACCTTGTCGTCGACGACCGCCACGTCATCTTGCATAGAGATGGCACCCACGTTGCAAAAGGGGATACAAGTCTCGCATCCAATACATTTCTCGGCATCAATCCGCATCTTCTCCTCCAATAAAAATCCACAGCATTCTTAGCCCTTAAAAGTAAAATTGCGTCCAAGATGGCTGCAAACTGTAGGGGCAACCCCCCGTGGTTGCCCTTTTTGCGGGCGGCCACGGGGGGCCGCCCCTACAATATCCTTTTTGCTTCCGGCGTGGCCGGGTCAGGTCCTCATGAAGAGGCTGCAGGATTTGGACTTTTTCGCTTGTCTTTTGATACCTGCCACACTCAAAGACGATTCACGGTATAGAGGGGAACCAGTTCCTTAAGCATCTCTGCAGACCTGCAGGGGTTGAAGATCCCTCAGGCGCAGGGGGCGGCGGCCAGCAGGCTTGCCCCCCAGAGGTCCAGCTTCCCCGTTTTGACTCTTCGGATCAAGTCCCGGATCAGGTTCGGAGACACCATGCCATGGCCGCACATGGTGGTGAACTGGCGGATGTCCGCGGGCGGGAGGCGGTCCTTCCGGCCGTGGGTTCCCAGGGAAAGATTGACGGTATGGGGATCTATGCCGAGTTCCGCCGAAATCTCCCGCACCCGGTCGATGACCCCGCTGATCACGATCGAGATCCCCTCGTCCATCTCCTTGATTTTGGCCAGGGTGTCTTTGATCTTTTCCCGATTTTCCAGCACGCAGAAAATCTTGGCCCCATCCTTGATACTGTTCAGGATTTCCGTTTGAGAAACCGCGAGATACATGTTCTGCCGGAGGGTGGTAACAAGGAGGTTGGCCGGACCCTGGTGGAAGAGCATCTCCCCAAGGCGCCTGACCTTGGGTCCGCTGCCGTCATAGTTAAATCCCCTTGCCGGGTAGACGAAGAGGACAAACTCCTTTTCCAGCAGACCTAAGGGTCCTTCACGGTGTAAGCTGTGAGTCATGCGTCTTTCCTCTTATTGGCCCTTCCCAGGCCCATGTTGATCTTGGCATTCGGACGACAGGTATATCCTTCGGCCTCGATCGGATCAAGCACTTCCCGCGGGATGGTGAGCCCCGGCCCGACCCGGGTGTATACGTCCACCACGAAGACGCTGTCCACCTCTTTGGCCGCTTCTTTGATGGTGCGAAGAGCCAGCCCGAGTCGATCGGGCGTGATCTTGAATTCCATGATCGCACTTAAAACCTTCTCCCCCATGAGCTCCGGCTTCAGGTCGCCGGTTTCATAGTTTTGGATCATGTCATTGAAAGGGTTTTCGGGCTCGATCTTGGTGAAGCCGGCCTTGGCCATGGCCCGGGTGACCTTCTGAATGTTGGTCAGGTCCATTCCCAGGGTGGGCCTTCCAAATTCAATGGCCATCCCCACTTCTCCCGGTACGACCCGGTTGATGACATCATTGCTCTTCGACTCCTCGGTTCCCCGCCCCGCGATGCCGGTCAGGGCATGGGTGGCATTCGGGTCGCTGAAGAATTTCCGCAGCGCCCGGGGATACTCATACACGTACGGCGATTCCTCGATGGCCTCCACCGGGCAGACCTCGGACCGCAGGCAGGTTCCGCATTCATAACAGACCTCCTGGTCCACAATGCTCTTCAGTTCCTCGAAGCGGATGGCCTCTACCGGGCAGTAGGGCTGGCACCGTCCACAGCCGACGCAGAGGTCTTTTCGGATCAGCATAGCTATTTCCCTTCTCCAGGAATGAGCCTGGCCCTTCTGCGCTCCAGGCCGCGGTCTGACAGACCCCGGGGCATGAGGCCGAAGGACGGCTTTATGAGTCTTAAAATTTCTTGAGCAGAGTCTTTTCCGCTGATCATCAGGTGATGCAGGGGCCCTGCGCCGGTGATATCTCCTACCAGGGCCCCTCCAATGATTCGGCCATCATGCAGGAAGACCTGGCGCCTGATTTCCCCGCCTTGCGGAGCATAAGAAACCTCTTCGGAGCCTTCCTCGAAAGGTCCCAGCATGTTGAGAGAGAGGCCTTGAAGGTTCATGGAGTTCACCCGGGTTAAGGCTTTGAGAGGAATAGGTTGAGAGCGATACAGATTCGCCGCGGCAAGTTTACCCTGGGAAACGGCCTGAGGCCAAGTCCAGGGAGTGTATTTCTTCCCGTCCGCAGCAAATATCGTGACCGCGTCGCCGGCAGCAAAAATCCCGGGGTCTTTGGTCTGCAGAGCGGCCGAAACCCGAAGCTTATCATCCTCCAGCAACCCGGAACTCCCGAGGAAAGAAATATTCGGGATTGAACCGATCGCCAGAAGCAGGGTATCGCAGGGGACCCATTGTTCTCCCACTCTGGCCCTCTTGATTTTTCCATCTTCCCCTTCAGCGGCCTCCAGGGTCCGGCCCAAATAAAGGCCAATCCCCATCTGACGGAAATGATTTTCCACGTACCCGGCTGAATCAGCTTTTAATGCCTGAGGGAGGAGACGGTCCTCCTTTTCCACCACCGAGACTTGAAAGCCCGCCGATCGCAGATAAGCCGCCGTCTTGACTCCCACCAATCCGCCGCCCAGGACAATGATTTTTTGCTCCTGGGTTATCCAGCTTCGCGCCTTTTGGGCTTCAGGGAGATTGCGGACGGAGAAAATTCCCTCCAGGCCCTCGACTCCCTCCAGGCGGGGGATGATGGGCCGGCCGCCGGGAGCTAATATCAGCCGTTCGTATCTGATTTCTTCTCCGTTTTCCAGATGAAGAACCCGCCTTTTCCTTTCCAGGGATTGAACCTTCACCCCGGTTTTCACTTGAAGCAAAGGATCTTCCCCTGGTTTAAAGAGAAAGAGCTTCTCCTCTTTGGCCTGCCCGGCCATGAATTGAGGAAGGAGAGGTCGACAGTACCCGACGTGACTCTCCCCTTCGACCAGGGTTACGGACTTGCGGGGCCAGCTCTGCCGACTCTGAATAGCCGCCTGAATGCCCGCGGGCCCGCTGCCAACGATTACGATGTCCATAAAATATCTCTAATTAGGTTTCGGCTTTCGAGTTTCAAGTTTCGAGTTAACGGAAAAACCTGAAACCCGGAACCCGAAACTCGAAACGGTTATTTTATAAACCAATCCAGAATCTCTTCGGCCTGGGCCGGGTGATCGAAGTGGGTTAAACTTCCTCCCATGGCGGCCAGCTTTTCCTGGAGGAGATTCCGGACTTTCTCGCTTCCCCACAGGGGGAGGGGGACAGCCATGCCGACCCTGAGACCCAGGACAGCCAAGCCCAGAGCCACCGCCAGGTCTTGGCAGCTTTTAACTCCCGTGTAGAAAATCCCCTTGACGTCCTTCAGCCTTCCGGAGGCGGCCAGGGCTTTCAATGCTAAAACCGGCCCCTGCCTCCCATCCAGGATTTGAACGGGCCTTTTATTTCTGCCGGAAGCGAGGCCCTTCTTAACCATCCATATTCCGCAGTCACCCCAGCCGGTGACTGCAAAACCCTTGCCTAGAAGTGCGGGAGCTACTTCCGTCGGAATCCAACCCAGGGCATGGTAAGGATGATCAGCCCCCCCCAGAAGAGCCAGCTTTTTAGCAGGACTTTTTTTGAAGGATTCTTCGAGAATCGAAGAGGCGGCGATAACTTCCGCTTCTTCCACCAGAGACGGCTGAGGGTTGAATCCGGTTAGAATGGAAACGCTTTGGGTCACTTTGGCTTTTGCAACCAGGTCACGGATTGATTTGGGATCCATGGAGGAAGGTGAAGGGATATTCAGAGTCCGGCAGACTTCGAGGATAGAAGGGTCCGTGCCCGGTCCGGCAATCAAGAGGTTGATTTTTCCCGAGCTCAATACCAACTCGGCCTCACCCGAGGTGCAGACGCTGGGCAGGCAAATTCCATCCAGGGAAATGAATTCGCCCAGGGAGAGAACCTGTCCGATGGAGGAAAGGTTTTTGTCGACTTCGGCCAGGAGCGCTTTCAGGAATTCCGGTGAAGGCCGGCCGCAGATTCCGATGTTGATCTCCTTTTGGGCAAGAAGGCCATAGCCGACCCTGAAGGGGAGCGTTTTCTTCCCTTCCTGGGATGCCGGTCCCTTCGAAAGCCAGCCGATGGTCAGAAGGGCCAGCCGCAGAGCCTGGATGATCATACCTTCCGCGGATTCCATGGGGCGGTTCAAGAGGTTGGCCGCCTTTTGGACCTCCACGGGGGAGACCCGGTCCTTTGCGAGGTTCTTTAACGCTCGAGGGAGCGCTTCTTTCAATGAGGGAGCCCAGGAGGGTTCGGAAGTCGGCTTGTCTTCCGGCATGACTTCCAAGGCTCCGCTGAGGGTTAGGCGAAGCAGCAGTGCCGCGGCCATCCCTTCCCGGTCCAAACCGCAAAGTCCGCGGTCCGATCCGCGGCCGAAAGGGTCGATGCGGCAGGGGCCCTGGAGGCAGCCGTAGGGGCAGCTCAGCCCGATCCGCAAGAAACCATCCTGGGGCTGAAGCTTTTCAAAGCGGTCCCAGCTCAGCTTGAGCCCCCTCTGGTAAGCGGATTTTAAAAGCTCTTGACTGATCGGGTCAACGGTCTTGACCTGAATCGATTCCATGAATATCCTCCAACTTCATATCGCAAAATGAAAATCGGGGTTTTTCTTCGTCCAGGGAGTAGGGGCGGGTTTTAAACCCGCCCCTATAAGGCTGAAAGATGAAAATTATTTCAAATCAAGCAAAAGCATTCCACGGGTTTTCTTTGCGGCGATTCTCTTGCTCACTTCCTGCCTACGGTTTTCGAATATTTTATCGAATTCTTCCACATCCACCAGTTCCAGCGCCTTGCAGGGGCAGACCTCCACGCAAACCGGATTGTCCATGAAGGCGCACCGGTCGCATTTCAGGGCGATCTTCCGGTCCGGCCAGGGATATATCACTCCGTAGGGGCAGAACATCGTGCAGGTCCAGCAGGCGATACAGCGGTCCTCCTGAACAACCACCAAGTTGGATTTGGGCTCCCGGGTCAAAGCTCCTGTCAGGCAAGCGTCGACGCAGGGGGCGTTGAGGCAGTGGCGGCACTGCAGGGCGATGGGCAACTGATTGTTTCCTTCCACGCGGACGCGAGGCTTGGGAGTCGGGGACTCCTGAACGGCTCTTAAGAGGGTTTTCCCGTCGCTTCCCCTTTCAGCCGCGCAGTACAGTTCGCAGGTTTTGCATCCGGTGCAACGATCCAGATGAACTCCGATGACCTTCATGAAAACCCCCACACAGAAAAAATCCGAAACTCGAATTTCGAATTCCGAAACAATAATTAAATCCGAATCTCAAAACAGGGCGCCCCTGTGTGATCCCGTTTGGAATTTTGGGATTTATGAAATTCGAATTTGTTTCGGATTTCGAATTTCGTGCTTCGGATTTGATACTGACTGCTTATAAATAAATTCTAAATGCCCCTTTGGGACAAAGCAAGCTAAATCATCGTCAGCTTTTCTTGGAATGCAGGGCCATGCGTACTGCGATTCGCAAGGCCGCCTGGAAGGCCCCGATGTCGGCGATACCCTTCCGGCGATATCGTGGGCCGTCCCGTGCGCGGGGGTGGTAATCACGATGGGATGACCCCCGGCCACGG
>DASPRR010000284.1:0-3789 GCA_035624375.1 Thermodesulfobacteriota bacterium | reverse complement strand
TGACACCAAGACCTTCAAGCCCGGTTTGCGCCCTGTCTTCCGGGCATAGATGTTTCCATTCACTCCGATGTGCACTTCCTCCGCAAGAGGTTGCAGCTTTTCCTTTAGGTATCGGACGACAGGCTGCTCCTGCCCGGGAAGTCCATCCAGCAGGGAAAGTTCTTCGAGTAGTTTGGCCAGGTGCTCTTTCAATTCCGCCTCCGGTTTTCTTAAACCTTTTGCTTCTATACTGGATTCATATCATGGCGATCGGGAGCGGTCAATACAGTTGAGAGACCCAACGGCAGGCTGGGAGCCTTGATAGGAAGGCGGAGGGAGCGACGAATTCCGGGCTCGGCTTACGGCTCCTTCTTCCGCATTTTTTGCATCAGCATCGGCCCGACCACCACAAAAACGGCCAAGGCGAAAAGCGTCTTGGCGATGGCGCTCTGGAAGAGGATAGCGGCATTTCCCCCTGAAATCATGAGGGCCTGGCGGACGGACTGTTCCATCAAATCTCCGAGGACTAGTCCCAGGATCACGGGAGCCAAGGGAAAATCGAACTTACGCATCAAATAACCGACGAATCCGAGAATGCTGGCCAGCACCAGGTCTAGTGCCGAATTGTGGACGCTGTAAACGCCGACAAAAGAGATGGCCAGGACAATGGGAAGAAGCCACCGGGTAGGGATGGAAAGAATCCGCACGAAGACTCCAACCAACGGCAGGTTGAGGATCAAGAGCATGATGTTGCCCACATACATGCTGGCTACTAAACCCCAGACGACATCCGGGTTCTTCTGGAAGAGAAAGGGGCTGGGTTTCACCCCCACCATGAGGAGGGCTCCGTAGAGTACGGCTGTAACCGTGGTTGCCGGCAGCCCCAGAGTCAACAGGGGCAAAAGGGCTCCGGAAGCAGCCGCGTTGTTGGCCGATTCCGGACCCGCCACCCCGCGGATCTCTCCCTTGCCGAAATTTTCAGGATTCTTGCTGAATTTCTTTTCCAGCGTATAGGAGAAAAAAGAAGCGGTCACATGAGCGGCTCCCGGAATCGCCCCCACCACAAAGCCCAGACCCGTCCCGCGCAGAATGGCGCCGAGGCTGTCGAGGAAATCTTTCATGGAAAGCCAGATCCGGGTGACTTTGATTTGCTCTAGGGTTCCCGCGACTATCTCTTCCAGGGACATGAAGATCTCCGAAACGGCAAAGAGGCCGATGGCCGCCACGATAATGTCGAAGCCCTCCATTAATTTATCGATCCCGAAAGTATAACGGTTGATCCCGGTGGGAAGATCGACGCCCATGGTCGCCAGCATCAACCCGAGGAGGGTAGCCACGGCCCCTTTGACCAGGGACGACCCCGCCAGGCTGGTCACCGTGGACAAGCCGAAGACCATGAGGGCAAACCTTTCCGCCGGCCCGAATTGCAGGGCAAAATGAGCCACCGGGGGGCCGATGAACATCAGCAAGACTACGCTGAGCGTCCCCGCGATGAACGACCCGATCGCCGCGATGCAGAGCGCGGGCCCTGCCCTTCCTTGCTTGGCCATTTGATAGCCGTCCAGAGTTGTAACCACCGAGGCGGCTTCGCCGGGCAGATTGAGGAGAATCGAAGTAGTCGAGCCCCCGTACATGGCCCCGTAATAAATTCCCGCCAGAAGAATGACCGCGCTGGCCGCGGATTTCCCGTAGATCAGGGGGATCAGCAGGGCCATGCCTCCAGCCGGCCCTATCCCCGGCAGAACCCCGATTATGGTCCCTACCAGGCAACCCAAAAAGGCATAAAGAAGGTTGATGGGCTCCAAGGCGATCGAAAAACCAAAGATGAGTTGTTGGAGAGTCTCTCCCATCGCGCGTTCCTTACTTGAAACCCAGCATTTTCATGATCCCAAAAGGTAGCGGGATCGTTAACATCCGAACGAAAAGAATAAACATGCCCGCGCTGAAGGCGGCGGAGAAGAGAACCCCTTTCCCCCATGACCTCTCCCCCATGAGAAAGGCCCCCGCCAGGACGAACAGAAATGTAGCCAATAGGTAACCAAGCCAGGAAATGCTGGCCGAGTAAAGGAGCAGGAGCGCAAAAAGCATGAGAACCTGGAGGAAATAGCGGTGCACCAGGGCGGGCTGGGTTGGGCGGGGTCCTGGCTTTACCGCCAAGTAGACCCCGCAGGCTATGAAAGAAACTCCCAGGATCGTTGGGAAGGTCAAAGGGCCCAGGGGGTCCCCGATTGCCGCAGGGGGCAGGTTGAATCCTTCAAACAGGTAGAAGGCCCCCAGGGCGCAGATTATGATCCCCCAGACCCGGTTTCCCCGATTCATTTAACCATCCCTAACCCCGTGAGGATCTTTTCGTAGTCCGCCAATTCCTTGGTCAACCAGCCCTGGAGTTTGTCGCCCGCCTGATAAAGGTCAATCCAGGCATTCTGATCGAGAATTTGCTTCCAGCCTGCTTCTTTCACCATCTTTCCCAAAGCTTGTTCCCAGTAGGCCACGGCGGGTTTCGGCATCTCCGGCGGGCCGTAAAAACCGCGCCAGTTGCCCGAGATCACGTCCACCCCCGCTTCCTTGGCCGTGGGGGTGTTCTTGTAGATCCCGTGTAGTCGCTGGGGAGAAAGAGTGGCCAGGACCAGGACAGTTCCGGCCTCGCTGTGCGAGGCAATCTCCCCGGCATCGCCCAGGAACGCTGTCACGTGCCCTCCCAGAAGGGCGGCAAGGGCGTCCGCTCCCCCATCGAAGGCCACGTAGCGGATGTCCTTGGGAACAATCCCGAAGGCCTGGGCCATCAGGCATAGTTTGAGATGATCGAGACCCCCCGGGGGCGAACTGCCGGCGGCGCTGACCTGGGCGGGATTTTGCTTAATGGCCGCCAAAAGGTCTTTCAGGGTTTTGTAGGGAGAGCCCTTCTTGACCGCGATCACCCCGTAATCCACGAAGAGGGAGGCGATGGGAGTAATGTCTTTGTAAGTCCCCTTGATATTCTTTAGCGCCAGCTGGGTGGTCAAAACCGACGAGAAGGCCACGAGGGTATGATCATCGGTCCGCCGGTTGCGCACAATGTCATTCCACACCACCGCTCCGAATCCCCCTGGTTTGTTGATCACGGTGATGGGCACCGGTACGATTTTCGCCTCCTGCAGCACCTTGGCGCTGGAACGGCAGGTAAGGTCCCATCCCCCTCCGGGGTTTGCCGGCGCGATAAATTCGAGAGCCTTGCTCGGGTATGAAGCGGCCAGAACCAAACCTCCGCCCAGGGCCAGCATGATCACGAGAATTCCTACCATCAATGAAAACTTCTTCATCTTCCACCTCCTCTTTTGGTTTACTCGGGAAATCGCCCCGCGAGAGGGCGTCCCATTAAGAGGCTTTCCAGAAAATGAAATCCCATTCTTAACCTACACATTCCACTTCTGTTCCGACCCGTCCTTGGTGATCGGCCCTTTGGGAACGGGGACACCCACTTCGATAATGCTGCTCGAATAGCGAACATCCTTCTTCACCTTCTGGAAATACCGCGAGGCCTCCAGGAGGGCATCCATGTTCACCCCGGTTTTGACTCCCATCTCTTCGAACATGAACACCAGGTCTTCCGTCGAGGTGTTTCCTTTCGCCCCGGGGGCAAAAGGACAGCCGCCCAGCCCGCCTACCGCCCCGTCATGGACGCGAATCCCGGCTTCGTAGGCGGCCAGCGAATTGGCCAGGCCCAACCCCCGGGTATTGTGCAGGTGAATGGAAAAGGAGACATCCGGGAATTCGGTCACGGCGAGCCGGGACATCTCTTTTACTTCCTTCGGGTTCCCGAACCCAACCGTG
>DASPRR010000278.1:0-3723 GCA_035624375.1 Thermodesulfobacteriota bacterium | reverse complement strand
GCGGTGGTTTACCTCATCATTTCCTTTATCGCCACCGGCCTGATCTTTTATTTGCTGGGGGCCCCGTTCCTCGCCCTTCTGGAGATCATCGTCTATGCCGGGGCCATCATGGTCCTATTCCTCTTTATCGTGATGATGCTGAGGTTAACCCCTTCCCAGAGGACCTGGAAGGCCGCCCTGTCCCAGTGGGCTCCGGCCATCGTTCTGGGCGGATTCTCGTTGGTTCTGGCCGCGGTCATGATCCCGACCGACCCGGCTAGCAACCCGGCCTTGAAGACCCTCACGGCCGGACCCCGAGAGCTCGGCAGGTTCCTTTTCCAGAAGTACTGGTTCCCGGTGGAGATCGCTTCTTTCCTCCTGCTCATTGCCTTGGTGGGAGCTTTCTTCCTTGGCCGGCAGGAGAAGAAGGCCAAAAAAACCACCCGCCAGGAGGGAAAATGATTGTCCCCTTCAGCCATGTTCTTTTTCTCGCAGCGATTCTCTTCCTTCTGGGGGCGGTTTGCGCTGTCGCCCGGCGCAACCTGATCATGATCCTCATCGGGGTGGAGATCATGCTGAACGCCGCCGGCCTGGTTTTCGTGGGGGCCTCCCTCCGTTGGGAACACTTGGAGGGCCAGGTTTTCGTCATCTTCATCCTGACCCTTGCCGCCGCCGAGGTGGCTGTGGGTCTGGCGCTGATTGTTACCTCTTATCGTCGTACCGGGTCGGTGAACGCGGACCGGTACAACCTCCTGAAGGGATAGATGCAGGCCTATCTTTTCTTAACTTTATTTCCTCCTTTCCTGGGAGCCCTGACCCTAGCCCTGGCTGGGAGGCTTCTGCCTCGAAGGGGAACAGAAGTCCTGGCCTGCTCGACTATTCTCCTCTCCTTCCTGACCGCTCTCTTGGCCCTGATCTCCTCGGGACCGCAAGCCCAAACCGTGGTTCTTCTTCCCTGGATTTACGCGGAAGGATTTTCGGCGCCCATGAGCGTTCTCTATGACCGGCTGGCCGGGATCATGGCCGTGATGGTGACCTTCGTCTCAGCCCTCATTCACCTTTACTCCGTGAGCTTTATGCGCGACGAGGAAGGCTACGTTCGTTATTTCTGCTACCTGAATCTCTTCGTTTTTGCCATGCTGGTGGTGACCTTCGCCGACAACCTTCTCTTCCTCTACCTGGGCTGGGAGGGGGTCGGTTTCTGCTCTTATGCCCTGATCGGCTTCTGGTACTCCGATGAAGTCAAGGCAACTGCCGGACGGAAGGCCTTTATTCTGACCCGGATCGGGGACGTGGCTTTCGGAATCTCCATCGCCCTCTTCTTTGGGCTGTACCGGGACCTTTCCCTTGCCACCCTGAACCAGAAGGCTCCCGGGTTAGACCCTTATCTGGCCACGATTCTCGGCTTGCTCCTTCTCTGGGCAGCGGTGGGAAAATCCGCCCAACTTCCTTTGGCCGTGTGGCTCCCCGATGCCATGGCGGGACCCACGCCAGTCTCCGCCCTGATCCATGCCGCCACCATGGTCACGGCCGGGGTGTATCTGCTCATGCGGTTCTTCCCCGTCATCTCCCTTTCCCCTGCTGCCATGTTGGCCATTGCCATCGTGGGAGCGTTTACTTCCCTTTTTGCGGCATGTGCAGCCCTGGCCCAGAGGGACATCAAGCGAGTCCTGGCCTATTCCACCATCAGCCAGGTGAGTTACATGTTCCTGGGAGTGGGAGCGGGAGCTGTGGGCGGGTCCATGTTCCACCTCCTCTCTCACGCCTTCTTCAAAGCGCTCCTGTTCTTGGCGGCTGGATGCATCATCCAGGCTCTCCACGAAGAGCACGATATCTTCCGCATGGGCGGTCTCCGCCGGTCCCTTCCGGCGGTCTTTCTTCTTTTCCTTGCAGGGGCGCTCTCCCTGGCCGCGATTCCCCCCTTCGGCGGGTTCCTGAGCAAGGACCAGATCCTCCTGGCCGCATTCAATCACCCGGAAGGAACCTATCGGGTGCTATGGGTATTGGGGGAAGTTACCGCCTTTTTAACCGCCCTCTACACCTTCCGACTTTTTTTCCTCGTCTTCGGGGAAAAGCCTGCATCGGATATCGCCGGAAGTTCCGCCCCTCCGGAGAGGGGTCTTCGTCCACTGCCAAAATTCATGGTCTGGGTTCTCTGGCCCTTGGCCTTTCTCTCCCTGGCCGCGGGAGCTCTCAATATCCCCGAGATGCTTTCCGGGAGGGAATGGCTTGCCCAATTATTGGCGGGCGTGCCCGGAGCAGCTTCGCCATTTAAGTCCTCCCCTGGAGTGGAGGCTGCCATCATGGTCGTGAGCGGGTTTCTTTCCGTTATGGGCGCCGTCTGGGCTTATTTCCTCTACCACCGCCGCCCCCTGACCGAAGCGGCGACCCCTCTCCCTCAGAGGATGAAGGAAATCCTGTTCTCCGCATTCTACCTGGACCAATGGTACCAGAAAGTCATCGTAATGCCTTACCAGGCGGTGAGCCGGTTCCTGTGGGTCAATGTCGACCAGGGCGCAGTGGACGGGGGGATCGACCGGGCGGGGAAATGGTTTCCCTCGGCGTCCCTGGGCCTGCTGCTTTGGACCACGGGCCGGCTTTCCACGTATCTGAAGATGCTGTTCCTGGGGTTCACGCTCCTGTTAGGAGCCATCATCCTGGGTTGGTATCCATGGTAGGTGAGGTCAGGGTAAGGGTAAGGGTGAGTGTCAGGGGCTCCGGTCGTTCTCTTTAACTTGGGGCACTTAAGGCACTCGAGCGCACTTAAGGCATTGGTTCTTAATTTTAGGCATTTTTTATGTCCCCTTGGCTCTCAATCATTTTGTTTCTCCCGCTTCTGGGCAGCTTTCTGGCCCTGGTCTTCGCCCGCCGCCCCAACGTCTGCCGATGGGCGACCCTCCTGGTCGCGCTGGGCGACCTGGCGCTGGTTGTCGGTCTAGTTGCCGGCAACCTCCCGGGCCGGGTCGGGCCGGGGGCGAAATGGCTCCTCTACGAAGACCTGGCTTGGATTGAGCACTTCGGCATCCGTTACAGCCTCGGCCTCGACGGAATCAGCCTGGTACTGGTCCTGTTGACCGCCTTCCTCACGGCGCTCTGCGTCCTGGTATCCTGGAAGCAGATCGCCACCCGCGTGGGCGCCTTTCATTTTTTCCTGATGCTCATGGAGACCGGAATCCTTGGCGTCTTCCTGGCCAACGACCTCTTTCTCTTCTACCTCTTCTGGGAAGTCCAGCTCATTCCCATGTTCTTTCTCATCGGAATATGGGGCCACGAGAACAGGGTCTACGCCACCGTCAAATTCATCCTCTACACCATCGCCGGAAGCCTCCTGATGCTGGCCGCGCTCATCGGCCTGTTCATCCTCCACGGGTCCCAAACGGGACTGTACACCTTTTCCCTCGAGCAATTGATCCAGACTCGCCTTCCCCTGGCCACGGAAAAGTGGCTGTTCGCCGCCTTTCTCCTTGCCTTTGCCATCAAGGTTCCCCTGGTTCCCGTCCATTCCTGGCTGCCCGATGCCCATACGGAGGCCCCCACGGCAGGCAGCGTAATTTTGGCGGGACTGCTTCTCAAGACCGGGGCCTACGCCCTCCTTCGGTTCGGCTTCCCCCTCTTTCCCACTGCCGCAAGGATGTCCGTTCCGCTGCTTTTGGGGCTGTCCCTCGTCGGTGTCTTCTATGCTGCCTGGATCGCCCTGGCCCAGAAGGACCTCAAGCGCCTGGTGGCGTATTCCAGTATTTCCCA
>DASPRR010000261.1:0-3870 GCA_035624375.1 Thermodesulfobacteriota bacterium | reverse complement strand
CTTGGGTTGGAGGGCATGGTATCTTGAATGGGAAACCCGCTGGCCCCGGTTTGAAGCCGTGACCGGGCGTCCTGAAGACCGGCTTCAGCCATGTAGAAAATCTCCTTGTGCGACCTGCTTTTGGAGGCGAATCCCACCTCTATGGCCGTCTCTTTGCTCCGCGAAGCAGAATTCATCACCGAGTAGACCATGGGGCCTAAGGTGAGCAGCACCACAGACAGGGCAAAGAGGGCTATGAGCAATTCGATCAGGGTGAATCCGATTCTTCTTATTCTCTTCTTCATTGGGTTTTCAGTGGTCCGGCAGGCATTCCGGGCAAGCCTTCTTGAATTCAGGTAAGCGCAGGAGCAAAATAAATGCCAGGGAACGATTTCTCTTGCCAGGAGCGGTATTCAAGAGGAGGGCCAAAGGAGCGGGCAAAAAAAATATGGCTTGGTGCCCAACAAAAAGAGGCCTGAAATTGATAGGACGAAGACAAAAATGGATGGAAAACCGAATAGTTGCAAGAAAACAGGGGGTAAGGAAGATTGCTGCTATGGAAGGTCGGTTACTCTCTCGGAGGGCTCAGACCCCGTGAAGCCAGGACATCTCTCCTTTTGCAGTTGGGGTGCCTTTAATCCGGAGTGGAATCCTGTCCCGAGGAGAAGAACCTTGGTAGGGGCCGCTCCAGGGGGCCAGGAAATCCTCCTGAGCATCATTCCCGCGGGTCTTTACGCGGTTTCATCCGATCCACATGGTCATAAACATTTTTAAAGATATCGATCCAACGGGCACGGAACTTGTCAAAAAAGAGCCGTTCTCCCTTAGAGGCCAGAAGTTCCTCCAGCATGATGTAACACGAGGTGAGATTTGAAGAAATAATGATCTTCCGCAGTTCATCGCTCTCTGCCGATAAGGGTTTCAGCTTCATTTTTTACCTCTCCTTTGTAAGCCTCCCATGGGGTGTAACAAGCAATAGAAAATGAAATAAATCTGAAGAATCCCATCCATTCAAGGTTGTTTTTTATTAAACACTAAAACTCCATTTAGATCAAGGGAAGAAATCCTTTTCTTGGAAAGATTCTTGAAACCCCCCGATTTGCCTGCTCAGCTTTCCCCTACCGCTCCAAAAACAGGCCTTGGGTTCTTTTCCTACCCATTATAAGGGAAAAAAAGGATTGCCAACCGGCATAAATTTCCTGGTTGAAAGGGCAAAGGGTGGGTTATCATAAGAATAGGTATTCCCGAAAATCATCTTTTCTCATGGAAAGGAGAACCCCATGGCCCATTTTTTCAGCGACAACTCCCTCTCCATAGGAAACACCCCTCTGGTCAAGATCAACCGAATTAGCCAGCATTTAAAGGCTACGGTGCTGGCCAAAATCGAGGGACGGAACCCGGCCTATTCGGTCAAGTGTCGGATTGGGGCAAGCATGATCTGGGAAGCTGAAAAGAGAGGCCTTCTGCAACCGGGCATGGAAATCGTCGAGCCAACGAGCGGCAACACCGGAATCGCTCTGGCCTTTGTTTGCGCTGCTCGCGGATACCATCTCACCGTTACCATGCCAGAGACCGTTTCTGTAGAGCGTAGGAAGGTGCTGGCTGCTTTCGGAGCCCACATCGTTCTCACTCCCGCGGCTAGAGGCATGACCGGAGCAGTCCAGGAGGCGGAGCGCATCCTGCAATCAACCCCCAAGGCTTTCATGCCCCAGCAGTTCAAGAACCCGGCAAACCCGGACATTCACTTTCGAACCACAGGCCCGGAGGTCTGGGAACAGACTGAAGGCCGGATCGATGTGCTTGTTTCCGGTGTAGGCACGGGAGGAACCATTTCGGGAGTCTCCCGGTTTATCAAGAAAGAAAAAAAGCATCCCCTCCTGAGTGTGGCCGTGGAACCGCGGGAAAGCCCGGTCATCAGCCAGCGTCTGGCAGGCCAGGAGCTCAAGCCGGGGCCCCACAAGATCCAGGGCATCGGCGCCGGATTCATTCCCGATACCCTTGACCTTTCCCTGGTGGACCGGGTCGAGCAGGTGAGCAGCGACGAGGCCATTGACCTTGCGCGCAGATTGGCCCGGGAGGAAGGGATTCTTTCGGGGATTAGTTGCGGAGCGGCCATGGCCGCGGCTCTCCGACTAGCCGCCGAAAAAGAATTCGCCGGTCGAACGGTTGTGGTCATTCTCCCGGATTCCGGAGAGCGCTACCTCACCACCTCTCTGTTTGAGGGGATTTTTGACGAAGCGGGCCTGCCCAGGGGAAAATAAAGCCCCCTATACCACCGCGCCCTCTCCGAGAGGCCGGTTCTCGAGAATCCTGCGGGGGCTGAAGCAGGATAGGTCCAGGACCGGAGCCCGTCTTAGGATCAACTCGGCAAGGTACCGGCCTGCGGCTGGAGACTGCTGCAGGCCATGCCCGGAGAAGCCGTTGATCAAGTAGAACCCTTCCATTTCCGGCCAAGGACCGAGGATCGCATTGCGGTCCAGGAGGTTTACCTCGTAGAGGCCGGCCCAACCCCTAACCAGCTTCAGTTTTTCGAAGGCGGGAACGATCTGGGCCAATTCGGGCCAAAGCCGATCGGTGAATCGCTTCCAGTCCCAGCGGAATCCAAATCCCACTTCGTCATCCTCCATAGATCGGCCTACGAGAATGAGTCCACCTGTCTCCGAACGAAAGTAAAGGCCGGAAGGAGCGATGACCAGCGGGAGAGCGCGGTCGATGGAGACCTCGGGCTTTACCGCAAAGACCTGCCGATTGACCGGAGAGAGGGGAAGCTCGATCCCGGCCATTCGAGCCACTTCGGCTCCCCAGGGGCCGCCCGCGTTGACCACGGTATCTGAATAGAGCACTTCTTGGGACGCCAGCTTTACCCGGATGGTACTTCCCTGAATCTTCTTGATCTCTACCGCTTCATAGGGGATGTAACGGGCCCCAAGGGAGATGGCTTTCTTGCGAAATCCCACGAGGACTCCGTAAGGGTCCAGGTATCCATCTTTCGGGCCGAAAGTTCCTCCCACGAAAAGATCGGCCTGGAAAAGAGGGAGCTCTCTTCGGATCCTTTCCGGGGTCCACCATTCCACTTCACAACCCAGCCTCCTCTGCAATTCCATGTCTTTTTCCGCAGCAGACCATCCCGGCCGGTCGATGAGAAAAAAGTATCCGGCCCTCCGATAGTCGATCGAGGGTTTCTCTCTTTCCACAGCCATCTCTTCTTCAAACCGGGAAAAAAATTCCTGGGCATAAAGAGAAATCAGGATATTCTCTTTCAGGCTGAATTGAACCCTTACCCCGCCCAGTGACAAAGAGGTAGAGGCCCGGGAGTAAGTGGGGTCTCGTTCTAATACCGCCACCTTGAGCCTCGGCTCGGCGGCCAGAAGATGGTAGGCCACCGATGACCCTATGACCGCACCGCCCACGATGATGACGTCAAAATTTGGGTTTTCCATGGCCTTCTCGGACCCTTCCCGAAATACTTTTCTGATCCCGGAATTTCCGCATAACCCAGGAATGGGTCATCCCTAAAGGGCCCTCCTCAAAGTATACCATTTCTCATCATGGAGAAAATCGGAATTCGGGGAAGGCTGGAGATCATAAGGAGAGGATAAGCATCTAACCATACAGAGGAGTTTAATTCGGTGAGGGGAGGGAACGAAAATGGAGAAAATGGAAGTGAAAAGCCTGAATTCCCCAGAGGAAGTCAGGACCTTTGACAAAGGGAAACTGGAATTGGTCAAAGTGAATGGGGCTATGATCGGACGGGCGGTCTTTCAACCCGGTTGGAAATGGTCCGATTCGGTGAAACCCTTAGCCAAGACCAAGAGCTGCGAGGCCCCCCATTTCCAGTACCACGTTTCGGGTACCCTAAGACTGCACATGGATGACGGGACGGAAAGAGAC
>DASPRR010000244.1:0-10603 GCA_035624375.1 Thermodesulfobacteriota bacterium | reverse complement strand
TGGACTGGTGGGCCCCGCTTTATGAACGTTCTTTCGCCGTTGTAGATTCTTGTCTCATTATTGACCCCGATGAGCCCGGCTTCGGCCTGCCCCCATCGAAGGCCGTACGCACAGCTTTGGGACTTTACTAAGGAATCCATAATTCAGAAGACCTATCCTTCCGAAAATTCCTCTAACCCCGGTGCTCTTCACTTAGCCTGCCACCGTTCACCCTGAGCCCTTCGATCCACCGTTCGTCCTGAGCTTGTCGAAGGACGAACGGTTCACTCAGGACAGGCTTGTGGAAGGGTGCGCCGCTGAGCCGTTCATGCTTCGACAAGCTCAGCACGAACGGCTCAGGGTTCAGCATCCATACAATGATGGATTGACTAGTAATCGAATCCCCTTTTGTTTTCATCCTCTAAAAGGGCAGGGCAGAATAGCGGTTTTATGGAATAGGATTTGACAGGGCTTGACCTTTTTGGTATAGGAAAGTTATTTCCTTCCAGCATACCGGATCGCTCGGGAAATCCGAATCATGGACACCAAGATTCCATCCTAAGAAGGATGTAGAAAGGAGGCTCGCCCACGGGAAAATAGGACCCTCTCGGAAGGGGAAGGAATTTTGCGGAAAGGAATCAACCAACAAAAAGGAGGAGGTCAATATGAAAAAATCATTATTCGTCGGGTGGGCTTCTCTTATAGTATTTGGTCTGCTATTCTTGGTTCCTGGAATCCTCAAGGCGGCAGAAGACGTGAAAGTAGGCGAGGTTCTGCCTCTTTCCGGCGCCGTCGCCCCCCAGGGGAGTCAATTGAAGGCCGGCTCTGAAATTGCGGCCGATGAAATTAATGCCGCGGGGGGCATCAAGTCCATGGGCGGAGCCAAGATCAAGCTGGTTTTTGGCGACAGCAAGAGCACTCCCGACGGCGGGGCCGCGGAGACGGAGAGACTGTGCACCTTGGAAAAGGTCTCGATCATCCTAGGGGCTTTCCAGAGCGGAGTCACCTTCCCGGCCAGCGAAGTCGCCGAGCGGTACAAAACTCCCTGGATGGTGAATGTAGCCGTAAAGGACGAAATCACCGAACGGGGGTTCAAGTATGTGTTCCGGGATTTCAACAAGGCCAGCTACGATTTGAAAGAGATGCTGGCGGCGGCGGAACTTTTCGCCGAGGAGACGAAAAAGAAAGCCAAGACCGTCGCCCTGCTCTATGAAGGGACGGACTGGGGCCGGTCTTCCGCCCAGTTTGCCAAAAAATTCTGGCCCGAAAAAGGCTATAAAATCATCCTGGACGAATCCTACCCTCAGAACATTTCTGATTTCACTCCCCAGATCTTGAAAATCAAGGCTGCAAAACCCGACCTTCTCATCATCGCCATGTATACTCCGGACCATATTCTCTTCAGCAAGCAGCAAATGGAACAGAAGCTCTACGTCCCCTATGGCCTCTGGTCCGTGGGTGCGGGAGCGGAGGATCCTTCCTTCTACAAAGCGGTGCCTCCCCGGTCCGTGGCTTACATGTTCGTTCAGGATGATTGGGACACAGCGGCTCCGAAGAGAGCCTGGTTCCCGGCCGTCGACAAAAGGAGCAAGGAAAAGCTAGGATACGGCGCGGCTGCCTATGTGGCGGCCGGGTACGGGACCATCTATCTCGTCAAGGACGCCTTGGAACGGGCCGCCTCCGCCGATCGGGAGAAGCTCCGTGAGGCGATCGTTGCGACGGACATTACGGAAAAGAACTGTGGGCGAATCGAGCGTAAGGCCGAAAATGGCCAGACCTACTGCCCGGCCCTCGTCCGGGGAATCCAGCGCATCAAATTTGATGAAAACGGCCAAAACACCTATTCCCACGGAAACATTACCCAGAACCAGAAAGGCGAAAAAATCACCTTTTGGCCCACGGAGATGCGGCCCCCAGGCGCCAAACTGGCCTGGCCGATTCCACCCTGGGACAAACGGTAAATCACACCCCTAAGTGATCACGAGGAGGAGAGGTCAGGAGTTTGGGATTCCTGGCCCTTCTCCCTTCAGTTTGGAAGAACACCCCAATCGGGAAAGATCCGAGAATTCCGAAGGGTGAGGTCTGTGTTTATTCTGCCGGTAGAGAAATATAAATGCTGGGTTTGAATCCAAGGGGGTTCGATCCAGGGTTCCACCTGTCTTCCATGAATTCCAGCTCTTTAGGGGAGGGTTTCTATGGATTTTGAATTGTTGGCATCGTCATTCTTGATGGGTTTGATGCTGGGGGGCCTCTACGCCGCCGTGGCCGTCGGTCTGAGCCTGATTTTCGGCATCATCCGGGTCATCAATTTTGCCCACGGGGCGTTTCTCATGGTGGCCATGTACGCCAGCTTCTGGCTCTGGTACTTCTTTGGGATCGACCCCTATATTTCGATGATTCCGGTGGCCGTCCTATTTTTCTATTTCGGCTATTATGTCCAGAAGTGGTTGATCCGTCCGATCTTCATCCGGGAAAAGGCCCTGGTGATCGAACCCTTAGGAGTCCTCCTCCTGACGGCGGGTTTTGATTTGGTCCTCAGCAATTTGGCGCTCCTGTTCTTCAAGAGTGACTTCCGGGCCGTCGTTTCCCCCGCGGCATCGGCGACGATTGATCTGGGCTTCGTCGATTTGAACATTCCCCGCCTGATCGTATTTATTCTGTCCTTTGTGATTACCGGCGCCCTTTACTGGCTTCTGAATTACACCGAGAAGGGCGTTGCCATTCGTTCCGTGGGCCAGAACCGGGAGGCGGCGGCCCTCTGCGGGGTGAACGTTTATCGGATTTATAATTTTACCTTCGGCATCGGGACGGCAGCCTTGGCCTTAGCCGGCGCTGCCATGGTTCCGTTCTACTACGTGAACCCATCCATGGGGCTCTCTCTGGGGATCAAATCCTTCATCGTTGTGGTTCTGGGCGGATTGGGGAGCGTACCCGGTGCCCTCATCGGGGGGTTGATTCTCGGGGTCGTCGAATCCGTAACGGCGCAATTTGTGATGTCGACCTCCTCTGTGATTTTCTCCTTTTTATTGTTCATCCTAGTGCTCTTTACCCGGCCCAAAGGCATCATGGGTGTCTTGGAAACCTAAGGGGGGATCGATGGAGAAAAAGGAAAACGGGAAAGGGCCATCGAAAAATATTCCCTTGGGCGGGTGGGCAGCGGCGACGGTTTTGGTTCTATTTCTGATCGTTCCGTTCTTCATTCATGATCCTTACATCCTCCACATCTTCGTCCTGGTGTTCCTCTTCGCCTATTTGGGGACGGCCTGGAGCCTGGTGAGCATGGCGGGCCAGCTCTCGCTCGGCCATGCAGCCCTCGTGGGGATCGGGGGGTACGTTTCGACTTTGATGTTTATGGAATGGGGCGTTACCCCCTGGCTGGGGATGATTGTCGGGGGTATCGTCTGCGGCATCATCGGGGTGATCATCGGCTATCCCACGTTCCGGCTGCGGGGCCCGTATTTCGCCCTCACCACTATTGCTTTTGCAGAGATTCTTCGGATTTATGTGGAAAACACCGAGGAAGGTCCTTTGGGCATTCCCCTCAGAGGAGGCATGGGCTTACTGGTGCCCCTCAAAGGGGATGCCCCGGGGGTTTTCCAGTTCAGCACCAAGGAACCGTATTACTACATCGCCTTGCTCATGATGTTGGCCGCGATTGGGCTGAGCTTCTTCATCAACCGCTGGCGCATGGGTTTTTACCTGGCCGCCATCCGCAGCGATCAAGATGCCGCCGAGGCCCTGGGAATTAATTCCACGAAGTATAAGTTAATGGCCATGGCGGTCAGCTGCGTTTTGGCGGCCCTGGGTGGAACGTTCTATGCCCAGTACTTTCGGTACATCAATCCGGAACGGGCCATGGGCCTGAGCATGTCGATTGAGATTGCCCTCGTTGGGGTGGTGGGCGGATGGCAGACGGTCTTGGGTCCCACCATCGGTTCCATCTTGCTGAGCCCCAGCGGCGAATTGGTCCGGGCCTATCTCGGGGGCACTTATGCCGGCCTCCACCTCCTCCTTTACGGGCTCCTGATCATGGTGGTGGTCCTCTTCATGCCCAACGGGCTCAACGATCCGCTGGTCAGGCTTTTTAAAAAGTGGGATGCCGAACTGAGAGGGACGACCGGAGGCCCAAAGGATGTCTTGCCCCCGGATCGGGGCCGAACATCCCCACTCCCCGGGAGGAGAGAATCATGAAATTCCTAGAAGTTGAAAAACTGAAGAAGACCTTCGGCGGATTGGTGGCGGTCCAGAATTTCGATATGACGATCGAGAAGGGAGAAATCGTCGGCCTAATCGGCCCGAACGGTGCCGGCAAGACCACCGTCTTCAACATGGTGGCGGGATTCTACCAGCCGGATGCCGGGCATGTGCGGTTCGATGGAAAAGACCTGGTCGGTATGAAGCCCTACCAGGTCTGTGCGCTGGGCATTGGCCGGACCTTCCAAGTGACCAAACCCTTTGTCAACAATACGGTCCTTGAAAACGTGATGGTGGGAGCCTTTTCCCGGACGGCCCATGCCCCCGAAGCCCGGAAGAAGGCATTGGAGGTCCTGGACTTTTTTGGATTCCAGGACCATAAGGACGTTCTGGGCCACGAGCTGACCACCGCCGACCACAAGCGGCTGGAGCTGGCCCGGGCCTTGGCCACGCAGCCCCGCCTGCTTTTATTGGATGAAAGCATGGCCGGGCTCAACCCGGCGGAAAAGATGCTCCTCTTAGAACTTTTACGGCGCGTTCGGGACCAGGGCATCACCCTCCTGGTGGTGGAACATGACATGAAGGCGGTCATGACCCTTTGCGAGCGGATCATCATGATGCACCGGGGGGAAAAACTGGTGGAAGGGACTCCCCAGCAGGTGGCCAATAACCCCCAGGCGATTGCGGCTTATTTAGGAGAAGAATATGCCGCTGCTTGACATCAAGAACCTCGTTTCGGGGTATAAAAAAGTTTCCGTCCTGCACGGGATCTCGATTCAAGTGGAAGGGAAAGAAATCCTGGCCGTCGTCGGATCCAACGGGGCAGGGAAGACGACCCTCTTGAAGACCATCTCCGGGTTGCTGCCGCCATTTTCCGGCGAGATTCTCTTCGAGCAAACTCCCATCCAGGGCCTGGAGCCCTACCAGATCGTAGAGAAGGGAGTGGTTCAGGTCCCCGAGGGGCGCCAACTATTTAATTTTTTGACCGTGCAGCAGAATCTGCAGGTGGGGTCCCATGTTGCGGAGGCGCGCCAGCGGCGGGCGGATACGCTGAAAACCATCTTCGACCTCTTTCCGGTTCTGTCCGAGCGGCGGCAGCAGTTGGCGGGCACCCTGTCTGGTGGGGAGCAGCAGATGCTGGCCACGGCGCGCGCGCTTATGGCTAGGCCGAAAATGCTGATGATGGATGAACCCTCCTGGGGGTTGGCCCCCATGCTGGTGCACCGCCTCTTTGAAACCATCTGCCAGATCAACCAACAAGGCTGCACCATTCTGCTGGTAGAACAGCATGTTCAACAGGCGCTCTCCATTGCCACCCGGGGTTATGTGCTGGAGCGCGGGAATGTGTTTATGCAGGGAGGGGGCCAGGAACTTTTGAAAGATGAACGGCTGAAAGAAAGCTATTTGGGGATGTAATGAAGGGGAAGAAAGGTAAGCTAACCAAGTATGATGATCAAGTAAAAAGTCGGAATCCAACAAAATTTGTCATTCCGGCGAAAGCCGGAATCCAGGGTTCCCGGTGAAAACCGGGATCCAGTCTTTGAGATGGTTCCCGGCTTTCGCCGGGACGACGTCTGGACCCCGGCTTCCGCCGGGGTGACGCTTCGGGAGATTCTTTACGAGATCATCAAATATATGATAACTGGAACAGAAGAAAGGAGAATCAGGATGAGTAAAGTGAGAGGCTGGGTTATGCTGGAACCGGGAAAGATGGAGATGCAGAAATTCGACCTACCCAAAATCGCCGAGGATACGGCCCTTTTGAAGGTGGAGGCCTGTGGCATCTGCGGGAGCGATCTCCACGCCTTTAGAGGGAAGATGAAGACTGCGCCTTTTCCCCTAATTCCGGGCCACGAATTCATCGGTACGCTGGTCGAGGTAGGAACGGCGGCAACCGAAAAAATGGCCGTCATTGGCGGAGGAACCATCAAGGCGGGAGACAAAGTAGCCATTGCTCCGAGTTCGCTGGCCTGCGGTCGCTGCTGGTTTTGTCTGCATATGCCCCATCGGCCCTCTCTCTGCACCAGCCGTTCCATTTACGGCTTTAACTCGATCAAGAATCCCCCGAGCATCTGGGGCGGCTATGCCGAGTACATCTACCTGCATCCCAAGACGTGGGTTTTCAAACTGCCCGAAGGAATTTCGATGGAAAAGGCGGTCCAGACGGAACCCATGGCCACCGGTCTCAGGGCAGTCGAGCGCGCCTATAACCCCGGAGAAGCTTTCATCGGACAAGGTTACGGGGTGGGCAGCCGGGCGATGGTCCTGGGAGCCGGGCCGATCGGACTCATGGTCATTGTCGCTCTGCGTTTCAGCGGCGCCAAGCTGATCATCGCCCAGGACCTGATCGAAAGCCGCTTGAAGATGGCGAAACGAATGGGGGCGGACCTTCTCATCGATGGAAAGCTTCCGCTGGAACAGAGGATCAAAAAAGTCCAGGAAATGACCGACGGTGTGGGCCCGGATGTGGTGATCGAGGCAGCCGGCGCCCCCCAAGCCTTCAAAGAATCCCTAACCTTCGTACGCCGCGGCGGCAAGCTCGTGGAGGTTGGACACTATACCGATCCCGGGCCCACCGATATCAATCCCTGGGTGGTCTGCAATAAAGATGTAGACATTCATGGGTCATGGGCTTATCCGGCCATCATCTTCAAGGATGCCTTGACCGTCTTGGCCAAGACCCCTTTCCCGGTGGAAGAAGTGGTGACCCACAAGGTTTCCCTGGATGACCTGCCCAAGGGTATCGACCTCCTTGGAAAGGAAGGAGTTGGGAAGGTAGTGGTCACGCCCTAAATGCAGGGTCAGCCTGGGGTTTAAACGCAGCGGCATAAGTAATACAGCATCATCGCCCTCCACGTCGTGCAGTCAGCCCTAAAGAGCTGAGTTACAGGTTCAGGGGTGCTTGTAACTCAGGGCTTTAGCCCTGATATACGGCGCCGATTTATGACGCTGTGTATAATGATCCTAGACATAACCTCGCCCTTCTCAGAAAATTGGGGAGGGCGATTTCTTTCCAGGGGTTTAGTGGCCCATTTTTCGAGGAAATGATTAAACGGCAGACGGGGTGATGTTTATTCCGACTAATTCTTGCCACTGATTCCGAGTAATCCCGGCTAACACTGGTCGAATCCCAAGACCTCGGCCACCAAGGCCCCCCGGTTCACCATCACCCAGCCTCCCTCCGACTGTCCTCGGCTATAGATTCATTTCTTCAGGTGCCCAGGAATCTGTTCGAAGACCTGCTTCCCTTTTCTTCCTTTTTCTAAAGTACAAACAAGCTCACTTTACACCCACGTCCCCCTCTCCACGATCCGAAAGTCTTTGTAGTGGCGTCCGGATACCTGGCCTGGGTGAGGCGGTTTACGCCGTTATGAGTATACTGATCATTTGACCTTTTTCTCAGTCCCGGTTGGGGGATTACCCGCACCCAAGCTTTCCGGCTTGCCAAAAAGAGTTGCGTCGGGAGAAGAAAATCAATATAATGCTCAAAAGTGATAGATGATTCAGTTTTTTGGATGATCTCATGAAGAAGAAGAAAGAACCATCAAACGGTATACGTTCCTTGACCCGGAAGGGTCTTGCCACCCGGGCGGCCATTCTGGACACCGCCCACCAGGTCTTCAAAGACACGGGCTATTACGGTTCCTCCATTTCGGAGATCACCCGGCGCTGCGGGATTTCCATGGGGAACTTCTATCAATACTTCAAGAACAAAGAGCAGGTTTTCCTGGAATTGAGCGACCTCATTTTGTCGCGATTCATGGCCCGGTCCGAAATCCTTACCACAACCCAGGGACCATTCGAAAAACGACTGGAGGAAGCCATTCGGCTCCTGTACGAACACACCCGTGAGAACTTCGCTTTTCACCGGATTCTGGGCGAGTCCGAGCTTACCGACCGGGTGACGATCGCTTATTACGAGGCTATGGCCCGTCATTACCGGGATTTCTTCCGCCGGGAGACCCAGGCCGGACATATCCGCCCCTTGGACCCCAACATGATCGCATACGGCCTTATCGGGGTCTGTTACTTTCATTCCCTGGATTGGGGGGAGAGGGAGAAGAGATCGCTTCGCGAGGGGATCCGGCAAATGGCCGATTTGATCCTGCATGGGGTCAACGGGCCGACCCGCTGGAAAAAACCGTCCGAGGGCCATCTGCTTTCCCTTCCGGACCCGGCCCCCCTTCACGCAGCGGAGGGGGAACCCTTGACCAAGGGGGAGAGCACCCGACAGGCCATTTTCCGTGCGGCGGAAAGGGTAATCGGTCGGCACGGAATCAACCGGGCAAGCATATCCGAGATCACCCGTGAAGCCGGAGTGGCCCTGGGGACTTTTTACGTCCACTTCGGCAGCAAGGGGGATTTGATCGAAGGCCTGGTCAAATACATCAACTCTCAGATGCGCCGGGAACTCCAGCGAAGAGTGGCCCGAACGAAGGATCGGCGGGACGCCGAACGGGTGGGCATGATTGCTTTTTATGAATTCCTCCGGAGACACCGGGAGGTCTACCGGGTGGTCCCGGAATGCGAGATGATCGACCGCGAGGTCAGCCTGTGGTACTACAAAAAAATGGCCCAGGGATACATCCAGGGGCTTCAGCAGGGGATCGAAAGGGGAGAAATCCGCAAACTGCCGGCGGTCTTTTTGACGCGGTCCCTCATGGGGTTGATTCATTTCATCGGCCTCAAGTGGATCGTCTGGAATACGGGCGCCCAACCGGAAGTTCCTCCCCATATTTTAAAGGACATGATTACGCTGATCCTTTTTGGCCTTAAACCATAGAGTTGCGACTAGCGGACAGATTCGCTATCCCAGGCAAGTCCAGAACCCGAAACTTTAAATATTTTTCCCTTGACAAAAATTCCCATTTTTTTATATATAAAAGTGACAGTTGATTCATATCTCTAAAAAGGGTCCTTCTGATGGTTGACCTGAAGGACAAGACCGTAATCATAACCGGGGCCGGTTCGGGAATCGGGGCCTCCATGGCGCTTTCCTTCTCTCAGAGAGGGGCGCGCCTCACCCTGGCAGCCCGTCGCCTGGAGCGGCTGAAAGAGGTTGCCCGGAAATGTCCAGGAGAGGTTTTCCCCCTTGCCGCAGACCTCACGAGGGAGGCCGATCGAAGGAGAATCGTCCAACAGACCCTGGAGAGATGGGGGAATGTGGATGTCCTGGTGAACAACGCCGGCTTGGGGCTCTACGGGGATTTCCTTTCAACCAACGAGGAGGATTGGCGGAAGGTCTTCGAAGTCAACCTCTTCGCCCTGGTTTTCATGACCCGGGCAGTCCTGCCCCACATGCAGTCCCGGAGGAGCGGAATCATCGTCAACATGGCCTCCATCGGGGGGCTCATCGCCCACTCCGACAGAGTGACTCCCTACGTAGCCAGTAAGCATGCGGTGATCGGTTTTTCGCGGGGGCTGGCCAAGGACCTGGCGGGAAGCGGCATCCGGGTACTTGCGGTCTGCCCCCATCTGACGGACACGGAATTTTTCACGGCATCTCCCGGTGCGGAGGAGATGGCGCCGATTGTGGAAAAATTCAAAAGCTTTATGGACAGCCCCGAGGATGTGGCCCGGGGAATCTTGGAGCAACTGGATTCGGACCGGCTGGTGGTTTTTCCCACGGCCAAGCCTGCTAAGGCTTTTGAGAAGCAACGGGATCTTTGATCAGAGGGAGTATGAAGACCAAGAAAGTCGAAACCGCCCTGATCGTTGGCGGGGGGTCCGGGATGGGGAGAGCCGCAGCCCTGGAATTGGCCCGCCAGGAAATTCGGGTCTTTGCCGCCGACCTCGACCTGAAGGCGGCGGAGGAGACAGCTGGCTTGGTCCCGGCGGTTTCATCCCGGGGGGAAGCCTTCCAGGTTGACGTTTCCCGGAGCGAATCGGTTTCGTCTCTGTTCCGAAAATTGCAGCAGCGGGCGGAACGGCTGGACCTCCTGGTTCATACCGCGGCCATTTTGGGCCGAACGGTTTTCATCGAGGACATGACTGACGATGAATGGCGGCAGATGATGGCGATCAACCTCGACGGAGTCTTTTACTGCTGTCGCGAGGCCGTTCGCTGGATGAAACCCCACAATTCAGGACGGATCATCCTTTTCAGTTCGGTGGCTTCCCTGACTCCTACGCCCGGAGCCCTGCATTACAGCGCGGCCAAGGGAGGCATCAACATGCTGGCCAAGACCCTGGCCCAGGAAGTATCCAAGTACAACATTCGGGTGAATGTGATCGCCCCTGGCTACATCGAAACATCCATGCTGAAGGGTTTGCCCGAAGGGTTCTCCGATTACATTCTCAAGAGGACTCCACTCCGACGTCTGGGCGATGTACAGGAGATCGCCAGTCTGGTCTCTTTCCTGGCGTCCCCCGAAGCGGATTTCTTTACCGGACAGATTTTCAGCCCGAACGGCGGGCTGGTGATTTGACC
>DASPRR010000212.1:0-7344 GCA_035624375.1 Thermodesulfobacteriota bacterium | reverse complement strand
ATCATGGGCTGCCTTTTCTCAATCGCCACGCTCAGCATGAACCTGATCCTGGGGTACACCGGCCAGGCCTCCCTGGCTCACGCCGGCTTTTTCGGCATCGGGGCTTATGGGGTAGCTCTTCTGACCAAAGGCGGCCTGTCTTTCTGGCTGGCCCTCCCCCTCTCCGCCCTTCTCGCGGCCGCAATCGGTTTCTTGATCGGACTGCCCACGCTGCGCTCCCGGGGGTCTTATTTTGCCATTTCCACCATGTGCTTCGGAGTCATTATTTCGATCGTGGCCGGCAACTGGATTGACTTCACCGGCGGATACAACGGCATCGTAGGGATCCCTCTGCCCAACCCGCTTTCCATTCCCCTGATCGGAGACCTCGGTTTTCAAACCCAAGTAGGTCAATATTACCTGGTCCTGGCCTTCTTGTTTTTGACCTTATTGATCATGCATCGCTTGGTTAACTCCCTCCTGGGATTGAGTTTTATGGCCATCCGGAACAATGAGGTCCTGGCCGGGTCAGTCGGGATCAACACCTTTGCCGGGAAAATTTTGTCCTTTGTGGTGGCCAATTTCTTCGCCGGGATGGCGGGCGGAATTTACGCCAGCTTGATGGGCACGATCAGCCCCAGCACGGCCTCGCTGGACCTGACCTTCAACTGGCTTATCTTTCTCCTCCTGGGGGGCGCGGCGACGCTGGCGGGTCCCATTATCGGGGCCTTCGTGATTCCCGTGATCATGGAGTACCTGCAATTTCTGGCGGAATACCGCTTGATCATTTTCGGAGCCCTGCTGATCGTAGTCATCATCTATTTTCCCCGGGGACTGATGGGGGGATTCACTACCCTGCAGCAAAGGGTGAGGGGCTTGTACGCTCAAAGGAGAGGATAGAAGGGTGTTATTGGAGGTTAAGAATCTCACCAAGAATTTTGCCGGCTTGGCGGCCGTCAGCAATGTGTCTCTCCATGTTAAAGAGGGGGAGATCCTGGCCATCGTCGGACCCAATGGGGCTGGGAAATCGGTTCTATTCGGCCTGATCAGCGGGCTGCTGCGCCCGACCTCCGGGGTCATCCACCTGCAGGGAGAAGAAATTACCGGGCTGAGGCCGCACCGGATCGCCCAAAAAGGCATTGCCCGGACCTTTCAGACTACCGCGCTTTTCGACCAATTGCGGGTGGTGGACAACCTGGCCATCGGCTACCGGCTCCGCACCCAGGGTGGCTTCTGGAACACCCTTCTGCATACCCGCCTCTGGAAGGAAGATAAGGATCGGACCACGGCTAAAGTAATGGAGGCTTTAAGCTTCATCGGCCTGGCGGGGAAGGCCTTTCACTTTGTCTCCACCCTATCCCAGGCGGAGCAGAAGCGTCTCTCCATCGGAGTAGCGCTGATCAGCCAACCCAAGATGATCCTGCTGGACGAGCCCACCGGCGGCTTAATCCTGGAAGATACGGACGAAATCACGGGCTTGATCAGGAAGATCCATAAAGTTGCGGGCATTACGGTCTGTCTCATCGAACATAAGATGCGCATGGTAATGGACCTGGCCGACCGGATGGTGGTCCTGAATTTCGGAAGCGTGATCGCCGAGGGAACGCCGGAGGAGATCAGCAACAATCCCGAAGTGATCGAAGCCTACCTGGGGGGGGAATCCATTGCTTAAACTTTCCAACCTATCCACCCTGATCGGCGGGTTTCAGGCAGTTCGGGAAATTTCCCTGGAGATCCCCCAAGGAGATTTTGTCACCCTGTTGGGAAGCAACGGCGCCGGCAAAACAACCCTCTTCCGGACGATTGCCGGCGTGCTCAAGCCGTTCCAGGGGACGATTGAGTTCAAGGGCCGCCAGATCCAGGGAATGCCGGCCCATCGGGTTGTGAAACTGGGGTTGTGCCTCTGCCCAGAGGGTCGCCTGCTTTTTCCCCAGCTCTCGGTGTTGAAGAACCTGACCATGGGGGCCTACCCGCGCCGCAAAGACCGCCAGGGGGTCCAGAAGTCCCTGGAACAGGTCTATGCCCTGTTTCCCATCTTACGGGACCGGAAACAACAACTGGCCGGCACTTTCAGCGGGGGCGAACAGCAGATGCTGGCCATCGCCCGCGCGCTCATGTCCCGGCCGGAACTGCTCCTGCTGGATGAGCCTTCCATGGGGCTGGCCCCCCTGGTCGTCCGGAAGATCATCGGAGAGGTGGTCAAAGCCATCCACGAGGCAGGGACGACGATCTTTTTGTCCGAGCAGAACGCCCGCATGGCCCTGATGATCGCCCGGCGCGGTTATGTGCTGGAAACCGGGAGAATCGTGCTGGAAGGATCGAACTCTGAACTCATGAGCGATGAAAAGGTGAAAAAGGCCTACATCGGGGCGTAGGGAGGGTTCGATGACGCCCCTATTCGCTAACCCCACCCGACCGGAGAGGAACTCGTGAAAATCAGTGAGCTGGTTCAGCGAACCCACGTCTCCAAAGAAACCGTCCATTATTACATCCGCGAAGGCCTCCTCCCCAAGCCCCGCAAACGGGGCAGGAACATTGCTGATTACGATGATGGCTATGTGGAACGCATTCGCCTGATAAAGGAACTTCAGGACCGCTATTTTCTGCCCCTGGCGGTCATCAAGAATATCCTCAAGCACCAGAAAAAATCCCCCGAAGGACAATCCCTCCTGAGCCTTCGAAGGGAATACTTCCGGCCCGTGGACCAGCTTCTCCCCAATGAGGTCGAGGGGGAAGAGGCTTTCCTGAGGGCCACGGAACTGGGGGGGAAGTGGCTGGCCAAGATGGAGGAATGGGGGATCATCAGCCCGGAAATCCGCGACGGGCGCAAGGTCTACTCCCAGGATGACATTACCCTCGGCAAATTAGTTCTGGAGATGGATAAAGTGGGCATCGGGGTCAGGAATGGGTTTGACCCCGAGGCTCTCAAACATTACCGGGACATGTTTCGGGAAATCGTGGTCATGTCCCATAAATACTATTTCGAAGCCACCCTGGGGAAGCTTCCCCCGGAGGTGTTCTCCAAGAGGATCGTCCAGGGAAGAGAAATCATGAGCGTTTTCTTCTATCATCTTTACCGCAAACTTTCCCGGGAAGAATACCGGAGAATCTTGCGGCTGCTGGAAGCGGAACCAAAGGAAGGGGAGGATTTCTCCGGGGTTCCTCGGGGCGTTTCCGAAGGCCTTTGAATAACCCCACAAGGTCTTGACAATTGTCCCCGAAAACGGGCATGGTATAGCGATTGGGAAGCTTGAGCGAGGATATGAGGTTTCTCATGGCCCTAGAGGGGTGCTGAGCGGTAAGATGCATTTATTTCGGGGGAATTCAGAGGTGTATAAACCAAGTTCAAATGAAGGAGGAAGGAGGAGGAAGAAATGAGAACCAAAGAGCAGTACATCGAAAGGCTGCGGACGATGCGCCGGAACATCTACATGAACGGCGAAAAAATCGCCCGGGACGACGAAGTGCAGATGCCCACCATCAACACCATCGGCATCACCTTTGACTACGCCGCCGACCCCAAGCACGAAGGCTTGTGCACTGCCAAATCCCACCTGACCGGAGAGAAGATCAACCGCTTCAACCATATCCATCAAAGCAAGGAGGACCTGCACAAGAAGCAGGACATGACCCGGCTTCTCTGCCAGGTCGCCGGGGGTTGCATCCAGCGGTGCATGGGAATCGACGGGACCAACGCCATTTACAACGTCTCCTATGAGGCCGACAAGATGAACAATGGGGCCACCCAATATCACCAGAATTTTAAAAAATGGGTGGAGAGGTTCCAGAAAGAAGACCTGGTGGGCTGCTGCGCTCAGACCGACGTGAAAGGGGACCGCATGAAGCGGCCCAGCCAGCAGAAGGACCCGGACATGTATGTGCACGTGGTGGAACGGAAGAAGGACGGGATCGTGGTCCGGGGTTCCAAGGTGCATAACTCCGAGGCTTCCGTGGCCGACGAGATCGTGGTGGTCCCGACCCGCGCCCTTCTGCCCGAAGAGAAGGACTGGGCCGTGGCCTTTGCCGTCCCCGGAGACTGGGAAGGGGTCAAGCAGGTCGTCTCCATCCACAACTTACGCGACCGTCAGTATTTCAAGAGGGGATTTACCCCAGGGGCGACCGATTCTTATACTATCTTTGACAATTGTTTCATTCCCTGGGAAAGGGTCTTCCTGTGCGGCGAAACGATTCACGGAGGAGTATGCGCCCTGCTCTTCGCCCTCTTCCACCGGCACAGCTATTCGGGCTGCAAACCGGCCCTGGGCGACCTGATGCTGGGAACCGTAGCCCTGGCCGCTGATTACAACGGCATTGGCAAGGCTTCCCACGTGCGGGACAAGCTGGCGGAGATCATCCGGGTCTCCGAGCTCGGCTATGCCGCCGGCTTTACCGCCTCGGAAATGGGAAAACCCGAAGTCTACATCCCCGGGGTGGGCTTCCGCCCCTATGGCCCGGGCAGCTACATTCCCAACTCCATTTACGCCAACGTGGGCCGCTGCCTGACCGGCGAGGCGGTCTTCCGGGAAGCCGAAATCCTGTGCGATGTCTCGGGGGGCATTCCGGCCACCTTCCCCTACGAAGGGGACTTCATGAATCCCGAGACCAAGGACCTCCTGTACAAATACATTACCCGAAATCCGGATGTCCATCCCGAGGATGCGGCGCAGTTGTGGCGGTATGTGGGCGATCTGGCGTGTTCGGCAACCGGAGGAATTCACAATTACGGCGCCTTCCACGGCGGCGGCTCGCCCATCATGGAAGCCATTGCCATCACCAGCCAGTATGACATCGAAGCCCGGAAGAAGCTGGTCAAGAAGCTCGCCGGAATTCAGGACCGGAAGGTAAATCCGGAAAACAAGGACAAGAAATAAAACACAGAGCTGCCGGAGCCGCAACCTACTGTTATGTTCTTTCCAGAACATCGCCCCTGCCGGAAATCCCCCCTTGCCCCCCTTTAATAAAGGGGGGATGGGGACGATTTCGGAGATTCGTCGGCTAAATAAATCTTATTTACAAGGAGGAATCTGCATATGAAAGAGGTCGTCATCGCAGGATATCTGAGAACGGCTCAGTCCAGGTCCAGACCCAATGACCCCCCCAGGGACTGGTTCCACAAGGTCCGGTCGGATGATCTTCTGGCCAGGCTGCTTCCCGAGGTGGTCAAGCGAACAGGAATCAAGCCAGAAGAGGTGGAGGATTTCATTGTGGGATCGGCCATCGGGGTCACCGAACAGTGGAGTTACGGGGGCCGCTTTCCCATTTTTCTGGCCAACTTCCCCAATACCATCCCGGCGAAATTCGTGGACCAGCAGTGCGGGTCAGCCATGGCCGGTATCCATATCGGTTTCATGGAAATCGCCATGGGCTTCGCCGACATCGTGATGGTCGGAGGCATGGAACACATGACCCGTGTTCCCATGGGTTCTCTGGCCGGGGAAAAGGGGGCCATCTCCCCCAACCTGCGGCTTTTCACCGACCCTGCTTATAAGCACTGGGAGATGATGACCACCATGAACATGGGCCTGACCGCGGAAAAGCTCTTCGGGATGAGCGGGCTGACCAAGGGAGACATGGACAAGTGGGGAGTCCGCTCCCACCAGCTGGCCGCTAAGGCCCAGAAGGAAGGTTTCTTCAAGGACGAAATTCTTCCCATCGAAGCGGAGCAGGGCGACGGGAAGATGATGGTGGTGGACAGGGACCAGGCCGTCCGGGGAGACACCACCCTGGAGCAGATGAAGGACCTCAAGCCGGCCTATAGACCCGACGGCAACATCACCGCCGGGAACTCCTCTCCCCTGAATGCGGCCGCGACATCCATGATCCTCATGTCCAAGGAAACGGCCAAGAAGAAGGGCATCAAGCCCCTGGCCACGATCAAGTCCATCGGCTTCGCGGGCGTAGATCCCTCCATCATGGGCGCCGGTCCGGTCCCGGCCAGTAAACGGGCGCTGAAAGCCGCCGGGCTCCAGGTGAAGGACATCGACTACTGGGAGATCAACGAGGCTTTTGCCATCGTTCCCCTCTACTGCATCAAGGAGCTGGGTCTCAATCCGGACCGGGTCAACGTCATGGGCGGCGGCCTGGCCATCGGCCATCCCCTGGGGGCGACCGGCGTCCGCCTGACGGGCACTCTGGCCCGCATCCTCCAGTCCAAGAAGGCCCGCTACGGCCTGGCCAACGCCTGCGTGGGCGGTGGGCAGGGTGTGGCAACGATTATTGAGAGAGAAGCCTAAAACTACAGCAATCAGCGATCAGCGTTCGGCAAAGGAAGGATAAAAGGACGTTGGCTGCCGGCTGAGCGCTGACCGCTGATCGCTCTTTAAGGAGGCCTGATATGACCGTTGGTGACATCAAAAAGATCTGCGTAGTGGGCGCGGGAAACATGGGGCACCAGATCTCCCTGCTCTGCGCCATTCACGGCTACAAAACGACCTGCACGGACGTAGTTCCGGAGGTATTGAAGAAGGCAGAAAAATTTGCGGATACCTACCTGCCCGGCAGGGTCGAAAAAGGGAAAATGACCAAGGAAGTGGCGGAGGCGGCCCGGAAGAACATCTCTTTCAGCCAGGACCTTAAAGCCGCGGCCAAGGACGCGGATTTTGTGATCGAGGCGGTTTTGGAAATCCTCGACGTGAAACGGAAGCTCTTCGCCCAGCTCGACGAAGTGGCTCCGGCTCATGCCATCCTGGCCACCAATAGCTCCTACATCGTAAGCTCCCTCATCGCCGACGCGACAAAACGGCCGGCGAAAGTGGTGAACATGCACTTCTTCAACCCCGCCCTGGTGATGAAGCTCGTGGAAGTGGTCAAGGGCCCCCACGTTTCCGACGAGACGGCCAAGATTACGTATGACCTCTCCGAGAAGCTGGAAAAGATTCCGGTCCTCCTCAAAAAAGAAGTGGAGGGATTCCTTCTGAACCGGATCTTCCGGGTGATCGGCCGCGAGGCCCTCTGGATGCTGGAGATGGGGGTGGCCAGCTTCGAGGACATCGACAAAGCCTGCGTCTACGGCGCCGGGCACCCCATGGGCCCGTTCCGGCTGATGGACCTGACCGGGATCGATCTGAATTACATCATGTCCCTAGAGCGTTTCAAAAAGACCGGCGACCGGTCCGACCTCCCCTCCCCCAGTGTGGTAGAAAGGTACCTGAAAGGCCAGTACGGGGAAAAGACCGGCAAGGGCTGGTACGACTACACTCAGAAAAAATAAAGCCATTCCTTTTGCCTGCTCCTCCATGGATTGCCCGGAGAGACTCTTTTCTTTGCCCGGAACCAGGGGGTTTCGACCCCCTGGGAAAGGGAAGTTTTGTCGTTCCTTAGAACGGGAATTCCCCCCGTAGGCAATTCAGTTATCAACTTCTTCTT
>DASPRR010000211.1:0-15340 GCA_035624375.1 Thermodesulfobacteriota bacterium | reverse complement strand
ATTCTTTTTCGTAGGGGCATCCCGCCTTTGGCGGGATGCCCCTACGGCCGTGACGGAGTGTAATCGCGCTGCGGGTTACGCTCTCAACTGCTGGGAAAAAAGCTGGACGGCAACGTTGTTCCGCGGGGACTAGCGTCCCAGGGCTTTCGCGGCGAGGTCCAGGGCCCGTTGCCCCTCGGCGCCGGTCCGCTTGAGCCAGTTGTCCCAGGCGGGTTTGACCATCTTCCGGGCTTTCTCAATCTCCGCCGCCGGGACGTCCACGATGGTTAAACCCAGCTCGGCGCAGCGCGCTTTGGCCTTGGCGTCCCAGGCCTTGGCGTCCTCCCATTCCTTGTCTTCGAAGCGGGATTGCTTGACCGCGTCCAGGACCACCGGCTGCAGGTCCTTGGGCAGGGCATTAAAGGCCTTCTTGTTCATGCCAAGAAATTCGATTCCCGCGCCGCTGATGAACCAGTAGTTGATGAACTTCGTCACCTCGAAGAATTTCATAGGCTCGGCATTGGTGGCCGAGGTGATGGCTCCGTCGGCCACGTTTCTCTGCAGGGCCGTATAAACCTCGCCAAAGGGGATATTAACCGGCGCCCCTCCTAGGGCCTTGGTCAGTTCCGCCGTCTCGGCGCCGTAGACCCGGATCTTGGCCCCCTTCCAGTCTTCCACCTTGGCGAAGGCTTTCTTGGTGGAGAAAAGCTGCTGGGTGGGCCAGGTCCCGATGGCCAGGAGCTGGATGTTCTTCTGGGCCAGCCGTTCAACGTAGTAGGGCCGCATTTTGTCGGCCGCCGCCCGGGCTTCATCCAGACCCCGGGTCATGAAGGGCAGGTCCAGGACGGCCATTTCGAGGAACATGTCCACCATGTACCCCGACAGAATCGGAGCAATCTCCACCCTTCCGTCCACCACCGCCGGGATCTGTTCATTCTGCGGGTAAAGGGAAGAAGCGGGATGGACCCGGAGCTCCATCCGTCCCTTGCTCAGTTCCTTCAACTTTTCGGCGAACAGTTTCAGGTTGAGAATGTGATAGTAACTGGGTGCGGCCGTATGCGGGACGTTCCAGATGATGGTCTTCTCCTGGGCGAAAAGGGCTGAAGGGAAGGCCAGGAATCCCCCCCCGATCAACAATGCCGCCATGCCGATAGCGACCAAAGCTCTCTTTCTGTCCATCCTTCCACCTCCATCCTCATTAATTAGGAAGAGCGCGGCGGCCGCGAGCCACCGCCCCTTCGACCGTTCAAACCTGCCATGCCCAGCGGCGGGGGTGCTGAACCCCTCTTTCAGGGAGAAGAGTCTCCGAAGAACCCAGATCCCAAAGGACCCCTAATGGTGAAAATATCGCCTAAAATCCCATTTCAGCTTCGGGCCGTCAAGAAAAAATTATATGCCCATCCAAACCTTCTCGCCCCGATCCCTCTCGAAACCGGGCCCTGGGCGCTTTCTTTCACTCGTAAAGGAAAGCCGCGGGATTGTCATGAAGCATGGTCTTCACTTCGGCGGGGGTCAATCCTTCGTCCAGAAGGATTTGGATGTAGGAACGCATCGTTTCAATGGGATTGGGATTCGTCGGCGTTCCCACATCGGTGGAAATCAATGAGTTCTTGATTCCCACCTGTCTCATGTTATTCACGATCTCCTTGGGCGAAATGCAATAGAACCGGGGGGAGATCTCCGCCGCAACGTAGTTCATCTTGACTCCCAATTTGGTCAACTCAAGCTGCGCTTCCAGAGGAACTTTGGTGAAGGCCAAGTCAGGATGATCGATGAACATCTTTCTCACGCCGGCATCCTGGCATCCCTTGGCCAGAGCCATCATTTCCTTGAGACTCAAATGCCCCAGGCCTAATACGGTATTGCTCTCGGCAATTAAGTCCAAAATGTCCCGCACTTCGGGAAGGAGCCTGCCATCATCGGAAAGGACGGTCAATCCCTTGGCCTTCTTGTAGAACTCCGGCAGCTTTTTTTCCGCCTTAATGGATGACCCGAATTGTCCCAATCCTCCAAAATAACTCATGTGATGCCGGGCGTCGATGGTGGGCATCCACACGATTTTGGCCCCGAAGCCCAGGGCGGCGTTTACCGCAAAAGGGTTGATCCCCCCCACGGAGTAATTCAGCGTTACACTCCCAAAGACATCGATATCCGGCACCAGCATGCGGATGAAAGGGACTCGATCGGCCGTCCCCATATTCTGGCTTTTGAGCACGATGGCACGATAACCCGCGTCTTTTGCCATCCGTACCAATTCGGCGTGATCCAACAGTCTTGGCAATAAATCGGGACCCGAATGGACATGTATTTCAATCGCCCCTTTGAGAAGCTCCAGGTCTTGTCGCATTTCCTCCTCCTCCTTCTCCGGCTTTCCCCGCTTTGAGATTTAATCGTTATTTTCGCCCATTCGTTTATTTCCGGTGGGTCGGCTATGTCCTGATTCCCTACTGTTTGCCTATTTGATCATATCCCTCCCGCGCTCTAGCTTCCTTTAGGGTCATGCCCTCTTCCACCATGCGCTTAATCCGGTCTTCCCGAGCGCCAATATCCTGAGCTGCCCGCAGCACCTCATCCGCCCGAGATTTGGGAACCACCAGCACGCCGCTGTCGTCAGCGATGATCAAATCCTGAGGGTGGACGGAAATATCTCCTGCGGTCACCTCTTCCTGCACTGCGGCGAGCCGCACCCGCCCTTTCCCGGTCACCATAAAAGCGCCGCGGGTGAAGATGGGATAATTCAGCTCCCGGATGAGGGCCACGTCCCGGCATACGCCGTCGATGACCGTGCCTGCTATTCCGTTACGCTTCGCCACCCGGGTCATCAGGTCACCCCAAACCGTGCAATACGTTCGCCCTCCATTATCGATAACCACTACGCTTCCCGGGGGCACGTCGTCCAAGAAATCACCGGCGCCCTTCTTTCCAATGCCGACGGGTACGAACCTGGCAGTAAAGGCCGGGCCTGCAATTTTATGGCCCATGACCACAGGTCGCAGGCCCAGGCATCCACCGCTCAGGCGCAGCAGGTCTAAGGCATCCGAAATCGTGGGAGTACTGAGAGAAAGGAAGGCTTGGATCACCTCCGCGGTCATGGCAAATCCTCCTTGTTGCGCGACGGCCAGGTGCGGCAAGAATCCTTTGAACGCAGTATAATCGGCGCAATCTTCTACCCGCCTAGTCGGGGTGGACGCTGGCTTCCGCTTGCAAGATGGAGGTCTTGGGTGCGCGAACCCGGCGGGCCGTATTCTCTTGTGAATACTAGATGATCCTTTTCTTGTCAAGGGAAAAAGGTTTATCCGTATGTTGTAAACAGACATGGGTTGACAGGAAAGGGAATTTAGTAAATATTGTAAGCTCCAACATCCATATAATCTTTCTTTATGACCCCGCAACAGGAGGAAAGACGGTGGACTTTGAAATGAGTGAGGCCCAGAAAGCGTTTCAGGCCTCGGTGCGGGCTTTTTCCGAAACGGTCATTGAGCCCGAGGCGCGGGAGTATGATGAAAAAGGCCTCTTCCCCCGGGAGACCTTTCGGAAAATGGGGCGGGAAGGTTATTTGGGGCTTACAGTCCCATCCCATTACGGCGGGAAGGGCTTGGGGGCCGTGGAGTATGGGATTTTCTGCGAAGAGGTCGCCAAAGCCAGCGCAGCCTACATCCACAACGGGCATTACCAGACTGAAAAGATGCTCCTCCATTACGGGACGGAAGAACAGCGGGGGGAATTCTTGCCCCGGCTGGCCAGCGGAGAATGGCTGGCGGCGACGGCCATCTCGGAACGGGATGTGGGTTCCTCTTTCAGCGGCATGGCTTCCACGGCCCGGAAGGAAGGAAAGGGCTACCTCCTGAATGGAGAGAAGGTGCATATCAATGACGCAGCCGAAGCCCAGGTCATCAACTTCTTCGCCCTGGCCCCCCGGGGGCTGACCGTTTTCCTGATAGACCCCGCCTCCCCCGGCTTCTGGATCGCGGAGAAGATGGACCCCATTGGGTTGCGGGCTTCCCCGATCTATTCCTTCCGCCTGGAAGATTACCGTGTGGCGGAGGGGCGAAGGATCAGCGAGGAAGGGCAGGGAGTTAAGGTATTTTTTTCGGCCTTCAATCACAGCCGGATCGGGAACGCCAGCTGTCTTCTGGGGATTGCCCGGGCAGCCCTGGAGAAAGCGGTCGCCTTCGGGAAAAGTCGGATGGTGGGAAAGAATGCGGTGGTCGACTTCCAGGGGATCCGCTGGATCGTGGCTGAGGTGAGCACCCGCCTGGAAGCCGCCTCCCTCCTGAGGGATAAAGCGGCCTGGATGGAGGACCGGGGAAAAGACCCGGCCAGGGAAACGTCCATGGCCAAGCTGGTGGCCGGAGAGGTCAGCCTGGAGGCGGTTTCCCAGGCCATCCAGATTACCGGCAGCCATGGATGCTACCGGGAAACTCCCTTCGAGCGGTATTGGCGGGACGCCAAATCGCTCTGCATCGCGGGAGGGACCCTGGAAGTGATGAAGAACAACATAGCCAAACAGGTCCTGGGGTAGAAATGGATAACTTGAAAACCCTTCTGACCGAAATGGTCGGGCTGCGGGGTAATAAGGAGTATCTCTTTTTTCGCGACCGCCAATTAACCTACAGGGAATTGGACCTCCTCAGCAACCGGTTCAGCCGGGTTTTTCGCGAGCTCGGTGTCCGCAAAGGGGATCACGTGGCGGTCATGCTCCCCAACTGCCCGGAATGGATCGCCTGCTGGTTCGGGTTGGCGAAATTAGGGGCGGTTCTAGTGGCCTTCAATACCCAATGGAAGGCGGACGGGCTGGAATATGCCCTCAGGCAGGCGGACGTAAAATACTGCCTGGTGGGGGCGGAGTTCCAGGACGAGTTCGAGAAAGCAGGGAAGGCTCCGGGACTGACCCTCGTGGTTTTTGACCTGGCCGAAGGAGGGGTCGAAATCGAGGGAGCTCACAGCCTATCCCGTCTCTTAGCAGGGATTTCTTCAGAATCCGTCGAGGGGGGGCCTCCCAAGGGGGGGGATCCCCTGATCATCACTTATACCTCGGGAACGACGGGATGGCCCAAGGCCGTGCTCAACCCTCACCGAGCCTACATCGCCGCGGCTGAGGACCTTCGCGATTATGTGGAAATGAAACCCGAGGACATCATTTACACTTGCCTCCCCCTTTACCACGCCAACCCCCAAGTCTACTGCGTGCTCACCGCACTGGTTACGGGGGGATCGATTGCCCTGGCGGAACGGTTCAGCGCCTCCCGGTTTTGGCAGGAGATTCGAGCTTACCGGGCCACAGCCTTCAGCTACGTGGGGGCTGTCCTGCCCATTCTTCTAAACCAGCCAGAAAGGGAAGAGGAAAAGGGGTCCCCCGCCAGAAAATGTTTCGGCGGCGGCGCCCCGAAGGAGGTCCACGGAACAGCGACCCGGCGTTTCGGGCTCCAGGTCTGCGAATTATACGGCATGTCGGAAACCGGAACTTGGAACACCATCAACCGGCCGGGAAAGATCAAATCGGGTTCGGTGGGGCAAGTCAGGGAATGCTTTGAGGTTAAGGTCTTTGATGATGAGGATGATGAGGTCCCTCCGGGCCAGGTTGGCGAAATCGTCGTACGGCCGAAGAAGCCTTTCGTTATGTTCAATGGATACTATAAGATGCCGGAGGAGACCCTCAGGGATTACCGGAATCTGTGGTTTCACACCGGAGACCTGGGGAAGGTCGATTCGGAGGGGTATTTCTATTTCTGCGGCCGGAAGAAAGAGAGCATTCGCCGGGGCGGGGAGAATATCACCCCCTATGAAATCGAGAAAGTCCTCACGGATCACCCCGCGGTGGCCGAAGCCGCGGCGGTTGGAGTGCCGGACCCGATCCTGGGCGAAGAAATCAAAGTCTATGTGGTTTTGCATGAAGGACGATCGGTCGAACCGCGAGAGTTGATCGAAAGATGTCAAGAAAAGTTGCCGAAGTTCCAGATCCCCCGCTATCTGGAATTTGTTTCCTCCCTTCCCAAGACCGCCTCGGAGAAAGTCCAAAAGGCATCCCTGAAATCCAGGGGAATCGGGTCCGCCTGGGATCGACTTGGCCGAGAGGGCTCAATAAAATCCCGTTGACAAAAACACCCCGCCATGTAAAATCAAATCGAATTCAAAAAGCCCGCGCTGTGCTCTACCCACGGCATGGAGGGAGGAAGGCCTCATGGAATCCCCGAACTCTGATGGGTATGGTAACAGGCACCAACCGGCACCACTCCTGGAATTCCCGTCATCCCATCTTGCGCCTCTCCTGAAACCTTCTCCCCTCTGCTTTCGGGGCAAATTGATTTTTCCTCTGGTCAAATATTCGAGGGAGGAAGAAGAAGCTGGAGAAGGATAGGAATCCGAATTCTCCCTTCTTTAAGGGTTTAAAAAACGGAGTTCGAGTCCGCTTAAAGTAGGTCTGTACAAACCCGGGGAGGAAGGCATGGAATACCGTCCCGAAGAGGTGACCACCGTTTCCCTTTTGGAGCTGGCTGCCAGAAAGTACCCCGACCGGGAGTTTCTGATCTGCGACGAAGTCCGCCGGACCTTCAAGGAGGTGGATGACCGGGTCAACTCCTTGGCCAACGCGCTCGTGGAAATGGGGATCCAGAGGGGGGATCGAGTAGGGTCCTTTCTGGCTAACTGTCCGGAGATCCTGGAAAACTATATGGCCTCGAACAAAGCCGGAGCCCTCCCGGTTCCGATCAACTTCCGCCTCTCCCCGCGGGAGATCGCCTGGATCCTCAACCACGCCAAGGCCAAGGCCCTCTTCTTCGGCGAAGAGTTCCTTCCGGTGGTGGAAAAACTTCGTTCCGAAATGCCCACCATTCAAAACTACATTGTCGTGGGAAAACACGCCCCGGGAGATATGCATCTTTACGAAGAGGTGGTGGCCCGTCATTCTTCCCGCCACCCCGGCCTTCCCATCGGCCCCGATGACCCGGCCATGCTCATGTACACGGCGGGGACCACGGGATTTCCCAAAGGGGTCTTCTGCCGCCACAAGAGCAATATGTGGTCGCTGGTGAACTCCATCCTCTACGACACCATGCTTGGACGGTTCAACATTCAGGAATGCATGGCCTACCCCCTGCCTTTCTTCCATAAGGCCGCCTACATCACAGCGGTAAGCCAGCTGATTAAATTCGGCCGTTGCGTGATTCTGAGGGCTTTCGACGCGGCCAAGCTCATGGAGACGATCCAGAAAGAGAAGGTGAACCAATTCGCCATGGTTCCCATCGTGGCCGCGGCCATCCTCCAGGTCCCCAACCTGGAGAAGTATGATCTAAGCTCCTGGCACACCGTCCGCTGCACGGGGGCTCCGCTTCCCGTGGCCCTGAAAGAGAAGTTTGCCAAAACCTTTCCTCGCGTGGATATCTGCGACAATTACGGGATGACCGAGATCGCCACCATCGCCATGCATGTGACTAAGGGAAAGGTGCTCAACGCGACCACCGTGGGCAAACCCCATCCCCTCACCGAAGTGAAAATCTTGGACGAAAGCAGACGGGAGCTGCCTGCCGGAGAAATCGGCGAGATCTGCGTTCGGAGTCCAGCCCTGTTCAGCGAGTATTTCGAGAACCCGGAGGCCAACGCCGAGGCTTTCGCCGGGGGCTGGTTCCACACGGCCGATATGGGGAGGTTCGACGGAGAGGGATATCTCTATATCAAGGACCGCAAGAAGGACATGGTCATATCAGGCGGAGAAAACATCTATCCGGCGGAAGTGGAACAGGTCCTTTTCGCCCATCCCAAAATCCAGGAGGCCTCCTGCATCGGCATTCCCGATCCCCAGTTCGGCGAGGCGGTGATGGCGGTGGTCGTTCCCAAGACCGGCCAGTCGCTGAGCGAGGCGGAGGTCATCGAATACGCCTCTCAACATCTGGCTAAGTTCAAAGTCCCCAAACGGGTGGCCTTTGTAGGGGGGTTGCCCCGAAGCGCGGTGGGCAAGGTTCTGCGGAGAGAACTGAGGAAACAGTTCGGCGGGATGACCGTCAAATACTGAAGGGAAAGGAGGAGGGGCAAGAAGAGTCCAAACTGCGGACAGCTCCCCTCCATCGCCAAAAAAATCTACGAAAAGGAGGAATAACCAATCGAATAAGTGGAATTGAAAGCCGGGTGGTTCCCCTGGTTTTTTCGGTAGGAGGTGCACCGGGAGGAGGGAATGAAAACAGGGCAATGTAAGGGTTCCTTTTCTTCTTGACATATTTTAAACAATATTGTAAACAATATTGCAAACCAAAGGAGGGACCTTTGTCCGCTCCGAATCGCGCCCAGAAGAACAGACCCCTGAGAGAGACCATTTATGCCGATCTTCGAAGGCAGGTCCTCTCGGGCCGTCTCCTGCCCGGGTCCCGCCTGGTGGAATCCTCCCTGGCTGAATCCCTCAAGGTCAGCCGCACCGTGATCCGCGAGGTAATCAAGCAGCTCGAACTGGAGGGGCTGGTGAAAATCACCCCTTACAAAGGAACCGAGGTCTCCCGTTTCTCCCTCCAGGATATCGAAGAGCTCTATGTGATCCAGGGCGCGCTGGAAGGCCTGGCCGGCGGCCTCGCCGCGCAGAGGATGAAAAAAGAGGACCTACGGGAGGTTCGTTTCATCCATGAGCGGCTGAAAAAGAGTGTGCGGAAAGATCCGGGCGAGTGGCAAAGGTTGAATATCGCTTTCCACCAGTTCTTCATCGATAAATGCGAAAACCGTCGGCTTCATGGGTTAATCAAGAACCACCGGGACCAGTTTGCCCGTTATTGGCGGATCATTCTTTCCATTCCGGGCCAGCGGGAAAAAAGCAACGAGGATCACGAACAAATCCTGAAGGCTCTCGATCGGGGGGAACCACTGAAAGTCCGGCTGGCCATGGAAGAACACATCGGCCAGTCGGCAAGGAATCTGACAACTTTTTTGGAAAAGCACGAATTTCTGATTTGATCTCAAGGTAGGCCCAAGCTCAATACAATTCGCCAGGTTTTCGAATGATCTGAATTTCTGGAAAGGCCTTCCTGCGTTTTAGAAAGGCAAGTATCAAGGGGAGCAATTGATCGAGAGGAAGGGACCCGATGAAAGGGATGCCGGAGAGGGTAAACATCTGCGAATGCTGGGCCCGGGACGGGCTCCAGGGAGAGGGTCAGTTCATTCCTACGGAAAAGAAGATTGCCATCATCAACCGGATGGTGGAGATCGGTTTCAAGCGAATCGAAGCCACTTCCTTTGCCCATCCCAAGTTGATCCCCCAGTTCTCCGATTCTCTAGAAGTCTTGAAGGGAATCCGGCGTCCCCCGGATGTCACCTATGTCGCCATCATTCCCAACGATAAGGCCCTCGACCGCCTTCTGGACATCTGCCATCAAGGTTATGGGGTACAAGAAATTACTGCCATCCTGTCAGCCAGCGAGGATCATCTCCTGGCGAACCTCGAACGGACCTTCGAGGAGGCTATGCCTCCTCTGGCAGACCTGGTGAAACGGGCCCGGCAGGCCGGGATCAAGGTCATCGGCTGCATAGGAACCGCCTTCGGATGCCCCCTGGCGGGAGAGGTTCCCCTGGAAAAAATCATCGAGCTCACCGGCTGGTACCTGGACAAGGGAGCGACCTCCATCATGCTCGGAGACACAACCGGGGAAGCCAACCCGCGGCAGGTCAGGGAAATCTTTGGCCATATGAAAGACCGTTTTCCGGGGGTGGACTTTGTTGCCCATTTCCACGACACCCGGGGAATGGGGCTGGCAAACACGCTGGCCGCTCTTCAGGAGGGGATCGTTCTGCACGACAGCTCCTTCGGCGGGATGGGGGGACAGCCGGCCACCCGACGGCCCAAGTACCACAAGGGATTTGCCGGTAACACCTGCACCGAAGACATGGTGCTCATGATGGAAGAGATGGGGGTTCAAACCGGCCTCAATATTGATGATGTAATCGATACGGGACTCATGGCCGAAGAATTCTGCGGCCGGAATCTCCTGGGCCATGTGACCCGAAGTGGCCCGGTGCGGCACTGCAGCTCCCGGCCCCTTTCTCTTCAGGATTTGAGGCCCAACGGTGAGATTGCCCCCGCCCTTCTGTTTGCCGGTAAGATGAAAGAAGGGCTGTCCGGGCAAGCTCTCGTCGGCTATGTGATCCGTGAAGCTTTAGCCAAGAACTGGTCCGTTCCGGAAAACCTGAGGATTTTCACCGATGGAATCTCGGTGAAAGGAGAATTTGAAGGAAGAGACATCCTGGTCACCCGCTTCAAGGTCCTGGAGATTCAGAAGGGAAAAAATGAAGGGACCCTAGAAGTCCTGTGCCAGAGGGCCAATGGGGACGTCTTCATGGAAGGACAAGCGAGACTTACCTTTTCGGGATCGGCCTGAATTGCCGAAGCTATTTAAAAATTGAAGGCGCATGAAATCCAAAAATCGAATAGCGAAACCGATTGGAATGTTGATTTTGTTTCGCAATTCGAGATTCGAATTTCATGAGTCTCGGTTAAAGAGGTGGCATTCATGGAAATCCAGGAAGACAAGCCGGAGCTGTTATTTGCTGACCTTCCGGTCGGGCGAATCTTTCGACCCCTGGAGTACCCTATCACCCCGGAGTTGGTCCAGGATTTCATAGAGACGGTGGGCGACCGCCACCAACTGTATGACGAGGGCTTCGCCCCCCCAGGGCTGGCGGCGATTTATGCCCGTCTCTCCTACCTGCAGGACCACACCATGCCCTCGGGTGGGGTTCTGGCCAAGCAGGGGTTCGAATTTCAGAATCCCATTAAGATCAGGGACATCCTGAAAGTCCAGGCTAAGGTGATCGAAAGCTATCAGGATGAAAAAATGAGAAAAAGGGTGACTTTCTTGATCGAGGCGCAGGATCAAAAAGGAATGCCGGTCAGTACCATACGGCTGTATGCCATATGGCCAAAATGAAGGTTGCGAGTTTCGGGTTTCCGGTTCCGTGTTAAAAAAAATCTCCAGGTTCAGGATTCGATTTCAAGGGAGGAATGCGAAGAATGTTAAGGGAGACGAAGGCGGGTGATCCTCTTCCGGTGATCGAGAAGGAAATCGATCAGGATCGGATTATGCTGTGGGCTAAGATCTCCGGGGATTTTAATCGACTTCATGTAGACCCGAAATATGCAGGGCAGACTCGCTTCGGGGGCACCATCGCCCACGGTCCCCTGTCCTTGGCCTTCTTCAATGAACTGATGATGGAATGCTTCGGGATGGGCTGGGCCGAGGGAGGAAAACTCCTCGACGTGCGCTTTGTGGCCCCCATCCGCCCGGGTGACAAAATCCGGATCAGTGGGACGGTCATGCAGGTCCAAATGACCGGGAGAAAATGGTCCGTGGAGTGTGACCTGGCGGTGGAGAAACAGAATGGAGAGAAGGCGGTTACTGGCCGGGCGATTGGATTCCTGGGGGCGGAGGGAAAATGAAGCGTCTTTCCAAGTGGGTTTCGGCCGAAGAAGCCCTGGAAGCGGTGAATTCGGGTGAGCGTTTGATCCTTCCCCTGTGCTGCGGCCTGCCCCAGACCCTGGTGGAGGCGTTGATCGCCCGGAAAGACCGGCTGCGCGGGGTGGAGATCGTCAGCGGTCTGCAGATCGAATACCCGTTTTTACAGGAAGGGACGGAGGAAAGTTTTTCCTTCCGCACCTGGCAGTGCGCACCCCGGATCCGCCACCTTCTGAAAAAGGGGACGGTGAAGTACATTCCCATGCGCCAGGGGGATGCACCCTTTGTCTTTTCCCGCAAGGGAATCTGGCCAATTGACGGGGCCCTGGTCCAACTCTCGCCGCCAGATAAAAACGGATATCTAAGCTTTGGCGTTTCCATCGGCCACTCCCTGCCCACGGCGCTGGAGGCCAAACTGGTTATCGCCGAGGTCAATGACCAGATGCCCCGGGTTCTGGGGGATGCCTTTATCCATCTCTCCCAGGTTGATTACCTAGTGGAAACTTCCCGTCCTCTGCTTGAATACCCGTCGACCGAAAAAGTGGGGGAGGTAGAAAGGAAGATCGGGAATTATGTCGCCGAATTGATTCCGGATGGGACGACCCTGCAGATCGGAATCGGGTCGATCCCGGACGCCGTGGTTCAATCCATGGAGGGGAAGCGGGACCTGCGTTTTTTTGCCATGGGCATCGATGCCATGGTGGATTGTGTGGAGAAGGGGCTGGTGGAGAGGTCCATAAGTCCCGACCAGCAGCCCAAGATGATCGTCACCGAGATTCTGGGAAGCAAAAAGCTCTTCGATTTTGTCCACGAGAATCCCATGGTGGAGGGTCGTCCCATCATGACTACCATCAATTCCCGGGTGGTGGGGCAGATCGAAAAGTTTATCTCCCTCCTGGGGGCGATCGAGGTGGACCTCACCGGTCAGGTAAATGCCGAAACCGTGGGAGGAAGACAGATCAGTGCCATCGGGGGCTCTTTTGACTTTCTCCAGGGGGCACTCTTCTCTCCCCAAGGGAAGTCAATCATCGCCGTTACCTCGGCGACTCCGGATGGAAAGTATTCACGGATCGTTGCCCAGTTGCCGCCCGGCTCGGCCGTCACCCATCCCCGCCATTCCATTCAATACGTGGTAACCGAATATGGGGTCGCCGACCTAAGGGGAAAAACGCTGCGGGAGAGGGCCGAGGCCTTGACGGCCATCGCCCATCCGAATTTCCGGGAGTCCCTTGAAAAGTTCGCTCACGAGAACTACTAAAGGACTTTTTCACCACAGAGGCACAGAGGTCACCGAGAAATCGGACAAAAAATCAAAAAGAGATTCGAGGCCAAAATAATCCAGGTTTTTTTAATTCATCACTTATTCTAATAATTTGCTTTTTGTCTCTGTGGTCTCTGTGCCTCCGTGGTGAATAAGGTATTGGGGTTTTTATGGATGAGTTGAAGAAAATCGCGGAAGAGAAGACGCGCTGGGCGAAGGAAAAGAAGATCGGAGAGCTGCCCTCGGCCCGTTCTGAGATGGGTCGGCCCCTCCCGCCGGTTTTTGCCCCCGATGATCTGCAGGGGATCGATTACCTGCGCGACATCGGCTTTCCCGGAGAATACCCTTACACCCGCGGGGTCTACCCGGGAATGTATCGCAAAGGCCCCTGGCAGATGCGCCTCTATTCCGGGTTCGGAACTGCGGAAGACACCAACCGGCGCTGGAAGTTCCTTTTGAAATCGGGGAACATGGGCGTGGCCTGCGCCTTTGACCTTCCCACCCAGATCGGCTTGGATTCCGATGACCCTTTGGCTCAAGGGGAAGTGGGAAAGGTGGGAGTGGCCATCGACACTCTCCGGGATATGGAAATTCTGTATGACGGGCTTCCTCTGGACCAGATCACTTCTTCTTTCAACATCAACACCCCGGCCGCCGCTCTCCTGGCCATGTACCTCGTCCTGGCCGAGAAGCAAAATGTCCCCCTGGCTGAACTGAATGGAACCCTGGCCAATGACATGCTCTGCGAATATATCTCCCGGGGTACCTGGGTCTTTCCGCCCGGCCCGGCTCTAAGAATGAGCACGGACATCGTTGAATTCTGCTCCCGCCATCTTCCCCGCTTCTACCCATACAACATCCGGGGAATCATCCTCCGGGAAGCCGGGGCCAGCATGATCCAGGAGGGGGCTTACGCTTTCGCCAATGCCGTTGCTTACATCGAGGACGCCCTGAAGCGAGGGTTGATCCTTGATGATTTTGGTCCGCGTATATCTTTCTTCTTTGCCACAGGATTGCAGGTCTTCGAGGAGGCAGCGCGGTACCGGGCTTTGCGTCGTCTCTGGGCCAGGATGATGAAGGAACGATTCGGGGCCCGCAACCCGAATTCCATGCTCCTCCGTTTTACCGGAACGGTTGGGGGAAGTACCTACCGGGCCCGGGAGCCGGAAAACAATCTGGTCCGGGGAGCCTATGGTCTTCTAGCCAACATCCTGGGGGGAGCCCAGGGGATGCTCCAGCCGGCCATGGATGAAGCCTACGCCATTCCCACAGAGCACACCGCCCGGCTGGCTCTGAGGACGCAACAGATCCTAGCTTATGAAACTGGAGTAACCAAAATAGCCGATCCCTTGGGCGGGTCTTATTTCGTGGAAGCTCTCACCCAGGAATTGGAAGGAACGATTAAAGGGGAGATGGAGAAGGTTGAGTCCATAGGGGGAGCGGTGAAGGCGATTGAAATGGGATACCCCCAGATGGCCATCGCCGAACAGGCCTATCGTGTAGCCCGGGAAGAAGAAAGGGGAGAGAGAATCGTTGTGGGAGTCAATAAATTCCAGGCCGGGGAAGAGGGGAAGCGCCAGCTAATCATTCACCGGGCAGACCCGACATCCGTGGAAAGGCAGATTCAGAGGACGAGAGCGGTAAAGGCTGCACGCGACAATCTTAAGGCCCAAAAAGCGCTGGATGAGCTGTGCCGGATTGCAGAAACGAAGGAAAACCTGATGCCCTGTTTCATCCAGGCTGTCAAGGCTTACGCCTCTGTGGGAGAGATTACCGAGGCTTTGAAGAAGGTCTTTGGGGAGTTCAAGGAACCGGTGAGTATTTGAAAAGGCTATGGGCATAGTGGTTAGCGCATAGCGTTTCTCTATTTCGGGAGGAGAAAAGAGATGAATATTGCCGAAATTCTTCCCCGGACCGCTAAGCGTCTCCCGGATAAGATCGCCTTTGTTTTTAACGACCAGCCCACCAGATACAAAGCGCTCCAAGACCTGACGGAAGCCTTCGCCCATGGATTGCAGAAGCTGGGAGTGGAGAAAGGAGACCGCGTGGCCGTCTTTGCGCCCAGCAGCCTGGAGTTCGTCGTCTCCTGGTTCTCCGTGGTCAAGTTAGGAGCGGTCTTCGTCCCGGTCAATATCATGCTGAAGGCCCGGGAATCCAAGTACATTCTGGAGAATGCGGAGGTGAACACTCTGATCGTCCACCAGAGCCAGGGGGAGATCATCCAGTCCATTCGCCCAGGGCTGAAGAACATGATCGTCATCGGAAACCAGACCCTGCCGGACTCCCTCCTCTTTTCCGCCCTCCTGGCGGAAAAGCCCGTGCGGGAGATGACCGTGGATTGCGCTCCCGATGACACAGCCACCATGATCTACACCTCAGGCACTACCGGCTTTCCCAAAGGAGCCATGATTACCCATGGGAACTTCGATTCCAATGTGAAAGGGATCATTGTGGCCCTGAACCTGGACGAAGAGATGGTCCGCGTGTCCGTGACCCCTCTCTTCCATGCCATGGGTCTGACCGTGAATATGCTGGCGGTGGTCATGCTGGGAGCCACGGCGGTTATCCAGGCCAAACTGGACTTCGAAGAGTTTCTCAAAGCCAATGAAAAGTACAGCGCCACCATGATCAGTGGGGCGCCGACCCTTCATTATATGCTGGTGAACGATCCCCGGAC
>DASPRR010000210.1:0-11148 GCA_035624375.1 Thermodesulfobacteriota bacterium | reverse complement strand
TATTTTACCCCCCACCCTCCCCTCTCCCGCAAGAGACTGTGTCGTAATCCCCCGGTCGCCCTTCGACAGGCTCAGGCTTCGTCGCGAGCTCGGCCGAGCGGGCGAACGGCTAAGTTGATGAATTTTAATGCGCTCATAATCCGTTCATGGTGAGCTTGTCGAACCATGAACGGATTATGACACAACCTCCAAGGGAGGAGGGCTTCGTCGTGAGCTCAGCCGAACGGTTAGGGAGGGGGTGATGTCATTTTATTTATTGCGTTTATATTAGTCGAAAGGAGAAGGAGGGCAAGGGATGTTTCTCATTGCTTAACCCGCTCCATTTATGTTATATAATTTTTTTGCCCGATTTGTAGAGTACTTTGAAAGAGTTAAGCCCATGTGCTGGCTCTGTTCGGGGCGGTATTTGAGGGGATGAAAGGATACATTTTAAAGCGGTTCTTCCATTCCATTTTTGTGCTGGTGGGAATCTCCCTGGTTGTCTTCATCATTCTCCACCTCACGGGAGACCCCGCAGCCCTGCTCATGCCTATGGACGCAACCCCCGAACAGGTGGCCCAGTTCCGCAAGGAGATGGGCTTCACCGATCCGATTATCGTGCAGTACTGGCGCTTCTTCAAAGGAACCCTCAGGGGAGATTTCGGCCAATCTTTCCGCCACAGCCAGCCCGCTCTGGATTTGGTCATGGAGCGAATGCCGGCCACCATCCAGCTGACTGCCGCCGCCATGGTTATCGCCCTTGTCGTGGCCATTCCCGTGGGGATTATTTCGGCGATCCGCCGCAATTCCATCCTGGATCACATAGGAATGACCGGGGCCCTGTTGGGCCAATCCACCCCCGTCTTCTGGCTGGGGATTATGCTGATCCTGATCTTTTCCGTGACGATCCAGTGGTTTCCCTCTTCAGGCCGGGGAGAGATTCAGCACCTGGTCCTTCCGGCCATCACCCTGGGAATGTTCACCATGGCCCGGACCGCCCGGATGATGCGGTCCAGCATGCTTGAAGTGATGGGGCAGGAATACATGAAGACGGCTAAAGCCAAAGGGTTAAGCCCGGGGATGGTCATTTTGAAGCACGCCCTGAAGAATGCGGCGATTCCCGTGGTGACCATCGTCGGCATGGAGCTGGGGACTCTCCTGGGGGGAGCGGTCATCACCGAGACCATCTTTGCCTGGCCGGGAGTGGGGCGCCTGGCGGTTCAGGCGATCTACAACCGAGATTATCCGGTGGTTCAGGCCGCCGTATTCCTCCTGGCATCGATCTTTGTGCTGGTCAATCTTATCGTTGACCTTATGTATACTTATTTGGACCCAAGAGTGAAGCTGGGGTGAAAAAAGATTATGAAATTCGAAGCACGAAACCCGAAATCCGAAACCTCCGTTTTGAAATTTGAAAATTCGGATTTGTTTCGAAATTCGATATTCGGATTTCGAATTTTCTCCAGTTGCGAGCGAAAAGTTGGATGAATAGGACAAAGGCATGGATGTTGTAGAAGGCACCGCCAAAGCGCTGGATTTTGTGACCGAGGATCGACGGGCCATGCGCTGGCGGAAAGTGCTGCGCAAGTTGGTTGAGAACAAGGGAGCCGTGTTCGGGCTGATCATGGTCCTGGGGGTTATCTTTTCCGCTGTTCTTGCCCCATGGATTTCCCCCCATGACCCGATCCTGCAGGATGTGGAAAAAAGGCTTTTCCCCCCCATGTGGCAAGAGGGAGCAGACCCCAATTACCTTTTGGGAACGGACCACTTGGGGCGAGATATCGTCAGTCGTCTAATCTATGGGGCTCGGATCTCCATCGTGGTCAGCGTTTCCGCGGTTGCCCTGTCAGCGGTCCTGGGGACTCTCATCGGCCTCTTATCCGGCTATTACGGGGGGAAGGTGGACAATATTTTCATGCGCATCGCCGATGTGCAGCTGGCCTTTCCCTTTATCCTTCTGGCCATTGCCATCATTGCCGTGCTGGGCCCCAACCTGCAGAACATCATCCTAACCATGGCCATTACCGGATGGGTGATCTATGCCCGGGTCGTCCGCGCGGAGGTTTTGTCCCTCCGGGAAAAAGAGTTCATCACCTCGGTGAGGGCCCTGGGCGGCTCCAACGGCCGGATCATCTTCAAACATCTTTTTCCCAATGTGGTTCCGCCGATCATCGTAATCGTAACCCTGGAAATGGCCCGGATGATCATCATGGAGGCGGCGCTCAGCTTCCTGGGCCTGGGGATCCAGCCCCCCACCCCAACCTGGGGAGGCATGCTGGCCGACGGGCGGGTCTACCTGGTCACCTCCTGGTGGTTGGCCACTTTTCCGGGATTGGTGATCATGCTAGTTGTTCTGGGTATTAATCTCTTGGGGAACTGGCTGAGGGACATGCTGGACCCGCGGCTGACGCAGCTGTAAGAGTTAAATGGGACGCAGATGAACGCAGATTTTACCCAAACGCTGCAAAAAAATTATAAAAGCATCACCCCCACCCTTCCCTCCCCCCTCAGAGGGGGAGGGTTGGGGTGGGGGGTTAAGAGAAAAAGGGTTGCGGGTTGCAAATTTGATGATCTCGTAAAAAAGCCCTTTGAAGCGTCTCCCCGGCGAAAGCCGGGGTCCAGAACATTTTGAAATAAGTGGATTCCGGCTTTCGCCGGAATGACGAATTCTATCGAATTTTGACTTTTTACGAGTTCACTAAGTTTCAAGTTGAAAAAATTTTTTAGAAAGACAATAAAAGAGAAGGAGGAGGGGTTTATGAAAAAAGGATTTTTGTTGTTGCTTACCCTCATGTTCGTCACGCTGGCCTTTGGCCCGGCGAACGCCGCCCGGGACATGGACACCATCGTGATCGTTCAAGGCGTCGACCCCACGACCCTGGACCCCCACAACCACATGGAGACTCCGGCCTGGAATGTCCACCTGCAGATGTTTGACACCCTGCTTCAGAGAGACTCCGAAATCAAGATTAAGCCTATGCTGGCGGAGTCGTACAAGGTCGTGAATGACCTTACCTGGGAGTTCAAGCTGCGGAAGGGAGTCAAATTTCATAACGGGGAAGATTTCAACGCGGCAGCGGTCAAATTTGTCCTGGAGCGCATGGCCGACCCCAAACTCAAACTCCGGCAAACTGTCTTCCAGGGGGTCATCGACCGGGTAGATGTGGTGGATGATTACACCGCGCGGATCGTAACCAAAAAGCCCTATCCGGTCATGGATGCCATGTTATGCATTTACGGCCAGATGATTCCCCCCAAATACTTCCAGGAGAAGGGCCCGGCTCATTTCGCCCTGAATCCCATCGGAACGGGTCCCTACAAATTCGTCCGCTGGGTGAAGGACGACCATATTCTTTTGGAAGCAAACGAAACCTACTGGCGCGGAGCCCCCAAAATCAAAAAGGTCATGTTCCGCCCCATTCCTGAGGCGACTACCCGGGTAGCTGCGCTGCAGACCCAGGAGGCGGATATCGTTGTGAATATTCCTCCCCACTTGATGAAATTGATGGACTGGAAGGGACGCTCCTTCGTCTCCAAGGCCCCCAGCGTGCGGGTGATCTTCATGGCCTTTGATACCATCAAGCCAGGCCCCCAAGCGGATAAGAGAGTCCGCCAGGCCATCGCCATGGGCGTGGACATGAGAACCAATATCAAAAAGGTCTTGGAGGGCAACGGCGTACTGTTGGGTTCCCCCCTCACGGACAAGCATTATGGGTACGACCCCACCATAAAACCTTATGAGTATAATCCAGAGAAAGCCAAGAAGCTTCTGGCCGAAGCCGGCTATCCCAACGGCTTTGATTTCACGCTTAACTCCCCTACCGGGCGCTACTTGAACGACAAGGAAATGGCCGAGGCGGTAGCCGGAGACTTGCGGAAGATCGGCATCAATGCCACGGTGAAGACCCATGAGTGGGGCACTTATATGAATCGCATGTACAGCCATAACAACGCTCCGGCCTATATCCTGGGTTGGGGGAATACCAGCTTCGACGCCGACTTCACCATCAATCCCCTTATGCGGACCGGCTTGCTGTTATGCAACGTCTCCTTTCCCAAACTCGACGCTTTGATCGACGAGGGCATCAGCACCATGGACCCGAAAAAGCGGCAGAAGATCTATTCCGATGCGGCGAAGGTGATCAAAGAAGAAGTTCCCTGGGCCTGGACCTACCAGCAGATTGACATCTATGGAGTCAATGAGCGGTTAAACTTTAAAGCCCGTACTGATGAGCTCATGCCGGTGTTTGACATGAGCTTCAAGAAATAATCCTTAACCGGAATTTGACATAGCCGGAACCAAAAACCCTATTGTGGGGGCAGCCCCACGTGGTCGCTCCTGCAATTTGTCGCCTAAACATCCTCCTGGCGTGGAGGGGCGGTTCGCGGCTCGGCTGAGCTCGCCGAAGTCCGAACCGCCCCCGCAGGTTCTCTTAACCTACCTATGAGTCAGAAAAGTTCTTTTGAGCTGCTTGCTTTCCTCCGGGCCTTAATCCTTATCCTTTCCGCCGGCGTTTTCACCTCTATTCTCGGCCCCCCGGCTTTGGTCAGCTGTTTCCTGGACCGATCCTGGCGGTGGCTTTCCTTTTTCCAAAGGCTCTGGGTCGAATGGCTTCTCAAGACCAACGGCATTCGCTTGCGCCTGGATGGAATGGGGAACCTGAAGAAAGATGAGGCTTATATTTTGGTTTCCAACCACGCCAGTATCCTGGATATCCCCGCGCTCATTTCCGCTGCTCCTTTCCCGGTCCGTTTCCTGGCCAAAAAATCCCTCCTCTGGTTCCCCATCTTCGGCTGGGTCCTGTACTTCTCGGGCCATATTCTTATCCACCGGCAGAGTGCTCAGTCAGCGCTCAGGAGCCTGAAGAAGGCTCCTTCCCTCCTCAAAAAGGGGATTTCAATTATTGTTTTTCCGGAAGGGACTCGAAGCCCGGACGGGGAGGTGAAGGAATTCAAGCGCGGGGCCTTTCTCCTGGCCCAATACTCCAAATTTCCCGTGGTCCCGATTTCGATTTCCGGAACTTATGATATGCTTCCCCGGCACGGGTGGTGCTTCTGGCCCGGAACCATACACATCCGCATGAGCAAACCCATCCCCACCGGGGGCCTGTCTCATCAGGAATTGGATGATTTGATGAGGGGGGTCCGGGAGACGATTATCGAAAATCTCAAAAAGGGAACCGCAGAAAGAGATTTGAGCGAAGAGGAGAGGGGAAAAAGGCCGGATGATGGGATGGAAGACGCAGGGGGGAGGGTGGAGCAGCCCCAGGGGTAACGCTCAGGGAATAGTAACTAGGGAAGAAGGAAGACGCGAGGGAAGAAAGACGCGGAGAAGGGAAATAAAGAAAAGATAGGAGATTCAAGCAATGGGCGCATGGGAAAACTACCTGACTCAGAATAGGCAGAGGTTTCTCGACGAACTGATGGAATTCCTGCGGATTCCCAGCATATCCGCTTTGCCTGCCCACGCGGCCGAGGTGCGGCGGGCGGCCCAGTGGGTGGAAAAGCGCATGAAAGATGCGGGGATCGAGTCCGTCCGGATCATGCCCACGGGCGGCCACCCGGTGGTCTATGGGGAGTGGCTTCATGCGCACGGCAAACCTACAATCCTGATATACGGGCATTTTGACACCCAGCCTGTAGACCCCCTGAACCTTTGGGACAGTCCTCCCTTCGAGCCGGTGATCAAGGACGGCCGAATCTACGCCCGCGGCGCTTCGGACAACAAGGGAAACCTCTTCATCCCCCTGACTGTCGCCGAGGCCATGCTCAAAACCGCCGCGAAATTACCCCTAAACCTGAAATTCTTCTTCGAAGGCCAGGAGGAGATCGGGAGCCCCCAACTGCAACCCTTCATAGCGGCGCATAAGGACCTTTTCTCCTGCGACATGGTGTTCAGCGCCGACGGGGGCCAGTGGAGCGAGGACCACCCGGGTCTCGTCCTGGGCACCCGGGGGCTCGCCTCGGTTTTCGTCGATGTCCAGGGGCCGGATCACGACCTCCATTCCGGAACTTACGGGGGGGCAGTGGCGAACCCTATCCACGCCCTGGTCCGGATCCTGGACTCCCTGCACGACCGCGATGGACGAATCACGGTAGAGGGATTCTACAACAAGGTGCGGAGCCTCAGCAGCGAAGAACGGGCCCAGATGGCCCGGGTTCCCTACGAAGAGGCTGAATACCTGGGCGAGCCCGGATCGGTTTCGGTCTTTGGGGAACCGGGGTTTTCGACTTACGAGCGGACCTGGGCCCGGCCGACCCTGGAGATCAACGGCATATGGGGCGGTTTTCAGGGCGAAGGATTGAAAACCGTCCTGCCCAGTATGGCTCACGCCAAGATTTCCTGCCGCCTTGTGGCCGACCAGGACCCTTCCCAAATTGCCGACCTGGTCGCCAACCACATCAAAAAAGTCGCTCCGCCGGGGGTGAAGGTTTCCTTCGGAAATCGCGGCAGCGGGTCCTTCCCCTACCTCATCCCCCCCGATCACCGGGGCTTGGGAATTGCCGCGTCGGTCCTCAAGGACCTCTATGGCAAGGAACCCTACATAATCCGCTCGGGCGGGACGATTCCGGTGAATCCCGTTTTCCTCGAACATCTGGGCGCCTACACGGTCATCTTTGGTTTTGGCCTGGAGGATGAACGCCTGCACTCGCCCAATGAATTCTTCCGACTCTCCAGTTTCGAGAAGGGACAAAAGGCCTACGGGATGCTCTGGGAGAGGCTGGGAGGAGGAGCGTAGGCGATTAGTCTTGCCCATCGGTCCATAATTATATGGACGCTGAAGAATAAGCCGTTCGTGCTGAGCCTTCGGCGTGAGCTCAGTCGAACGCTTATCGAAGCATGAACGGCGTAGCGACGCACCCTTCGACAAGCATGTCCTGAGTGAGCCGTTCGCCCTTCGACAAGCTCAGGACGAACGGTGAATCGAAGGGCTCAGGGTGAACGGTTCCAGGTAAAGTGAAGAGCATCGGGATTAGAGGGATTTTTGGCCGAATATGTCTTCTCAATTATGGGCCCATCAGTATAGTCGCATAGTCACATAGTCTTATAGTCGGATACCGCTGCACCGTCGACTATTTGCCTGGCTTATGACACTATCTTTCCGTTTTCTTTTGACTTTCCCATTTTTCCGGATTATCATTTTTTCAAATGGGAAAGGCAGCATCCTCAGATCGGTCCAACTTGAAAAGGGAGGTTCTCGGCATCTCCCTCCTGGCCCTTGCGGTCCTCCTGGCTCTGAGCCTTTTTTCCTTCAACCCGGACGACATTTCCTTCGACAACCAGCCGTCTGAACCCCAGAGGACCTCCAACCTGGCCGGGGTAGTCGGGTCTTACCTGGCTGATATTTTTTTCCAGGTCTTCGGATTGACCGCTTTTCTCTGGCCCTTTGCCCTGGCTTTTTTTGCCCTGCGCCTCTTCCGTTCATCCGAAATTTCCGTATCTCCCTTAAAAGCCATCTGCTGGGCGGGATTGTTTCTGGCGGTCAGCGGATTGCTTTCCCTCGGCCTGGGAAAGGTAAATCTCTTGGGGGCTTCCATGAATAGCGGCGGAGCCCTGGGAAAGATTCTTGCTACCACGGGGGAACGGTTTCTCAACCTTACCGGGGCGGTCCTCCTCCTGGCTCTGGTATTGGTCGTGTGCATGATGGTGATCACCAACCTTTCCTGGGTGGAGGTGAGTAACGGAATCCGCCAACTCTATTCGTCCGCTCTGGAGAGGTGGCAGGAGTTCTTAAAGGAGCGAAGAAAGAGAAAGAAGGAAGAAGCGAGAGAAGCCAGGAGAAAAGAGCCTGTTCCTGCGGTCATCATAGAGCAGCAGGTGGGTGCACCGAAAGAAAAACCAACCGTCGTTCTGCAGGAGAAGCAGGAGCATTTCCCCTTTTTGGACTCCCGGGGTTCTTATGTACTGCCCCCCCTCTCCCTCCTTGAAGACCCGGAGCAGAAGGAGGTTAAAGTAGATAAGGAGAGTCTCTTGGCCAACGCCAAGATTCTGGAAAAACGGCTCTCCGATTTTGGGGTTCAAGGCAAGGTGAACGAAGTCCGCCCCGGTCCGGTGATCACCATGTACGAGTACGAGCCGGCGCCCGGGATCAAAATCAACAAGATCGTGGGTCTGAGCGACGACTTGGCTTTGGCTCTGCGGGCCATCAGCGTTCGAATTGTTGCCCCGATCCCGGGGAAGGCGGCGGTGGGGATCGAAATTCCCAACTCCATCCGCGAACCGGTCTATCTCAAAGACATTCTGGGTGTCCCCGAATTCCAGGCCTTCGAGTCCAAGCTGACCTTGGCCTTGGGCAAGGATATCTTCGGGAGTTCCTTTCTCACCAGCCTGCAAAAGATGCCCCACCTCCTGGTCGCCGGGGCCACGGGCACCGGGAAGAGCGTCTCCCTGAACTCCATGATCTGCAGCATCCTCTACAAGGCCGACCCGGAAGAGGTGAAATTCCTGATGATCGACCCCAAACGCCTGGAGCTGTCGATCTATGAGGGGATTCCCCACCTTCTCCACTCGGTCGTTTTCGATCCCAAAGCAGCGGCCATGGTCCTCCGCTGGGCCACCCAGGAGATGGAGGTCCGTTACCGCCTGATGGCTGAAAAAGGGGTTCGGAACATCGAGCGCTACAACCAGAAGGCGGAGAAGGAAAAGAAGGAACACCGGAAGAAGCCCTCCCTGCCCATCCCCCAGGGGGGGGAAGGCACGAACGGCCAGGGAGGAGAGCCGGTCCAGCCTCTTCCCTATATCGTCATCGTCATCGACGAGCTCGCCGACCTCATGATGGTCTCAGCCCGGGATGTGGAAGCGTCTCTCACCCGCCTGGCCCAGATGGCCCGGGCCGCGGGCATCCACCTGCTGCTGGCCACTCAGCGGCCTTCCGTGGATGTTCTCACCGGGGTGATCAAGGCCAACTTCCCCACCCGGATTTCCTTCCAGGTTTCCTCCAAAACCGACTCCCGAACGATCCTGGATGCCAACGGAGCCGAGCATCTCCTGGGATCGGGGGACATGCTCTTTTTGCCTCCGGGGACTTCCCGCCTGGTCCGGGTTCATGGAGCCTATGTGTCCGAAGTGGAAATCCTGAGAGTGGTGGAGCACTGGAAGAAACAGGGCCGGCCGGTCTACGACCCGTCCATCCTGGAGGCCAAGGAAGAGGCCCAGGAAACCGATGCCGACGGATACGATGAAATGTACGACCAGGCGGTCGCTCTAGTCACGGAAACGCGTCAGGCCTCGATCTCCATGATCCAGAGGCGTTTGAGGGTGGGTTACAATCGGGCGGCTCGGATGATCGAAAAGATGGAGGAGGAAGGCGTGGTCGGCCCGGCCGACGGCAGCAAGCCGCGGGAAGTTTACATGAAGAAATTCTAGCCGAAGATATTTGAAATTTCCATTCGATCCCCTCCCCTTTTGATGGGTGAAATAAGGGAGGGGGTGATCTCCGGCGGATATTTTTTGCATCCTTTAGGTTGACCGTTGTGAGAGACCGCAAAGAGAAAAGGATGGATGGAAAAAGATTTCCGGGCGGTACGGAAGGCGAAGCCAGCTTTCAATGGAAAAACTGAAACCATGACAAGGTTAACGAGTTTAGGGGTGGTTTTGATTTCATCGGTCCTGGTTTTTTCCCTGGCCCAGGGTCAAAGCCAAATTCCTTCCCTCAATGAGATCGTGGCCAAGGTGCAAGGACAATATGATGCCCACGGGGATTTCAAAGCCGATTTCGTTCAGGAATCCCTGGTGAAGAGCCTGGGAAGGAAACAGGTGTCCGAAGGAGTTGTCTTCTTCAAAAAACCCGGGAAAATGCGCTGGAACTACCAGACGCCTTTCAAACAGGAGATCGTGTCCGATGGGAAAACCCTCTGGAGTTACCATCCCGAGGAGAAGCAGGTGATGGTGACCCCCATGTCCCAGGCCGCCCAGGGAAAGGTGCCTTCCACCTTTCTGGCCGGATTGGGAAACCTCAAGCTGGACTTTCAGGTCCGATGGGCGAAGGAGCCTTCTCCCCAGGAAAACTATTTCTTGGAGCTCACTCCCAACGAATTTCAGGGAAGCCTGGAGAAACTGTTCCTCCTCATCGATCGGGAGAATTTTCGAATTCTCCAGGCTAAAATTCAGGATATCATGGGAAACACGACCCAGATCAGTTTTTCCAAGACCCAATTCGACAACCGCCTCTCCGATTCGCTCTTCACCTTCACTCCCCCCAAAGGAGTGGAAGTCTTCCAAATGCCGGGAGTTTCCCCGCCGGGGAAGACCGGAAAGTAATCCTTTCATGAGCGATTCATCCAAGACCGTCCGGATGATCAGCCTGGGGTGTCCCAAGAACCTGGTGGACAGCGAGGTAATGCTCGGGCTCCTGAAGCAAAGGGGGTGGACACCCTCGGCCAAGGATGATGCCGACGTGGTCATCGTCAATACCTGCGGCTTCATCCGGGAGGCCAAAGAGGAGTCCATCGAGACCATCCTCACTCTGGCCGAGGCAAAGGAAGGCGGGAGAGTCCAGAAGCTCGTGGTTGCCGGCTGTCTCCCCCAGCGGTATGGGCGGGAATTGCTCCCGGAACTTCCGGAAGTGGACCTCTTCGTGGGAACGGGGGAGTTTCATCGGATCGCGGACCTTCTGGATCGGTCCGCCCGAGGGAAGCTCCGCCAGAAGCAATGGATCGACTCTCCTGAATTCCTTTACGATCATCGAACTCCCCGCATCCATTCTTCTCCTCCCGGCAGCATGTACCTGAAGGTTTCCGAGGGATGCGCGAACTTCTGTTCCTATTGCGTAATCCCCCGCATTCGGGGAAGACTTCGCAGCCGGCCGATCTCCTCCATCCTCAAGGAGGCGGAACAGGCCGCCTCCCGGGGGGTGAGGGAGATCAACCTCATCGCCCAGGATATCACCGCTTACGGAAAGGACCGAAGGGATGGGTCCAGCCTCGTTCAGCTGCTGAAAGGGCTGGCCAAGGTCGAAGGAGTTCGATGGATCCGTCTCTTGTATGCCCATCCCGCCCATCTTACCAAAGGGCTGGTCCGCTTAATCCGCGATGAGGAAAAGGTCTGCAAGTATCTGGATTTGCCTATCCAGCATGTGGACGAAGGGATTCTGAAGGCCATGAACCGTCCCCCGCTGAAAAGAGGAATGCCGGACCTCATCGACTGGGTTCGAAGGGAAATCCCCGGAG
>DASPRR010000207.1:0-3392 GCA_035624375.1 Thermodesulfobacteriota bacterium | reverse complement strand
CGGATGAATTCATTCTCGTCGATATAATACTGGTCGTCGATATTCAGGAAGCCGCCGCCGAGAGAAGGGTAGTAAACCGCCAGGGTGATCAGGAATAGAGCGAAGAGGAGGACCGAGGTCATCCAGGAAGGATATTTCTTCTCCCCCGGGATCAGGCTGGGCATAACTTCATCTTTCATGATCCAATTTATCCGCATCCAGCCTCATCCTTGATAAAGTAAGCTTCCAGGGTCCCACCCTCCCCCCTCCAGGCCATGAGCAAGGATATGAGGATGGAGGGGAGGAGGAGAGCAGCGGATAATAGGAGCATCTTGGCCAAAAAGGGCGAGTTCTCCGGCCTCTTCCTCCCGGGTTGACTCTTCAGGAAAGAATACAGGTCCCCTCCGGGAAAGGCCATCCGATTAAGGGCGCTCTGGACCCACCCGTAAGGGTTTTGCTCCAGGGAAAAATGGTTCAGGTAAATCATCCGAAATCCGGCCTGGGCCATCAGATGGTGGAGAGTTTCCGGAGAGAAGAGGTAGAGATGGCGTGGGGGGTCCAGGTGAAACCATCTCTCCCGGAAGACCCGGGCCTGCGTACTCTCCACGTTGGGAGTGGATAGGGCTACCAGGCCCTTCTTGCCCACCATGAGTGAAATTCGGCGCAACATACCCGCGGGGTCCCTAAGATGCTCGATTACATGCCATAGAGTAACCAGGTCTAGGCTCCCTTCCCCGAGCTGTCCTTCCTGAATCTCCCCCAGGAAAACTGGAATTCCCGCCTGCCTGGCTCGGCGGGCAGGCTCTTCCATTAGCTCTGTTCCCTGCACCGCCCACCCTTGTCGCCTAAGAAGTTGCAGAAAGGCACCTTGCCCGCAGCCGATGTCCAGAGCTCGGCCCGCCCGAGGCAGGTATCTTTGCAGGCGGTAAACCCGCCTTAGGGCAAAAAGAAGCCGCAGGGCTTCAATCCCCCTGGTGAATTTTCGCTCTCCCCCTCCATAGTAATCCCGGCCGTAATACCGGAGGAGCTGCTCCGGGTCCGGCCGGGGGTTCAAAAAAACCAGTCCGCAAACGGAGCATCGCTGATAATGAAACAGGGTTCCTTCGGCTTGGGCCGAAAGATAAGGGGTAGACCTCGTGGGAGTACGACATATGGTGCAGATGCCTTCTTCCATCGTTCATGCCCGGACCATGCCGATCACCCAAAGGGCGTAGAAGATAAGGATGCACCCCCCCCAGAACAAGGCCTTACCCCTGGCCAGCCCGCCTCCCTTGCGCAGAAAGGTAAAGATGAACACGAGGGCTGAAACAACCCACCCAAAGAACCCAACCTCTGTGGCCACGGCCCAGCCGACCTTGGGGGCCCAGTCTTTCTTGAGGGCGGCCAAGTATCGCTCCTTTCTCTCCGTTGGGGTGATTTTCTTTTCTTCGGCGGGGACGGGTTCCTGCCCCGCCCAGATGGAGGCAATCCGCTCATTGGCCTTTTCGATCCATTCCATCTGGGGAGTATAGAAGCTCCGCACCCCGTAAAGGCTGCTTCGTAAAGCCCAGTAGACCTCCAGGGCGGTTTTTTGATCGCCTTTTTCCTCCAGTTTTTCTCCCATCTCCCAGAGGCGGAGGATAGAGCGCTCCACGGAAGAACTCCAGGGCGTATACCAGTGGATCGCCCGGTCATAATGGAGGAGGGCTTTATTGAAATCTCCCTGGCGGAAGGCATCTTCCCCTTTCCTGTATTCCTCCCCGGAATGGTAGAAAACCTTTCCGTAAAAAAGAGCCAAGCCCATTACTCCCAAAAGGATGCTTCCCAGAACCCAGCGTCCTCTCATGTTCAATAATCCCTCTTCTCCTTAGGCATGGATGGAAGCCCTGCATGGGTACTTTCGGTCTTCGAGAAGGCTCGAACCTCCCCCCGGCTCGGGCGTGCCCAAAGAAAAGAAATGACCCAGGCCAGGACCTCCCCCGCCAACCACCAAACCCGGGATAACAGGGCCAGGGCTGCCGCTGCATAGAGGGGGAAAAAGGGCTTCAAAAGAAGAGCCAGAGCCCCTTCGCGAACCCCTAATCCTCCCGGGGTTACAAAGCTAAAAAATCCAACTGCCCAGGAAAGGGTAAAGGCGCTGATCATCTGCGGAAGCAGGGACAGCTCCACATCCGTCAGGGAAGCGGCCAGCAGCCAGAAACTGGCTCCCATCCCTACCCAGAAAAAGAAAAAGACGGCAAAGGGATATGCCATGCTCCAGTAAGAAAAACTCAGGGGGGCCCCCGGCTTTTTAAAGACCTTTGCGGTGAAAAAGAGGAAGAGGTTAAGAAAATAAGGATGGATGAAAATCAGGCAGCTGGCCCCTATCAAGGCAAACAACCCTTTCTGCCAGTCCCCCAAGAAAGCGGAATGACCGGGAAAGAAAAGGGAGAAGGTCAGGATCCCAGAGGTTACCACCAGGACCGTTTCCATGAGCACGGCCAATGAGGCCTGGGCCAGGGGTAACCCTTCTTGGCGATAAAAATGAGCCCGGCCCAGCAGGGCCCACCATCCGCCGGGAAGATACTTGGCCAGGAGGGAGGAGAAGAGGATTTTGCTGACCCGGGAATAGGGCAGACGATGCCCGAGTAAAGCCAAAACTTCTCGCAATCCCCAGGGAAGAAGAAATAGGGAGCCGGTAAGGGCGGCAAAAGAGAACAAGGCCAGTCCGGGCTTCACCTTCCATGAGTAGGCTTGAAGGGCGGTCCAGTTGGACCAGAGTTCCCGTACGAGGAAACCCAGGATGAGGGCCACTCCGAAGAATCCCAGCAGTCGCAGCCCCAGAGACGATTTAAGTGACATGCCCCTCCCATCGACCGAATACCCCGACAGGAACCGGGGAGGTGCAGATCCTCCCAAACCCCTCCTCCCGGTACCAGGATACGACTTCTTCGGTGGAATGAAAATTTTGGTAATCCGCCGCCAGCCAGTTGAAGATCATGTGTCCTCGGTCCCGCCATGAGACTCGCCGCATTTCCACCCGGCTGGCCTTCCAGGCCGTGGAGAGGAAGGGGACAGCCAGGAAGGACAGGGCCTGAACCCATCCCAAGGGCAACCGCAGGGTCAGCGCCCGAATCGACCGATTGAGAAAGAAGAAGAACGGAGGCAGCGGGGGATAAAGAGTGATGGAAACCCCGCCCCCTGGACGGACCGAGCGGACTACCTGACGGAAGGCCTCCCGGGGGTTGGATACATACTGGAGAACTCCTTTGCTATAGACGTAGTCAAAAGTCCGCGGACGAAGGGGAAGGGTATAGAGGTTTCCCTGGATGAAGTGAACCCGCGGATTGGAATGGAAGAGTTCCCAGGCCCGGTCCACTCCATCGCTTAATTCCACCCCCACTACCTCGTCCGCCTTCTGGGTGAGGCGGTCGGCGAGCCGACCGATCCCGCAG
>DASPRR010000194.1:0-5350 GCA_035624375.1 Thermodesulfobacteriota bacterium | reverse complement strand
GGAAAGGTGAGCCTAGCCACCGTTTCCCGGCTATCCAGAGCATTGGGATTCAAGGGGTTCCCGGAATTCCAAAGGGAGTTGCAGCGCCTTTTTCGCCACCGACTGACCACCACTTCCCGCCTCCAGAATACGGTGAAGAAGACAGCCGGGGAGAAGAATATTTTAGCCAAGGTTCTGCAGAACGACATGGTTAACATAGCCGAGACGCTGAAACAAACCTCTCCGGCCGAGTTCCAGAGGTTTGTGAAGAGTCTGGCATCGGCTGCTCGAATCGTGATTGTCGGGTTGCGCAGTGCCCATTCCCTAGCCGTTTTTATGGCCGTGGCTCTCGAATTCCTCCAAAAAGAAGTGTGGCTCGTCCAGCCCGGGATGGGAGATATGTGGGATCGTCTGACGGGCCTGAAAAAGGGGGATGTAGTTGTGGGGATCAGCTTTCCCCGGTATACGAAACAGACGGTCGAAGTCCTGCGGTTTGCCAAGGCCCAAGGATTGAAGACCCTGGCGATTACGGATACTCTGCTTTCTCCCCTGGCCCATTATGCGGATCATGTTTTGACCGCCCGTTACAAAATGGATTCCTTCATCGAATCTTTTACCGCAGCCTTCAGCCTCATCAACGCCCTGGTCACGGCGCTCGGAATCCAGTCCCCCCAAAACACCTACGCCTCGTTGCAGCGCCTGGAAAGGATTTGGAGAACACAGCAGATTTACTACCGGGACGAGGAGGAGAAGCGTTAAGGGATACAGCCTTCATACCAAGGCATCAAAAAGAAGAAGGAAGGAGGTAAGGTCATGGAAAGGAAACCTCGAATGAGCGGCCGGAAGAAGATGGCGGTCATCCTGCTGATTCTGGGGATGGCCCTGGGAGCGAATACGGGCGGCTGGGCGCAGCAGACCAAGCTGCTCTTCGCCACCGGGGGAATCGCGGGAACTTTCTATCCCCTCGGGGGAGCCATTGCCCAAGTCTGGAACCAGAAGATCCCCGGCCTGAACGTGACCGTGCAGGCGAGCGGCGGGTCCGTGGAAAACGTAAGGTTGCTGGGCAGCGGGAACGCAGAGCTGGGGCTCTGCATGAACGACATCGCTTACTATGGCCAGAATGGGCTGGAAGTCTTTAAGGCGAAAAACGAAAAATACACCAACTTTTCCGCCATTGGCAACATCTATCCGGATGTGGTCCAGATCTTTGCCCGGAAAGACAGCCAGATTCAGTCTCTTACCGATTTCAAGGATAAGAAGATATCCGTGGGTCCTCCGGGGAGCGGAACGGAAATCAGCGCCCGGCAGGTCCTGGGAATCTACGGCCTGGACTTCAAGACCAGAAAGGATTTCAAAGCTCAGTACCTTTCCTTCGCGGAATCCGCCGACCACTTCCGCGACAGACTGATCGACGGCGGTTATTTCGTGGTGGCGGTCCCCAATTCGGCCTTGCAGGACATCAACCTCATGCATCCCATTCGATTCCTGGAGATCGACGACGCCTCTTTTCAGAAGATCGTCAAGGCCTATCCCCTGTACGCGCGGTTTGAAATTCCCTCCAATTCCTACCAGGGGCAGACCGCTCCAGTGAAGACCATCGCCGTCTATTCCGCTGTCGTGGTCCGGAATGAACTGCCCGCCGACCTCGTTTATCAGATGACCAAGACGGTCTTTGAAGAGAGAGCGGTCATCGCCCAGGGACACGCGGCGGGAAAATACATAACCCCGGAAACCTTTACCGCAGGGATCGCCATCCCCTTCCATCCGGGGGCGCAAAAATATCTGAAGGAGAAGGGCCTTCTGAAATAGCCGCACCGATCTGACCCTCTCGACTCCTCTGCCGGTTCCCGGGAGTAAGGAGTCGAGAGCTCCCGAATGAGGAGGAGGAAGCATGTCTTCAACCCAAGAGGCCCCCGGCCCTGGCGGCAATGAAAGAGAGCCCGTAGCGCCCATCAACGTGGATGACTTGATGGAAAAATTCGACCGCGAGGCGCGGTACCTGCGAATCACCGGTCTATGGGCCACGGTCGTGAAGATCATCGCCATAGGATTTTCACTGTTCCAGCTTTACACCGCCCTCTTCGGCGTGCTGGAAGCCCAGATCCAGCGTCCCACCCACCTCATGTTTGCCCTGGCGCTCATCTATCTCCTCTACCCCACCAGCGGAAAGAGCAAAATCCAGGTGAAGGTTCACCCCTTCGACCTGAGCCTGGCCATCCTCAGCTGCGGCCTGGGGCTGTACTCGATCTTGAACTATGAGACCTTGATGGAGAGCGCCGGAATTTATTCGGATGTTGATTTCATCATGGGAATCCTCGGCATCGTCCTGACCCTGGAAGCCACCCGCAGGATTGTCGGCCTTCCGATTGTGATCATCGCCGTCGGTTTTCTGCTCTACGCCTATCTGGGCCCTTATTTCCCGGGGTTCCTGGGCCACCGGGGCTACGGGCTGAAGCGGATGGTCACCCACATGTGGTTCACCACCGAGGGGATCATGGGCATTCCCCTGGGAGTCTCGGCCACTTTCATTTTCCTGTTCATCCTTTTCGGGTCCTTTCTCACCTCTACCGGAATCATGGATTTCTTCATGGATATCGCCAATGCCGTGGCCGGTTGGGCCTCGGGCGGACCCGCTAAGGTCGCCGTGATCGCCAGTGCTTTTGAAGGTACAGTCTCGGGAAGCTCGGTGGCCAATACCGTCGGGTCCGGAAGTTTCACTATCCCCATGATGAAGCGGTTGGGATATAGGCCGGAATTTGCCGGGGCCGTGGAAGCAGCAGCCTCCACCGGCGGCCAAATCATGCCTCCGGTGATGGGGGCCGCAGCCTTCCTCATGGCGGAGTTCATCAACATGCCCTATGTGGAGATCGCCAAGGCAGCGGCCATTCCAGCCCTCCTCTATTTTACCGGGGTCTGGGTGGTGGTCCACTTCGAGGCCAAGAAGTACGGGTTGAAAGGGCTCCCCCGGGAACAGCTTCCGAAGCTTATGAAAATCGCCAAAGAGCGCAGCTATTTGATTCTTCCTTTGATCGGGATCATCTATTTCCTGGTTGAAGGGTCGACGCCGATGAGAGCAGCGCTCGCCGGCCTCGGGCTTTGCATTGCCGTGGGCATGGTGCGGAAGACGACCCGCCTGAACCTTTCCAAATTTCTTGAAACCCTGGAGTCGGGGGCCCGTGGAGCTCTGGGGGTGGCTGCGGCCTGCGCTACGGCAGGCATCATCGTAGGCGTAGTGACGCTCACCGGCTTGGGCCTCAAGATGGGAGACGGACTCATTGCCCTGGCCGGAGGAATGTTGATCCTGACGTTGGCTTTTACCATGATTACTTCCCTCATCCTGGGGATGGGTGCTCCCACTACGGCCAATTATGTGATCACCTCAACCATTGCGGCTCCGGCGCTCATTAAGCTGGGAGTCCCCATTCTGGCGGCCCACATGTTCGCTTTCTATTTCGGGATCATCGCGGACCTCACTCCCCCCGTGGCTCTTGCGGCTTTTGCCGGCGCGGCCATAGCCAGGGCCAATCCCTTCAAGACCGGGGTCATTGCCACGAAGCTGGCCATCGCCGCTTTTCTGGTCCCCTATATCTTTGTGTACAACCCATCCCTCCTCCTGATCAAAGCCACCCCTATCGAGATCGCCCAGATGATTCTGACCGCGATCATCGGGATGATCGGCCTTGGGGCCGCAGTGGAGGGGTGGTACTGGACTCACATGAGCTGGTGGGAACGGATCGCTTCTTTCGCCAGCGGGCTGCTTTTGATCGATCCCGGCACGCTTACCGATATTATCGGGGTATGTATCTTGGGCCTGATCACCGCGATCCAGTACCGGAAGTGGAGAGCGGCCCGCTCTCTCCCCCGGGTGAAGGGAGCGTCCAAAGAAAGCCTGGCAGTCGATCCTTAGGGGAAACCCATCCGGGAGGCCAAATGACGGGCCGAAAAGATTGCGGGTTTGGGTCTTAATGACGAACGACTTGGGAGGAAAATGAAATGACAGAGTCAACCAGCATGAAGGACCACGTTTTTTACCGCAACTCCAAAAAATCATACCCCACCGCAGTCCGCGGTGAGGGGATTTACATTTATGATTCTGCGGGAAAGAGGTACATCGATGGCTCAGCCGGGGCCGCAGTCGTAGGGATTGGCCATGGAGTGAAAGAGATTACCCAAGCCATGGTCCGCCAAGCGGAAAAGATCTCCTTCGCCCACGGCTCCCAGTTCACCAGCGAAGCCTCGATCGAATTGGCCTCCAAGCTGATCCGCCTGGCCCCCGAGGGGATGACCCGTGTTTACTTCTTGTCCGGCGGATCGGAAGCCGTTGAAACAGCCGTGAAACTGGCCCGGCAATACCAGGTGGAGCGGGGGAAGCCGGAGAAGTTCAAAGTGATTTCCCGCTGGACCAGTTACCACGGAAATACCCTGGGAGCCTTGGCTCTTTCCGGGCACTCAGGAAGAAGGCGGCTCTATTTGCCCCTCATGCTTCACACCCCCCACGTAGCCCCGCCCTATTGTTACCGCTGCCCCTTCGGGCTCCAGCCCGAAACGTGTTCCCTGGAATGCGCGGCGGACCTGGAGAGAACGATCCTCTACGAGGGACCGGATTCGGTCTCCGCCTTCATCGCCGAGCCCATGGTCGGGGCCACAGCGGCTGCCCTGATTCCCCGGGCCGGCTACTACGAGAAAATCCGGGAAATCTGCGACCGCCATGACGTGCTTTTCATCTCCGACGAAGTGATGACCGGGATGGGGAGGACGGGAAAGAATTTTGGAATTGACCACTGGAAGGTAAAACCGGACATGATCGTGGCCGCCAAAGGTTTGAGCAGCGGGTACACGCCCATGGGGGCGGTTATCGTGCGGGAGGAGATTCATCGGGCCATCCAGGAGGGAACGGGAGCCTTTGTCCACGGCCACACCTACAGCCAGAATCCCCTTTCCGCCGCCATCGGCTGCGCTGTCGTAGACTATCTGTTGAAGCAAGACCTCATCAACCGGTCGGCCAAGATGGGGGAATATTTCCTGGAGGCTCTGAAAACCCTGGACAAGCATCAATTTGTAGGGGATGTGCGCGGCCGAGGCCTCTTCGCCGGGATCGAATTCGTAAAGGATAAAAGGACCAAGGAACCCTTCGACCCCAAGCTAAAGCTCAACGGCCTCATCGGGAGCGGGGCTTTTGAAAAAGGGCTGATCACCTACCCTGGCGGGGGTGGCGTGGATGGAATCCGGGGAGACCACATTCTCCTGGCCCCGCCGCTTATCATCAGCAAGGAGCAGATCGACGAGCTGGTGAGAATCCTGGATCAGACCTTCACCGAGGTTCTAAGGGAGATTTCTTGATGTGGGGAAAAAAGTATTTACGGTTTCATGA
>DASPRR010000192.1:0-7856 GCA_035624375.1 Thermodesulfobacteriota bacterium | reverse complement strand
GGAACCCGGTTTAGGCCACATGTAATCCACAAAGCCCTCTCCATTTTTTCGGCAGACATCCACAAAGGCAACAAACAACCTCTTTCCGTGTGGGTCTTTGTTTTCCGCCAGGCTGGTGCCGTCCATCTCCGGCTTGATCGGATGCATCACCATGCGGGGCTCTGTATCATTGATCCAGAAATATTCATCCTTGTCATAACGGAGGCCCTTGACCGCCTCCATGGCCTTCTTTTTGGCTTCTTCGACGGGCATGGTCTTGGCTTTGGCCTGCTTGCCATAATAGTCCAAAATTCCCCATACCGATTCCACCACGTGTTTGGTCTTTTCATACTTGGCGTCATACAGGTTGCCCTTGACCCGGGGAGTGATCCATGCAAAGACGAGGGAAAAGCAGACTACGATCATTACCCCCATAAACATAATCCGGGTTGAAAGTTTGAATCGCTGCAACATCATTTTTCTCCCTTTTATTGAATGGTTTGATCTAAAGCGGTCATTTTTTCCCTCAAGGGGAATCTTCTTATTAATATCGACAGCCCCGTCCTGAACCGATCGATATCATTTTCATCCGATCTGCCGCAACAAGCCAAACCCCTCGGGGCCTATTTCAGACGAAGAACTCCCCGCCCCTCCCGTCTCAAAAAAGGAGCGGGGTATGTAGGGCCCATTTTCAAAAGGGCAGCCATTTTCCTAATCTCCCTTCAGGTTCTCTGACCCCGGACTTGCCTGCCGGGAAAAAACATTTTTTTCCTTTTCCAACCGAATTGGCCCGGGACCCGGTTCTTGACCTCTGAGACAGGGAAAGGCTCAAGGGCCTCCGGTCAAGCTTGGGCCATGGATGAAGAATTCATGTCGATTTCGAAGATCCCGTGGATGTCCAGGATCAATCCCACCCGGCCGTCCCCCATGATCGTGGCCCCGGCCACTCCTTCCACGGTCTTTAGTTTTTCCCCCAGATTCTTGATGACTACTTCCTGCTTTCCCAGAAGATCATCCACCATGAGCCCCTTCTGTCGCCCTTCGTTTTCCACCACCACGACCAGGGCCTCCCAGGGATGCTCCTGCTTGGTTTGAATTCCCAGGGTTCGGTGGAGACGAATCAAGGGCAGGAAAGTATCGCGGACTTTAATCAACTCCCCTCGATTCTGAACCGTGGACAGGTCTTTCCGATCGGGCCTCAACGTCTCCCGGATGAAGACCGTGGGAATGATGTACCTTTCCGCCCCGATCTGGACCACGATTCCGTCCATGATGGCCAGGGTCAGGGGAACCCGCATTACAAAACGGCATCCTTTGCCGGTGGTGGAAAAAATCTCCACGTTTCCCTTGAGCTTCTCGATGGTCTTCCGCACCACGTCCATTCCCACTCCCCGGCCGGACACATCCGTGACTTTATCGGCAGTGGAAAAACCGGGCTCGAAGATCAGGTTATCGATCTGGTGGTCGGTCAGCGAAGCATCGGCAGGAACCAGCCCAGTTTCCTGGGCTTTTTTCAGAATTTTCGGCCGGTTCAGCCCCTGCCCGTCATCCTCGATTTCGATTACGATGAACCCCCCCTTCTGGAAGGCTCGGAGAAAGACTTTTCCCGTTTCCGGTTTTCCCGCCTCCAGGCGCTTCGCCTGAGGTTCAATCCCGTGGTCGACCGAATTGCGGATCATGTGCACCAGGGGATCGTAGAGGGTGTCCACCATGTTACGGTCGATCTCCGTCTCCTCCCCGGACATGACCAAGTCCACCTGCTTGTCCGATTTCTTGGCCAGGTCCCGGACCAGGCGGATCATTTTCTGGAAAGTGTGTCGGATGGGCACCATCCGGAGGGACATGGAGATTCGCTGGAGATCGGTGGTAATTCTTTTCAACTGGGAAAAATCCCGGTTCAGCTTGGGATCATGGATTCCCGAAAAAACGGAATTCTGGGCCACAAGGGATTGGGCGATGACCAGTTCGCCGATCAAATCCACCAGGTTATCCAGCTTACTGGTATCCACTTTTACGGCGGCCTCGGGTACCTGAGAGGCCCCCTTTTTTTGATCCCGGAGAGCCTCCAGCACCTCCCGGGGTTTGACTTTGTTCTCCTGAATCAGGATCTCCCCGATTTTTTGGTCTCTTTTTTCTTCCTTCTGTTTCCGCAGGGCCTCCTGGATATCTGCCGGCGACACGTATCCTTTCTGGCTCAGGATTTCGCCCAGGGGCGGCATTTCGCCTTTCCCCAACAGCTCTTTTGGGGGCACCTCGCCTTTCCGAAGAAGACTGATTCTCTGCAAGTAGGGTTCAAGGCCCACCGGCGTGGGGTTGACCTGCCCTGATTTCACCTGCTCCCTCAGCTCCTGGATCATTTTCTTAAGAAGGTCCACCGCCTCCAGAACGAAATCGATGATCCCCTGATGAATGCTCAGCCGGCCGTTCCGGGCGTCATCCAGGAGCGACTCCATGGCATGGGAAAATCGATTGATCTCCTTGAGGTTCAGGAACCCCGAGACTCCTTTGATGGTGTGGAAGGGCCGGAAAATGGCGTTGATGCATTCTTTGTCCTCGGGGTTCTGCTCCAGGTTGATGATTTGTAATTCTATGGACTCCAGGTGCTCCAGCGCTTCCATCGTGAAGTCGCTGCAGAGCTCCATATCTTGGGCGATGTCCGGCGGTTTCTCTTGCGGGGAAGCGGGAGGACCCTCTTCTTTTGAAGCCGGGGGAGGTGAAAGGTCGAGACCCAGGATGGGTTCCAGTTCCTTTCGGAAGGTTTCTTCCTCATCCATAGCCCCTGGGCGTTCCGGATGGTAGATTCCTTCTTGAATCAGCCTCACCCCCCGCCGCAGCAACTCAAGACCTCGTTGAGGCTCCGGGATTTCGCTCAGGATGATCTTCTCCACCAACTTTCGGATGGCCGCGCACAGCGGTGCGGGCGGGGCCTTTTCATCCTCCAGGCTCAGTTTTTCCAGGTTCTCCAGGATCGACCCCAGGGCCATCACGTCGTCGGCCTCGACCATCATGGTCTGCATGGCCAGCTGCTCGACGGTCTGCTCGATCGCCCCCGGTTTCTTTCCTTTCTTATTGTCTCCCATGAATCCCCCTTCCCATTTCCCACCCCTTCTCGAGGGCTCAATGAGGGATCAAAAACGTCGATAAACCTTCTCCGCGCCTGTTCCCTTGCCCTGCAGGGAACACCTGAGGAATTTTTTTTCATCCAGGCCGCAGCCCATTAGATTTTCTCTTTCCTGCTGGAACTTCCAAGGAAGGGGCTAGCCAAAAGTCGTTGACTGGTTTAATGATCTCCAGAGAAATGATAGGGTCCTTCGTCGGTCTTTGTGGCCGGCCGGATTATCTTTTCTCGCTATCTTGCAGCGAATCCTTCCGCCTTCCTCGGGTCTTGGAATCCCGGATCATTTTCTGGATATCCTCCAGCTCAAACCTCCAGGAATCACCCACCTTGAAGGCGGGGATTTCCCCGCTAAAAGCCAGCTTGTAAATCGTCGATTCGCTCAACTTCAAGAACTGGCTCACCTCTTTGGCTGTAAGGATCTTCTCCATGTCCCTTCCTCATCCGATGAATTGCCCCGGGCGGACGCTTCAGTCCTGAATCCTGCTTTTTTTCTATCCCTTCCGCTTTAATTTTGGATGGTGGACGGTCAAATGGGCGCTGATTACCCCAATTTGTTTTAGATATCGGCATTTCTAGATAAAACTTTAATCGAGGCTAAGGGTTTGATTTCGGTAAACGGGATATTCGAACATAAATGCAGCAATAATTGGGGAATCCCCAGAAAGAAGCTCAATGGTGAAGAGAAGATGATTGGGAGGTTTTCTTTGCAGGTGGGATGTTTTTCTTAATTCTCGAGCGGAGGCAAAAAGAAGGTTTCCGCTTCTAAGATTGGCATCTTATATTTATTTGTGGAAGAGGCTGATCTGCTCGAAGGCCTGAGGCTGCCGGTCTCCTGGAGGGCCGGAATCCAGGATTTCGCGGACCTTGAGCTCCAGGGCGCTGATGGTGAAAGGCTTCTGGAGAAAGGCGGTTCCCGGCTCCAGGACCCCATGCTGGACAATGGTATTGTCCGGGTAGCCGGACATGTAGAGGACCCCCATCTCCGGACGCACGAGGGCCAGGCGTTCGGCCAGTTCTCTGCCGCTCATTTGCGGCATGATCACGTCGGTCACCATAAGGTGGATGGGTCCCTCGAATTTATCGCAGACCTCCAAGGCTTCGTTTCCATGGGAGGCTTCCAAGACCCTGTAACCTTTGTTTTGGAGGACCTTGCTGACCATGGAGCGGACCGCTTCTTCATCCTCCACCAGGAGAACTGTCTCCGTCCCCCCGGGAGCCTTTATTTCTTTGCGGCTGATTTCGGGTTTGTATGCATGGGATGTTTCTTCCACTCGGGGAAGGTAAATTTTGAAAGTAGTCCCCAGCCCCGGCTCGCTGTAGGTCCATATGTTCCCGCCGCTTTGCTTAATAATTCCGTAGACCGTGGAGAGGCCAAGCCCGCTTCCCTTCCCTTTTTCCTTGGTGGTGAAAAAAGGCTCGAAAAGGTGGGATTGAGTCTCCTTGTCCATACCGCATCCGGTGTCGGTGATCGCCAGCATGGCGTAATACCCGGGCTTCACCGACACGTGATGGCTTGCGTATTCTTCGTCGTGGGTCACATTGGTCGTTTCGATGGTCAATTTGCCGCCGTTGGGCATGGCGTCCCGGGAATTAACCGCCAGGTTCATGATCACCTGCTCGATCATGCCCGGGTCCACTTTGACCGACCAGAGGTCCCGGCGTAAACTGGCGATCAGCTGAACGTCTTCGCCGATGACCCGGCGGAGCATTTTGTCCATGTTCATGACCACGGCATTCAGGTCCAGGACCTGGGGCTGGAGAATCTGTCTGCGGCCGAAGGCCAAGAGCTGGCGGGTGAGAGAGGTGGCCCGGTCGGCGGCTTTCAGGATCTCTTCCACTTCCTCCCGCCGGGGGTCGCGCCGGTCAAAGGCCCCGAGCAAAAGCTCGCTGCAGCCTTTGATGGTCATGAGCAGGTTGTTGAAGTCATGGGCGACCCCGCCGGCCAGCCTTCCAATGGCTTCCACCCTCTGCCACTGGCGCAGCTGTTCCTCGCTCTTGCGCAGGGCTTCTTCGGCCCGTCTCCGTTCAGTGATGTCCTCAACCATGGAGCGGATGCCGATGATCTGGTTTCCCTTGTCCCGCAAGACCCGGTCTTCCACCAGGACCAGGATGGTGGACCCGTCTTTCCGCCGATAGGTCCGCTCGAAGGTATCGTGGAAGGAAACATCGCCGGAGAGTTTGGCCAGGATTACCTTGCGGGTCGTGTCCTCTTCCTCGAAGAAGTCCCAGACCGGCTTTCCGAGCATCTCCCCCGCGCTGTAACCCAGCATCTGCAGCTCCGTGCGGTTGACCCGGGTGAACCTTCCTTTGGTGTCCAGCTCATGATATCCCACCGGGGTTTCATCGTAGATCTGCTGGTACTTCTTCTCGCTCTCCCGCAGCGCGGCATGAATCCTCTGGCGGTCTTCCTCATACTTGTCCAGTTCCTGGACCCGTTTCCGCAGAGTCTTCAGCTCTTCAATAATCAGGTCTTTGATCGTGTGGTGTTCTTTCATGGCGCGAGGGTCTTCCGTTGGAAACCTTGGAAAGCGAACCTGGCCTCAAAAGCCTTTTCCCTTCAAGAGTATATCCGATGGATGCCCGAAAAATCAACTTTCCTTTTTGAAAACTATTTTGATATCGTGCCCTTATTCCCGATTTGACCCAGAAAAAAGCCCGGTCCATGAAACCCGGGCTTTTTCACTTCTCATCCTTTCTGGCATTGCGGGCAAGTGTTATCACCCGATCTTCTGCAAAACCCGCTTTAAAATATCAATCATCCGGTCGATCTCCTCGCGGGTCACGTTCAAGGCGGGCATGAAGCGCAGGGTATTCTTGCGCGGAGAATTGATCAACAACCCCTGGTTCACCGCCTCTTCCACAATCTGGGGACCCGCTTCTTTGTTGAGGTCTAAAGCCAGGAGAAGTCCCTTCCCCCGCACTTCTCCGAAGCCGTATTGCTTGGAGACCTCTTCCAGGCGGGACCTCAGATGGGCTCCGGCCTTGGAGACAGCACCCAAAAACCTGGGTTTGGTCAGTTCTCCGAATACGGCGATACCCACTGCCATCATGAGCGAATTGCCGTTGAACGTTCCTCCCTGATCCCCCACTTCAAAGCAGGAGACATTTTCCTTAGCCACCAGAGCGGCAAGGGGAACGCCTCCTCCCAGCCCTTTGGCCAGGGTCATGATGTCCGGCTCCACCCCGTAATGCTCATAGCCGAACATCTTGCCCGTGCGGCCCATGCCGGTCTGAATCTCATCCAGGATCAAAAGAATCCCCTTTTCCCGGGCGAGGTCGCGCAACCCTTTCACGAACTCGTCGGTGGCCACGAAAACGCCCGCTTCTCCCTGGATGAGCTCGAGCATGACCCCAACCGTTTTTTCATTGATGGCCGCTCGAACGCTGTTCAGATCATTCAGGTTCGCCTTGGGGAATCCAGGCACTTTGGGTTCGAATAGTTGCTTCCACTCGGGTTTGCCCGAGGCGGACATCATGGCCAGGGTGCGCCCGTGGAAGGCATGGTCCATGGTTATAATTTCATAAGCCCCGTTTTTGTGCTTCTGTCCCCATTTTCGGGCCAGCTTGACCGCCCCCTCATTTGCCTCGGCCCCGCTGTTGGCAAAAAAGACGCGCTGCAGACAGCTGTGCTTCACAATCAGGTCAGCCAGCTTGATCATGGTCTCGTTGTAGTAGGCGGGGCTGCAGTTGATCAGTTTGGCCGCTTGCTTGGATAAGGCACGCACCAGAGCTTTGGGCGAATGTCCCAGGCAGGTGACCGCCCACCCCTGGACAAAATCCAGGTATTCCTTCCCGTTCGAGTCCTTCAGCCAGGACCCGTGCCCTTCCACAAAAACGATAGGAGGCCGCTTGGTGATTTCCATGAGGGAATTGAAAGAAAACTGAGTCTCTGCCATGGTCTTTTCCTTCCTACAGGTGAGTTGTCGCGGGCATTTCCCCTTGTTCTTCTTTCGATGTTCGAGTTTATTCTTCTATCCCCCTCTTGTCAATTGATTTATAAACCGTGCTGGAATTGCGAGGTCCCGGTCTTTTCCCCTGAAATTACGGCACGGTAAGACAACAGTACTCCTGTTATTCCGCATTCCGCATTCCGAATTCCGCACTCCGCATTTTCTTGACCTTTTCCGCTCTCCGCCCTAAAATGGGGCAGTTTTCATCTTCCTTGTTTTTCTTTCCGGTTACCGAATCTCAATTTCCGGAGGTCTACTATGAAAAATTTTTGGGCTACCCTTTGGTTGGCGATCATAATATTGTTCGGTTCAACGGCCGCTGCCCAAAAGCCGGATGCCATCGTGGGAAAATGGTGGAATGAGGAAAAGGACGCCCAGATCGAGATTTATCCCTGTGAGGGGAAATACTGCGGAAAAATCATCATGCTGAAAGAACCCAACTACCCGGCCGATGACTCCAAGGGCATGGCCGGAAAACCCAAAATCGACCGGGAGAGTCCCGAGGCTTCCAAAAGGGAGCGGCCGATCCTCGGTATGAATATCGTCTGGGGATTCACCCATTCCGGGGAAAATCTCTGGGAGGGAGGATTCATCTACAACCCGAGGGAAGGCAAGACCTACAAGTGCAAACTCACCCTGGAAAATCCCGATACCCTGAAGGTCCGCGGCTTCATCGGCATTTCCCTGATCGGGAAGACGAACATCTGGACCGCGGTAAAATAATCCCTGCCTTTTAGCTCCATCCCACTGCGAAAATAGGAGAAGAATCGGGCGCCATTTCTTCTGGCATCGATTTTTTCTTCGCTGCC
>DASPRR010000182.1:0-3056 GCA_035624375.1 Thermodesulfobacteriota bacterium | reverse complement strand
ATGTGATGAGCAAAGGGAAGATCGTCCACTCCTCAACCCCGGCGGAGCTGTGGGAAAATCGGGAGGTGAAAGAACGGTATCTGGGCGTTTGATCGTGCCGCCTGCCCACCTTCAACGCCGGAAGGTAGGCGCAAAATTCATCGTTCCCGTACGGCTAAAAAAGGTAACACTTTGGTTTTTTAAAAAAAACAGGCATATTTTTCTACATCTCCTTTTTGAGCAAAGCATCTGCAGAAATCCCCCCGTTCCCCCCTTTGAAAAAGGGGGGCGGAGGGGGGATTTAAGAAGACCATTTCAGATAGCTAAACTCATACAAAAAGAGGTAGTTCTATGAAAGCAACTTTGGCCATCGTCAACGGGCTTCTGGTCGACTCTACGGGCATCTACTCGGGGGTGCTCTACCTCCGCGATGGAAAGATCGTAGGGATCACCCAGGAGTTGGAAAATCAACCCCCAAAGGTGATCGATGCCCGGGGCCTCTGTATCCTTCCCGGGGCCATCGACGGACATGTCCATATGATGGACCCAGGCTATACGGACCGCGAAGATTTCATAACCGGAACCCGGGCGGCTGCCAGGGGCGGGGTCACCACGGTGATCGACCATCACCGAACCGTACCCCAGGTTTTCGCGGCCGGGGAGTTGATCGCCAAGAAGGACTATTTGGAAAAGCGGGCAGTGGTAGACTTCGGCCTCCTAGGCGGACTGAGCCTCACAAATTTGAAAGCTCTCCGGGGGATGTGGGAGGCGGGGGCCCTGGGGTTCAAGGGGTTCACCTGTGAGTTGCACGAAGCGGATGCTCTGGAGGGCAATCGAGTGACGGACATTCTCGACGAAATCCGCCGCTTCGACGGTGTCGCCCTCTTCCACTGCGAGGACAATGTGCTCCTGAAGGGCAAAGAGAGACAGCTGCGCGTGCAGGGCCGCAAGGATCCCTTGACCATTTCCGAGTGGCGGTCTCCGGAGGCGGAGGAGCTGGCCGTCCGGGCTTTGATCAATGCCGCCCGGAAGACGGGAGCGCGCGTCGCCGTGGCCCACACCAGCCTGCCTTCCCTGGTGCTCGAACAAGCCGCAGCCCGAGCCCAGGGAGTTCCCATTTTTACCGAGACCTGCGCCCAGTATCTTTACCTGACCGAGGAGGACTTGAGGAAGCAAGGGCCTTTTGCCAAGTTCACTCCCCCGCCGAGGAAGAAGGAGGACGTGGAGAAGATGTGGTGGTGCGCCGCCCAGGGGCTCATCGACATGGTGAACTCGGATCACTGCCCCTATCCCTATGCCGACAAGGAAAAAGGCTTGAAGGACATCTGGCAGGCTCCCTTCGGGATCCCCGGAGTCGAGACCGTGACTCCGATTCTCCTCGACTTGGTCTCCCGGGGTCTCCTCACGCTCCCGCGCGTCGCCTGGCTGCGGAGCGAAAGACCGGCGATGATTTATGGTCTGAGCGGGCAGAAGGGGGCGCTCCGGGTGGGTTGCGACGCCGATCTGGTTCTGGTAGACCTGAATAAGAAAGTAAAGTTCGATAATGCGAAAGTCGTTTCCAAGTGCGGCTGGACACCGTATCACAGCAGAGAAGTGACCGGGGACGTAGTCCTGACCATGGTGCGGGGAAAGGTGGTCATGGAGGAGGGAAAAGTCGTTGGAGAGCCCGGCTGGGGGAAATTCGTGACCCGAAGGAAAGATGGAGATCAGTAACCATGTTAAGCAAGACAGTCAAAGACGAGCTTAAAGCCATCGTGGGGGAAGGAAGGTATTTCGACAACAAGGAAGACCTTCTCATGTATTCCTACGACGCCTTTATGGTCAAGGCAATGCCCGAAGTCGTGCTTTTGCCGGTGAGCACCGAAGAGGTCTCCCGGATCATGAAGGTGGCCTCCCGGGAAAAGATCCCGGTGACCCCCCGGGGAGCGGGAACCAACCTAACCGGGGGGTCCGTGCCCACCCGGGGAGGGATGACCCTGGCTTTCACGAAGATGAACCGGATCCTCGACATCGATAAGGAAAACCGGAACGCAGTCGTTCAGCCCGGGGTGATCAACATGGAGTTTCAGAAAGAACTTGCGAAAAAGGGATTATATTACCCGCCGGACCCCGGGTCCATGGCAGTCACGACCATGGGAGGAAACGTGGCCGAGAATGCGGGAGGGCCGAGGGCGGTTAAATACGGAGTCACCAAAGACTATCTCCTCGGGCTGGAGGTGGTCCTCGCTTCCGGCGAGGTCTTGCGCACTGGAGGGAAGACTCTCAAGAACGTGACCGGATACAACCTGACCCAGCTGTTCTGCGGTTCGGAGGGAACCCTGGGGTTGATCACCGAGATGACCTTGAAGCTGATCCCCCTGCCGGAAACAAAAAGGACGCTTCAGGCAGCTTACAAGAACATGAGCGACGCGGGTAGGACCATCTCCAAAGTCTTCGAAATCGGGATTCTTCCAGTGGCTTTGGAGATTCTGGACAAGACTTTCATCAACATCATCGAGGATTACACCCATCTGGGGCTGCCCCGGGAGGCGGAGGCCCTGCTGCTCATCGAAGTGGACGGTCCGGAAACAGCAGTGGTTCCCCAGTCGGAGCGGCTCACCAAACTGTGCCAGGAGATGGGGGCCCATGAGGTCAAAGTGGCCAAGACCGTGGCCGAGAACGATGAGATCTGGAGGGCCAGACGTTCCGCTTACGGGGCGGAGGCACGGCTGAGGCCCACGGCCATTGCCGAGGACTGCACGGTGCCCGTGGGGAATTTGGTGGCCATGTTTCATGAGGTGGCCAAGATCGCGGAGAAGTATAAGCTTCTTATCCCCATAGTGGCTCATGCGGGGGACGGAAACCTGCATCCCCAGATCCTCACGGATATACGCGATAAAGAAGAGATGGAAAGGGTCATGAAGGCCATCGACGAGATTTCCATCAAGGCGGTGGAGCTGGGGGGCACCCTGACCGGAGAACATGGAATCGGAATCGCCAAACGGGAGATCCTTCCCCTGGAGTTGGGAGAAGCGGCGATGGAGGTTACCCGGAATATCAAAAAGGCCTTTGATCCCCTGAATATCCTAAACCCGGAT
>DASPRR010000408.1:0-5414 GCA_035624375.1 Thermodesulfobacteriota bacterium | reverse complement strand
ACGGAAAAGAGCTGAAAGAGGTTCGGAAGATGATGGGAGAGTTGTTTTCCCTCATCGGCCCGGCTCCGAAACTAATCCCGCCCAAAAGCCGCGTCCTCATCAAGCCCAACCTCACCGCCGAAGAGAGCCTCTGGGAGAAGGGGATTCTGACGGGCCCGGTCTTCATGCAGGCCCTCGTGGAAGAAGTGCAGAAGGCCAGACCGGCGGAAGTGATCATTGCCGAAGCGATAGCCATAGGGTTGAACACCAAGAAAGCTTTCGCGGCCAACGGATATGAGGAAATGGCCCGGACCACCGGCGCCCGGCTTCTGGACCTCTACGACGGCGAATTCGAGGAAATCAAAACCCCATCTGGGGGTCTGCTGGAAAGCGTCCGGGTTTCGAGGGAGGTCCTGAGGGCCGATTTCTTCATCAACGCCCCGGTGCTCAAGACCCATTTCGCCAGCACCCTTACGGCCGCCATGAAGAATCTGAAGGGAACGACCACTTATGATGAGAAGAAGCGGTTCCATTACCTCGGCCTCAACAAAGCCTTTACGGAGCTGAACGCGGTTTTGAAGCCCCACCTGAACGTGGTGGACGGGCTTATTGCCATGGAGGGGGATGGACCGGTCGCCGGGAGCCCGGTCGGGCTGAATATCCTAATGGCCGGGACCGACGCCGTGGCCGTGGATACCATCGCGGCCCGGGTCATGGGAATTGATCCGACTGAAGTTCTGTCGCTCTGTTTGGCACAGGGTATGGGCTTGGGCGTATGGGATGAAAAGGACATAACGGTCGTGGGAAGGTCTATCGAAGAGGTTCGCCGTCCTTTTGTCCGCGCCTGCGCTCCGCTCGAGTTGGATGCGGAAAAAGTACATTTCCTCAACGGGCAGGCCTGTAACGCTTGTCCCAATGGCCTGCGAATTGCCATGGGGCGGCTTAAAGCGGCCGGAATTTCCTTGGAGAAGCTCCCAAGGGTGGAAATCAGCGTGGGTTCCGAAGCGCGCCTTTCCGGCTCTGCGGATTACATCCAGCTTCCCATCGGAAACTGTCAAAAACAATACAAGCATCTCCCCAACTACGTGCCCGGCTGCCCTCCCCCGGCTTTTCTCATGGGGGACCAGGTACGGGAGATCATGGGGCTTCCGAGAAGGTTCGGGCCGAAGAAGAATTTCATAATGGAATAAGAAAGCGCATTGTGGGCAGCGCGGTAAAGCCGCAACCAAAAGATATGTCTTGCCTCGCACAACGCGCCCCCCAGAAATCCCCCCTCGCCCCCCTTTGGTAAAGGGGGGTGGGGGGGATTACAGAAGGGGGTCGCGTAAAGAGAATTTTCTTCACAAAAAATTTAAGGGGCCTGCAGGTTATTAGTATAAAGCATAGGGCAAAGAGAAAAACTGATCGCCATGCCCTTTGCACTAAGCACTCTGCGATTGGAGATTGCGATGGAAGATTATCCCATGGCCATGGTCACCGCCCCGGGGAAAGTGGATTTCGTGAAACGGACCCTCCCTCCCATAGGAGATCATGATGTTCTGCTCCGGGTCAAGGCCAGCAGCATCTGCGGTGGAGACATCCATCTCTACAGGGGGAAGCACCCCCTGGCCTCCCTTCCCATGGCCATCGGCCACGAAATCTCCGGGGAGATCATTCAAGCCGGCCACGCGGTAACGAAGGTAACGGTTGGAGACCGAGTCGCCGTTGAACCGGTGATCACCTGTCGAACCTGCCCCTTCTGCCTCCGGGGGGAGTACCACCTCTGTGAGAATATCCGGTACCAGTACAGCGCCGGGCAGGGAGGGTTCACTCCTTACTTCGTCGCCTCCCAAGACTGGGTCCACCGTCTCCCCGATTCCATCTCCTACGAGGAGGGGGCTCTCCTGGAACCTCTGGCCGTTGCCGTCCACGCCGCCCGCAAGGGCGAAGTGGGGCTGGGGCACAGCGCGGCGATCTTCGGCGCCGGGGGAATTGGTCTTTTTCTGCTCCAGGTGGTCAGGGCTGGCGGATGCGGGTCTGTTTTTATATCTGATCTTCTGGAGCATCGTCTGGAAACGGCGCTGAAGATGGGAGCTACGGCAGCCATCCATGCAGCCAAGGAAGACCCGGTGAGAAGAATTTTGGAAGAAACCGGTGGCTTGGGGGTGGACCGATCTTTCGAGGCAGTTGGGGTCGAGAAAACCCTGTACCAAAGCGCCCAATGCCTGAAAAAGGGCGGGATCTGCGCTCTCATCGGTTTATTTGAAGCCCCCCATGAGGTCCATTTCCCGGTCAACCTTTTTGCGCAAAAGGAAATCCAAATTCGCGGATGTCGCGGATATTGTTGGGATTTTCAGATAGCTTTGGACCTGGTCAAAAAGGGCGTGATCAGGCTTCGTCCCCTTATCTCCCACCAATTCCCCTTGGCCGATCTTTCCCGGGCTTTCGAAACCCTTCTTGACCCTAAAGGTCAAGCAAACAAAGTCATAATCCAGGCCTGATTCTCAGGGTGACCTTTTTTTCCTCCTTGCCCGTTCCTTTAAGGTTTTCCTCCCGATTGACGATAACTAATAAAAAACATAGGGCTTTATCCAGGGCAGTTCCAGTCACTCCGCCTGGCGCGGATTCAAGAAAAAAGTAGGGCTCTCCTGCTGAATAAATTTTAATCCAAACGGAATCATTCATGGGTAAAGAGCGACCCAAACCATCTTCTCACCCTCCGGTGTTGCCGAATGTCTCCCCGCAGGAGATGATGTCCCTCCTCGAGCTTCAGAAGAATAAGGGAGAGGAGCTGCTGAAAAAAAACCTCATCCAGCTGGGGGATGTTCGATCCTGGAACCTCTCCACTCAAGAGATTCTCACCAAGGCTTTCGGCTCCAATTCTGGATACATCGACTCCATTATCCATCGGGGAGATCACAAACCTTATCCGGTATACGAACCGGAATCGAGCCTGGAGAAGCAGCGCCGCAAGAATCTTCAGATGGCTTTGACCCAGCTCAAAGGCTGCATAGAGCACCTGCAAAATTACCATCCGGAGGCAAACGATTCCCCCCCATCGGTTCAGAAGGAAATCCAGGAGCCGGAGGAGAAAGCTAAGATCACCGTCGATCTGGATTGGGTGGAAAAGAAAAAAGAGCCGACTCCAGAGGAAAAAAAAGATAACCAACCCGAAGTCATCAAAAAGGAAAAGGCTATGGAAAAAACCAGCATTCCCAAAGTTTTCGTCATTACCGGCAAGGATGAAAAGAAAAAGGCGGCGGTGGCCTCTTTCTTGGCCAGCCTGGGTGTAGAACCGGTCATCCCCCAGGAAGATAATGGCCATAAGACCAATCTGGTTGAAAAACTTGGGAAAAACGCCGAAGTGGCTTTTGCCATCATCCTTCTCGTCGGAGATGAAGTCGGTTATCCCAAAGAAAAGCCGGAGGAATCCAGGCCCCGGGCCAATCAGAAGGTGATTTTTGAGCTTGGATTTTTAATGGGTCGGTTGCCCCAAAATCTGGTCTGCGCCCTGTATGAAGAAGGATTGGACCTGCCTGCCGAGTACCAGGGAAATGTCTTCATCCCCTTTGATGGCGGAGGAATATGGAAGCTGTTGACCGCTCGGGCCATGAAGATGGCTCAGGTGGACATTGATATGAACAAAGCAGTTTAAGATATCACAGATTTATGCCAGTTTTCCGAACCTAATGCTCTCCTCCAGCGGTATTTTTTAAGCCTCCCCTGATTTCTTCAGCCAAGCAAAGGGTCTCCTGGACAAGGTCTCTTTCCGGGACCCACACGGAATCCTAGAAATCTTCTCAAACCATTGCAGTGAATTACCGAGAGCTGAGAGCGGAGCGATTACTTCGCGTAAAGCAGGTTGGGATACCATAGAACCAGGTCGGGGAAAAGGATCATCAGCACCAGAAGAATACAGGTGGGAATCAGGAAGGGAACGGTGCCCGCGAAGATGTATGTGATTTCATATTTCGGCACAACGCCTTTCAGCACAAAGAGGTTCAGGCCGAAGGGAGGAGTGACCAGACCGATTTCCGCCAGCACCACGTAGAGAACCCCGAACCAGATGAAATCGAATCCCAGATTCTTGATGATGGGAGCCACAAAGGGGAGGGTCAGCACCAGCATGGACAGAGAGTCAAAGAAGCATCCCAGGATTAGATACAAGATGCAGATGATCGTCAGCATGGCATATTTTCCCAGGTCCAGGTTCATCATGAAGGTCGAGGTCGCTTCGGTCAGGCCGATGTACTGAAAGACCTGCCCCAGCATCCGGGCGGCGAACAGGACAAAGGCGATCATGGCGCTCACGTTGACCGCCGAGAGCATGCTCTCCTTGAGGGCCGGGTAAGTCATCTGGCGGAAGAGCAGGGCAAGAATGATGCTCAGGAAGGCCCCCAGGGACGCCGACTCCGTGGGGGTCATGATCCCGGAGAAGGTCGTGCCCAAAACCATGGTGATGACCACCAGGAAGGGAAAAATGTCCCACAGGGCGGTCATTTTTTCCTTTACCGAATATTGACGGGTTGCGGTTTTGGGGGCCAGGCTGGGATTGCGCAAAACCAGAATGGTTACGGTGATCACGAAAAATATGGTCAGGATGATGCCTGGCACCACCCCTCCGGCAAAGAGCCGGGCCACGGATACATCCTGCCAGCCCCCATAGACGATCATAATGAGACTGGGAGGAATGAGGACGCTCAGCGTCCCGGAAATGGCGATGGCCCCGAGGGACATCTTGGGATCGTAGCCCGCCCTTTCCATCTCGGGAAAGCAAATGCGCCCGAAGGTGGCGGCCGCCGCCAAGCTGGAACCGGAGATGGCACCAAAAATGGCGTTGGCCACGATCATGGCCGAGGCCAGGCTTCCGGGAACGTTCCCGAATATTTTTTCGGCTCCCACGAAAAGCCCTCTCACGATCCCGGTGGTGGCATAGATGGTCCCCATGAAAACAAAGAGCGGGATGGCCGTAAAAGTGAAGGAGTTCATGATGTCAAAAGCGGCCCGGGCAAAATAGTCCATCGGTTGATTCACGAAGAAGATCAGGCCGAGCCCGGCAACGATTCCCATGGCCGGCGCAATCTCGATGCCAAAGGCCAAAAGAAAACACATACCTCCCAGAAGAATCAGGGATTGCAGTTCCAGACTCACTTTTTCAGGCCTCCGCCTTTCTGCCCGCCCGAATCTTGACCCCGGTCCGGAAAATATCAATCACCAGCAGCAGGGTGAGCAGGATAAAACCGATGAATACCGTCAACTGGGGCCAGAACAGAGGAAACATAAGCCAGGTCGACGACCGTAAATTGATCTGCACCGCATACACGATCATCTTGTAGGCCGCCCGGTCCAATTCAATCATGAAAATAAAGGTCAGGATCAACCCGATCAGCCGGACCCAGTCGTAGAGCTTGCCACGAAAGCGGCTTACCAGGACTTCGATTCGAACATGCCCCCCT
>DASPRR010000165.1:0-3025 GCA_035624375.1 Thermodesulfobacteriota bacterium | reverse complement strand
GGTGCGGACAAAGGGAAGGCCGAGAGTTACGTTCACCGCGGTGTCGAAATGGAGGAGTTTCAAAGGAATCAGCCCCTGGTCGTGGTACATGCAGACCACCGCATCGAATTCCCCCATCTGGACGCGATGGAACAGCGAGTCCGCCGGCAAGGGGCCGGAAACAGCGAGCCGCCGGTCCCGGGCCCGTTGGACAGCCCGGGAAATGATCCCTTCTTCATTCCCGAAAAGTCCCCCCTCCCCGGCATGCGGATTCAAGGCCGCCACGGCCATGCGCGGCGACCGTAGCTCAAAGTATTCCTGCAATCCTCTGGCCGTGATCTCGATAACCGAAAAAATTTTCTCCTCCGTAAGAAGTTTGGCAACAGTCTCCAGGGGGACATGCGTCGTTACCAGGGTCACTTTCAACCGGTCTCCGGCGAGCATCATCGCGAAATCCCGCGTACCCGAAATTTCCGCCAGGTACTCGGTGTGGCCCCGAAAGGCAATCCCGGCCCTATGAATGGCCTCCTTGCTTACGGGCGCCGTCACCATGGCCTCCACCTTTCCTTCCACGGCCATTCTCCCCGCCCGCTCGACATACGCGAAGGAAGCGCGAGAACTTTCCCCCGGGGGAATTTCTCCCGGTTCTTTCTCCGAAGATAAGGTTGACACCGGAAGGACCGGCAGCACTCCGGCCGGAATGTCCTGAAGTCCTTCTTCCTCCACCTCTGCTACCCTCAGCCCCAAGTTCAATCTTTGGACGGTCCGGGAGAGAACCGCCACATCTCCGAGAACCAGAGGGACACAAAAATCATGCGGAGCCGCTCTGGCAAAGGCCTTGGCGACAATTTCGGGCCCAATCCCCCGGGGATCTCCCATGGTGACAGCAATCTTAGGTTTGGGATCTTTCTTGGCAGAATTCATCAGTGGGGAAAATAGCGTCGGTATCCAGGGTCAGTATTTTCTCGTTGCTGACACGGACACTCATCCTGACACTGTTTTTTTTAAAGTCTTATTTCAATGTAGGCTTTCGCTTTCAAGGCTTTAATCCACTCTTGGAATTGCCTCTCGGTTTCCTCCTGCATCATTTGATCCCGGATCTGGTTCTGGACTTCGGCGAACGGTTTCGGCTCCCCCCCCTTCCGTTCCAGAACCCGCAGGATATGAAGCCCTTCCGGACTCTTGATGAGCCCGCTCACTTCGCCGGGCTGTAGTCTAAAGGCCACTTCCTCCAGCTCCGGTCTCAACTCCTTATGTTTGAAAAAACCCAGGACTCCGCCCTCACGGGCTTCCGGCGCCTGCGAATATTTTCCGGCCAGTTCCGCAAAATCTTCCCCGCGGCGAGCCCTTTCGAGAATGGATAGAGCTTCCTTGCGGATGGCCGCGGCTTGTTCCTCCGAGGCCCACTGCGGAACAACGAAGAAAATTTGCTGTACCTTTACTTCCGCCGGGTCCGTGAATCTTGCCAGGTTATCCTGATAATTCTTTCTCAGGTCTTCTTCCTTGATGAGGATCTTTGATTTAATCTCCCGGCTGATCAGGCGCATTTTTCCAATTTCATCGTGGAGCCGCCGCCGGTAGGTGGATAAGCTGATTCCCTCTTTGGCCAGAATCGCCTTCAGTTCATCCTCGTTGACCCGATTTTGCTGCTTAATTTGTTCAATCGCCGCATCAATATCCCGCTCTGAAACCTCAACTTTTCTTTTCTTGATCTCCTGCTCCAGAAGCTTATTCTCGATCAACTGGTCCAGGACCGCCCGCCTGGCTTTTTTTTCTTTCTCCTCTCTCTCCTCGGGGAGGCTCGACTGCTGCACCTGCTCGATCAGCGGTTTGCTCGCTTCCTCCCATTCCGAGAGGGTGATCACATCATTATTTACCACGGCTACGATTCGCTCCAGGATCTCGCCCCGGGTGCCCCCGGGGAAAAGGAGGAATGATACCGCTAGGAGACAAGGGACGAGCTGAATCCGGAGGAGCCGGAACCGAAAGGCCATATCAAATTACAAAACCCATGCGGGAATTTTCATCCAGCGAAACCGGATTGAATTTTAAATGCTACCATTTTCTAGAATCTCCATCAATATTTTTCTCGTTTCTGTCAGCATTCCCCTCCCGCCCTTTTGCGCGGGCCGAACCTTTAAACGTTGATCCGGCGTAAACTCCATCTTTTCACCTTCCCGGGCCACAACTTCCACCAGCCGTTGCGGCTCCACCGGCGAATGAAGGTCGAAGGTAAGAACCACCCTTTCCCGCTCCGTAGAAACACGCTTCACCCCCGCCTTCTTCATCAACAACCTCAGGTTCATAACCTCAACCAGGTTTTCTAAAACGGGGGGAATGGTCCCATACCGGTCTCGCAGCTCCTCCACGATCTCTTCCACCGCCTCCTGAGACCGGCCCGAGGAAAAACGCCGGTAAAAGACGAGCCGCTGGTTGATGTCTTCCACATAATCCGCGGGGATCAGGGCGGGGATGGGCAGATCGATCTCCGGCTCCACCTCCTCCACCACCTCTTCTCCTTTCAGTTCCTGGATCGCCTGCTCCAAAATTTGCAGGTACATGTCATATCCCACCGCGGCGATGTGCCCGGATTGGGCATCTCCCAGAAGCGCCCCGGCACCCCGGATCTCCAGGTCATGCATGGCCAACTTCAGACCGGAACCCAATTCCGTAACCTCCTGCAAAGCTTCCAGTCTCTTGCGGGCATCGGACCCCATCGCGGCAAGGCCGGGTACCAGAAGATATGCGTAGGCCCTCTCCTTGGCCCGTCCCACCCGGCCCCGGAGCTGGTACATCTGGGCCAGCCCCAGCTTATCCGCCCGGTTGATGATAATCGTATTAGCCGCGGGAAAGTCCAGTCCGGACTCAATGATCGTGGTGGTCAGCAGCAGGTCCACCTCTTTTTTGACAAAAGCCAGCATCACCCGCTCCAGGTCCCGCTCGGCCATCTGTCCGTGGGCGATGGCTAAGCGGGCTTCGGGAACCAATCTCCTCAGGAATCTTTCCATGGAGGCAATCGATTGCACTCGGTTGTGCACGAAGAAGA
>DASPRR010000155.1:0-40254 GCA_035624375.1 Thermodesulfobacteriota bacterium | reverse complement strand
CCCCCATTGCGCAAGATTCCTCACTGCTGCCTCCCGTAGGAGTCTGGACCGTATCTCAGTTCCAGTGTGGCTGGCCATCCTCTCAGACCAGCTAACCATCATGGCCTTGGTGGGCCATTACCCCACCAACTAGCTAATGGTACGCGGGCTCATCCTAAAGCGATAGCTTGCAAGCCTCAGCCATCTTTGATCCCCAAGATCAGAATCCCGGGGACATTATTCGGTATTAGCACCCCTTTCGAGGTGTTATTCCCAACTTCAGGGTAGATTACCCACGCGCTACTCACCCGTGCGCCACTTTACTCTCCCAGTTGCCCGGGATTTCTCGTGCGACTTGCATGTGTTAGGCACGCCGCTAGCGTTCGTTCTGAGCCAGGATCAAACTCTCCAGTTAAATTGTTCATCCAGGTCCCGAAGGCCCTGGAGGTAAAACAAAAGAGCGGACCCAACGGCATTGACTTTGCTATTTAGTTTTCAAAGAACAAGGTTTAAGGTCGAAGATTTTAATTATTGCAGGCTATTAATCGGTTGTCAAGGGAAAATTATTGAGCAGAAAAAAATTCTTGCGGAACTTTTCCGTCCCCTTACTTAAGTAATAATCTAAACTCCTCAATCCCTTTTGTCAACAAAAAAGAGCATTCCCAAAAATTTTCTTCGCCTAAATTATTTTTATTTAATTTCAATTACTTAGCATATTCGATGGCCCGAGTCTCACGGATGACTGTCACTTTGATTTGCCCAGGATAGCTCAGTTCATTTTCGATCTTTCGGGCAATATCCCGGCTCAGCATAACCGAGTCGGCGTCTGAAATCTCATCATTTTCCACGATCACCCGGATTTCTCGCCCGGCCTGGATTGCGTATGTTTTACCAACCCCTGGAAATGATAACGCAATTCTTTCCAAATCCTCAAGACGTTTGACATAAGTCTCCAGCATTTCCCATCGGGCGCCGGGCCGGGCGGCGGACAAGGCGTCGGCTGCTTGGATTAAAATATCCAGCAGGCCGGCAGGTTTTTCATCGTCATGATGGGCGGCGATGGCATGCACAATCTTTTGTCCTTCTCCGAATTTTCGAGCTAGGTCGGCCCCGATCAGAGCGTGGGACCCTTCCACTTCGTGATCCACCGCTTTTCCAATATCATGGAGGAGGCCAGCCCGCTTGGCCTGTTTCACATTGACCCCCAGTTCCGAGGCCATAGCCCCCGCCAGAAAGGCCACCTCCAGGGAATGCTGGTACACATTTTGGGCGAAGCTGGTCCGGTATTTCAGCTTTCCGATCATCTTGATCAGTTCCGGATTGATCCCATGAACTCCCACGTCGAAGGTGGCCCGCTCCCCTCCTTCCCGGATGGCCTTCTCGACCTCCTCCCCGGCTTTGGCCACAATTTCTTCGATTCTTCCAGGATGGATCCGGCCATCGGTAATCAATCGTTCCAGGGTGATGCGGGCGATCTCCCGCCGGACGGGGTTGAAGCCGGAGATAATCACCGCCTCGGGGGTATCGTCCACGATCAGGTCCACTCCGCAGGCCGCCTCCAGGGCCCGGATATTCCGTCCCTCTCTCCCGATGATTCTTCCCTTCATTTCTTCGTTGGGAAGGTTCACCACCGAAACGGTCTCTTCCGCCACATAATCGGCCGCGTAGCGCTGGATGGCATTTCCGATGATCTCCCGCGCTTTTTTCTCCGCCTGACCCTGGGTCTCCTCCTCGATCCGTTTGATGAGCTTGGCAGACTCGTGGCGCATCTCGCTTTCCACCATCTTCATGAGGCGGTCCTTGGCTTCATCGCTGGAGATCCCCGCAATCCGCTCGAGCAGTTGCCGCTGCTCGCCCAGGAGGGACTGATATTTCTTTTCCATATCGCCAACGGACTTTTCCTGCTGGAGGATGGATTTCTCGCGCTTGGAAAGATTGGCTTCCTTCTGTTCAAAGAGGTCGATCCTCTTCTCCAGGTTCTCCTCTTTCTGCAGGAATCGCTTCTCCAGGTTCCCGATTTCCTGGCGGCGGTCCTTGACTTCAGCCTCAAATTCCGTCTTGGCCTGGAAAAGGAAGTCCTTGGCTTGAATTTCCGCTTCCCTCCTCATGGCCTCGGCCTTCTTCTTCGCTTCTTCCACCACTTCGCGGGTGTTCTGCTCGGCCAGACGAATCCTTGCTGCGGCAAGCTTTTGGTGGAGGAAGAAACCGATCAAAAGGCCAGCCGCCAGAAGGACCAAACCCAATCCGATGATCCAATAGAAATATTCGTTCACGGTTCTAAACCCTTTTCTTGATCAGGAAAATCTTCCGAGGTCCCTCGACTGGACCTACACGGAAAGAAAGTTCAATAGATAGGGAAAGAAAATCGAAGGAAGAAATGAGAAACCGAGGAATATCTCGCATGATCTCGGAGGGGACCGAAGGTTTCCCCAGATCATGCCCCCCAATTGGAGAAAAATCCAGAGCGTTTCTTTCGCCCACAAAACAGGATCGGGTCTTCCTCTGGGTCCTTACCACAACGGCCTGGGCCGAATTTCATTCCTTGACTCCCCTCTTCTTTCTCCCATTCAACTGGCAATGTGAAGCAATCTCCACCCCGATGGAGACCGAAACCCCTCCTCCGATGGGAACCCCCGCGAATGCCGTGTGATGCCATCTTCTTGAACCTAGGATGTCTAGGTGGGTGCCATATTATTGTCTTTGGCTTTCCTGTACTCCCGAAGGATCAGGCCCTGCCAGCCACAATAAGGGACAGCTCCCGTATTTTCGCTGTTGGCTCAAAGAATCGTAGCATCATCACCAACACCGCAGGGGATCGTTCCTTCGGCGCGGTTAATGGATCTTCGAATCGATTATTTCGATGAGCCTCCCCGTTTGCTTCTCCATCTTCTCCACCTTCTGGCTCAGGGAGGTGCGTCCCTCCAGAACTTCAAAATAATCGTTGGCAATGTCTAAGGCCGCCAGGATGGCTGCGTTGTGAGTAGACAGGGTTTGAGCGCTCTCCGATATCTTCTTCAACTTGGCATTCACATACTGGGCAATTTTCTTAACCCGTTCCTCTCCCTCATCGCTCTTGATCGTGTATTCCCGGCCCAAAATCTCTACCCGGACGAGGTTTTTCATCCTTTTCCCATACCCGCAGGGGAAGCAATCAGGCGTTCCACTCGGTGTAGGAGACCTTCCACTTTTTCCCGGGCCATGTCCCGCTCCCGGGAAAACTGGTTGATCCTTTCATTGAGTTTGTGAATTTCCGATTCCTTCTCAATGAGCCTCGCTCCCAAAGAATCTTTTTCGCGGCGCAAAGCGGAGTAGGCATCCACCAATTGATTGATTTTCTCCTCCAGGATGTCGAACTTGTCCATCTTCTTGACCTTTTCCCGTCCAGCCGTTTCCCCTCTTCCGAAAACTTTTCCTGAGTGTCCTAAATATTATGATATTTAATTTCTAGAAAAAGTCAAGGGACCTATGAATTTCTTCCCTTTAAGTCAGCAGAATGACATGTATCCCCTTCACGCAAAAAAATTAGAGATAAGCCGTTCTCCCGTTCCTGTTCCTATTTCCCTTGGGAGAAAAAGGGGCAGTGGTTCGGTGGGTCCTTTAGAACGGGTTCAACTGCTCCGCTTCCCCGGAAGGGAGCGGCGATACCCGGGTCCCTGGCTGATGGTCCGACCCAAAGAGGATATGGTTCTTAGAGTTGAATCCAATCCTCCATCCGGTTTTTCTTTTCCTGGATAGACCTGGTAGTATCCGCGGTATTGCCAGGGAGTGAGGTTCGGCATGATCACGTTGGCACCGGCCAAAAGAGCCCTTTTTCTTCCCTCAGGTTCCAGAACCGCGGAGGCGGTTGTGGCGGGCAGATGGGGATCACGGGTGACGATGCGGGTCAAAGCCAGAACCTTCAGGGTCAGGTTCAAATCCGGGGTGGCCGAATTCCCCAGGGGAGTCTGGGGATGGGGAATGAAGGGCCCGATTCCGATCATATCAAAATCGAACTCCCGGAAGAGCTGAATGTCCCGGACCAAATCGTTATGGCTCTGTCCGGGCAGTCCGACCATGTTCCCCGAGCCGACCTCATAACCCAGCTCTCTCAAAAACCTCAGCGACTCCAACCTCTCCGTCAGGGTGCGCCCCGGCCGAAGATAAGCAAAGAGCTGCTCCGCACTCGTCTCCTGCTTCAAAAGATAACGATCGGCCCCGGCGTCCTTCCAGGCCTGGTAGTCCTCTCGAGGGCGTTCCCCCACGGATAAGGTGAGGGTCAGCCCGGTTTCTTCTTTGATTCTCCTGATCAGTTCAGAGAGGCGGTCCCGCGTGTACCATGGGTCTTCCCCGGATTGGAGAACCAGGGTCTTGATCCCCATGCCTTGGATTGCCTTGGCCGATTCCTGGACCTCCCCAAGGGTCATCCGGTAACGGCGGAGGTCTCGGTTATCCTTCCTCAGTCCACAGTACAGACAGTTTTGAACGCATATGTTGGAGAATTCTACAATTCCCCGCAGGTGTATTTCTTCGCCCACGAAACGTCGACGAACCCGGTCCGCCGCCTGGAAAAGGGCCTCTCTTTCTTCGGGGTCCGCCGAAAGAAGCAACTCCATTTCTCCCGAAGAAAGGACTTTTCCCTTTTCTCCGGCTTCAAGGGTCTCCAGGAATCCGGGTCGAATCATGTCGCCTTGGTAAAACCCACAGAGCACGGCGCCAAGCGTTCCTTAAAATATCGCTCCGCCCTCTGCTATTGGTGAACTCAAAAGTATAGGTCCCTCTTTCCGTTCTCCATCTCTTCCAGTCGTTCCCGGGTTTTCTCTTTCAAGCTCTGATTGGAAATGTCCTCCAGATGCTGCTTCAGAGCTATCTCGCCCACTTCCCGGGTTTCCTCGGGGGCATAGTCCAGCAGGTATTCTTTAAAGGTGAGAATCGCATTGGGCCCGCACAAATGTTGGATATCCCCGGGCTTGGCCACGGCCATGAAGTCCTTTCCGGTCCTCCCCACCCGGTAGCAGGCGGTGCAAAAACTGGGCAGGTATCCCTCCTCGCAGATGGAGCGTATCACTTCGTCCGGAAGCCGATGATCGGCGGTCTCAAACTGCGCGCCGGGTCCCGCCTCTTCGTTCCCTTCCCCTTTGGCTCCGTACCCGCCGGGGGAGGTTCGCGAGCCCGCGCTCGTCTGGGAAATACCCAGGGAGAAAGCCTCGCTCCTCATCGCCATGCTTTCCCGCGTGGAAATAATTATCCCTGTGTAGGGCAGGCAGAGTCGAAGGACAGCCACCAGTCTCTTGAAATCCTGGTCCGTGACCGGATGAGGGGGGAGAAAACTTACCCCCCGGGCTGCGCGGAAGCGGGGCACAGAAATGGTGTGCGGTCCCACGCCAAATCTCTCTTCCAAATGCCGGGCATGGGAAAGAATCGCCAGGATTTCGAACTTGTAGTCATGGAGGCCGAAAAGGACGCCCAGCCCCACGTCGTCGATTCCCGCTTCCTGGGCTCGATCGAGGGCCAGGATTTGCCGCTCATAATCCCGTTTGGGGCCATCGTGTATTTCCAGGTAAGTGGCCCGGTGGTAGGTTTCCTGGAAAAGCTGATAGGTTCCGATCTTAGCCGCCTTCAGGCGGCGATAGTTTTCCACCGTGGTGGCGGCAATATTCGCATTTACCCTTCGGACCTCGCCTTTTTCGGTTTTTGTGGCGTAGATCGTGGCGATGGCTTCTTCCACATAGTCCATGTCCGAAAGGGAGGATTCCCCGCATTCCAGAAGGAGTCGCTTGTGCCCCAGCTTCTCCAATTCTGATACCTGGGCCCGAATCTCCGCCCGGGTTAACCGCTTTCGGGGAATCAGCCGGTTGTCCCGGCGGAATCCGCAGTAGGAGCAGTTGTTCACGCAATGATTGCTCAAATATAGGGGGGCGAAGAGGACCAGCCGTTTGCCGTAAATCTTCAGTTTGACTCTGCGGGCGGTTTCAAAAATCTCTTGCAGGAGGGCGGGGTCTTCCATTTGGAGCAAGGCCGCAGCCTCTGCCTGCTCCAGTCCCTTGGCTTCCTCGGCCTTGGCCAATATTTCCAAGACCTCTTCGCGGGACTTCCCCTTTGTCGCTTCAAGGTTCCTTTGAATCCGTTCCTCATCTATGATTTTTGCCTTTTCAGCCATCTCTTTCTACCTTTTAAGAGCATTTCGCGAATTGCGGATCATCGGCGGAATAAAGAAGAACAGACTTGAACCCCATTCAGCATGCCCAGTTTTCCGGCCAAAGACCCAAGTTCATCTGTCGTGCCGTCGACGATCAGGGCAATAACCGATACGTTTCGTCGGCCGTAGGGTAATCCCATTCTTCCAGCGATGATTTCGCCGTGCTCGCTGAGGACCTGATTGACCTGAGGGGCCGATTTCTTCCGGTCTTCAATCACGATTCCAACCACTCCCAATCTTCTTTCCATTCCGATTCTTTCCCCCAAAAAAAAGCCCAGGCCCCCGGGGGGGACTGGGCTTTCTCCCTAGCATCCTACTCCCGATCCCCCTGAGGTCAGCCAACGCCTCCCTCGCAGGGCGATAAAAATCATTGTTGGTTGCTCGTTGCTGGTTCTGGCTGCTCGTTTCGGCTTGGTGGTTCCTCAAAGGGAGGTTTATCTCCAATAAGCAACCAGGAACGAGCAACCAGCAACATTTTTTTGATTATACCCCATCACAGGGGCAAAAGCACCCGAAAGGTGCTTCCCTCATGCAATTGGCTCTCCACCTCAAGATGTCCGTTGTGCGCTTCCAGGATCTTTTTGGCAATCGAAAGTCCCAACCCCGTTCCCCCAATTCCCTTGGTGTCCTTGTTCTTCACCCGGTAAAACTCGTCGAAGATTTTCTCCTTTTCCTCAGCAGGAATCCCGATCCCCGTATCCTGGACCTCGACCTGAAGGAAGGCATCCAGGGCCTTCGCCCGGAGGAAGACTCGTCCGCCCGCAGGATTGTATTTGATGGCATTGTCCATTAGGTTGGTGAAGACCCGGGTCAGGTCCTCCCGGTTGGCGGAGATGGGGGGTAATTCTTCGGGCAGTTCCGCCGCGATCTTCACCCCTCGCTCCAGCGCCTCCCCCTTCATCAACTCCACGACCTCTTTCAGAACATCCGTCAACCGCAGTTTTTCCTTTTCCCGAACGATTCGCCCGCTCTGCATGCGGGAAATGGCCAAGAGGTCCTGGATCAGGGCGAGGAGTCCGCTGGTGCGTTCCCGACATCGGTCCAAAATCTTGCGGGTCTTTTCGGGATCCTTCCCCCCTCCGCCGTCCAGGATAATGTCCAGATACCCTTCGATCGCCGCCAGGGGCGCCTGCAGTTCGTGGGCCACCAGGGAGACAAAAGTGGATTTGGCTTTATCCAAAGCCTTCAGCTCGGTAATATCCCGCAGGACAGTTACGACTCCGATGATCTGCCCTTTTTCATCCTTCACCGGAGCGCAGTTGGCCATGAGCACCGGACCGGAAGGAGAGGCGGGCGCGACCTCCCGGGAGCTCATCTCCTGGCCTTCTTTGAGACCCATTGTGCCCTCCACCAGGTCGAGGAACTCCGCAGAGCCGGCGACGTTACTCAGCGGCTCGCCTCCCTGCAGGGGACGCTTGATCTTTAGGAGACGCCGGGCGGCGGGGTTGCACAGAACCACCTGCTGGTCGCGGTTAGTGACCAGAAGGCCATCTCCCATGCACTGGATGATGGTTTGGGTCCGGCTTTTCTCATTGGTCAGCTCCAGAAGGTTTCTTTCCCGCTCCTCCCGTAGCCTCTTGGCTTCCCGCAGGAGGGTCCGTTTTTCCACCCCCCGTCGCACTCGCGTTCTCATCTCTCCCGGGGTGAAGGGCTTGGGGAGATAATCATAGGCCCCTTTCTGCACCGCCTCAATGGCCGTATCCAGGGTGGCAAAGCCGGTAATCACGATCTTGACCAGGTCGGGGTCGAGTTGGTTCAGGTGTTCCAGCAGCTGCATCCCGTCCATCTGGGGCATCTTCAGATCGATCAGCGCCAGATCGAACTCCTGGGTCCTGGCCTTCTCCAGGCCGGCCAGGCCGTCTTCCGCCGTTTCAACCAAGGCCCCCTGCTCCGATAGGATCTTGGCGCAAGCGGCCCGGATGGGCGGTTCATCATCGACAATGAGGATTCTGGCGCCCTTCATCCACCCGCTCCTTTCATCGGCTCCCAGATGGTGATCCGCGGCTCAGCAATTTCTCTACTTTTTCCTGAAGGACCTTGACCTTGATGGGCTTGGAATGAAAATCATCCACCTTCAACTTCCGAAGGTCTTCCTCGGTGCGAGGAGTGAAGTCCATCCCCGTCTCGCGGGAGATGGAGGTGAGCATCAAAATGGGGATGCTCGCATACCGGGGGTGACTTTTAATCCGGCTGCTGAGGGTCATCCCGGCATCTAAGTCCTCCATCATCAGGTCCAGGATGACCAGGTCGGGGATTTCCTTCTCCACCATCTCCCATCCTTCTCTTCCGGTGGATGCAGAAAGAACCTGATATCCCTTCCCTTCCAGGGAGAGCTTTCCGATTTCGATGAAATCAGGGTCATCATCCACGATCAAGACCTTCGGGCTCCCTTTCATACGAACCTCGTCCTCCTTCCCGGCAGCCGGAAAAAACCCGGTTCTTCAACCGACCGATTCCTGACTTCTTAGGGAAGATTCCGCCGGAAGCTTAACCCAGAACGTAGTCCCTTCCCCCACTTTGCTCTGCACTTCGATGGCTCCCCGGTGCATCTTCACGATTCCGTAGGCAATGGCCAGGCCCAGGCCGGTCCCTTGGCCGATTCTCTTGGTGGTGAAGAAAGGCATAAAAAGCTTATTCAGATTCTCCTGCGGAATCCCCTGGCCCGTGTCCCGGATCATGATCTCGATCGGGTGAGACCCGGCTTCCCGGAATCGCGAGACGACCGTCACCCTCCCGCCCTCGGGCATGGCCTCGCCCGCATTGGAGAGGATGTTCAGGAATACCTCCTTCAGCTGCACCGGGTCTCCTTCGGTGGCCGGCAGGGAAGGGTCCAGGGTCTTGGCGATCTCCACCTTCTGAAAAGCGGGCTGGGCCGCCACCAGGGAGAGCCCCTCTTCCAGGATTTTATTTACATCCACATTCTCCACCTGGAGCTTCCTCTGGCGGGCGAAATCCAGGAGGCCGCGGACAATGTCCCGGCAGCGGGTCGCCTCCTTGGCGATGGTGTCCAGCTCCTCCCGCCGGCTGTCCTTCTGCTCCAGTTTCTCCAGGATCATGTGGGAATAGAGGAGAATCGTTCCCAGGGGGTTATTGATCTCATGGGCCACGCCCGCGGCCAGTTGACCCACCGAAGCCATCTTCTCCGACTGGATCAGCTGCTGCTGGGTTTCCCGAAGGTCCTTATGGGACTGGGCCAGGCGGGACAGGTTTTCCTCCAGCTGATCGATGAGGTAGGGAAGGCACATTTCGTTTTCCGCCAGTCCCCAGTAAACGGCGCTGGCTTTTTCCTGGCAGGAGGCGTACCCGCAGGCCCCGCAGTTCAGTTCATCCTCCGGGTGAACTTTATTGGTCCGCCGCAGGATTTCCCGGATGATGTCCGGACTGGGGGTCGTCAACCTCCGGTCCTCGGCGCTGAAGGAGCGCCCCAGGGAAATACGGGAGTGCTTGCGCATGTCGGCCCTGTGGCGGTCTTCCCTCTCCGCCCGGAGGCGGGATTGAACATAGTTGGCCACCAGTTCTTTGCGGGAAAAAACCGAAAGCTCATTGGGGAAGCCCGGCCCGTTGATGCACCCTTCGCAGAAGAGAAGGTCCAGGAATTTCGCTTCCACGGACCCCTCCAGGATTTCATTCAGGATTTGGGTGCAGGCCTCTTTTCCTTCGGTGACCAGAATCCGGTTCTGGCAGACGTCCTCCTTCATGGAGGCGCTGCGCAGCAATCCCCCGGGCACGGGGAAGATGCGTCCCATCCGGGGCAGGGGACCGTCGATGGGACTCTCCGCCAGCTTCTCCGGGATCAAGCCTGCTTCCTGAAACATCCGGTCCAATTCCACAAAGGTCAGCACGGCGTCTACATCGCCGGCCACCTCTGGGTCTTCGATCTCTTCCTTTTTGGCGATGCAGGGGCCGATGAAGACCACTTTGGCCTCCGGCCGAATATTCCGCTTGATCACCCTTCCCATAGCCACCATGGGAGAGACGATCGGGACCAGATGGTCTACCAAAGGGGGGAAATATTTCTTGATGTAGAGAATCAAGGCCGGACAGGGAGAGGAGATGTAGGGCTTGTCGGCGAAACGTTTCGTCCAGCGGGCATGGGCTTTGGCCACCAGGTCCGCCCCGAAGGCTACCTCCATGACCCCGGTAAAACCCAGGTTTCGGACCGCAGTAATGATTTGGCCCGGCGAGGCCTGGGGGAAGGCTGCGGGGAAGGAAGGGGCCAGACAGGCGATGATCTCGGGAGAATTCCAAAAAAGGTCCTTCACCGTGCCGGTGGAGTCACGGATTGCCTTGGCTTCCTGCCGGCAAACCTTGATGCAGGACCCGCAGGCGATGCACCTCTCGGCCACAACCTTGGCCTGGCCGTCTTCCACTTTGATGGCCTTGGCCGGGCATTTTCGAACGCAGGTGTAGCAGCGGCGGCATTTTTCTTTGATCGTGGATATCACCGTCATGGGTTTTCCCGTCCCCCCAGAAGGTTCATGGTTTGGGGAAAAGTCGCGGCCCCGATCGCTTTCAGGCCTTGCTGAACATCCTGACGGATGAAGGCGAAGACCGAAGGGTCCCCCAATCCCACTGGCCCCAGGATCTCCCGCATCTCCCGGGTGTCCAGCCGGTAAGTCCGACCGTTCACCCGATGCTCGTAGAGAAATTCCACTCCCGGATTTCCAGTGATCAGGATGGCCAAGGTCTCTCCCATGTCGCCCAGAGGGGCCCGATCGAAGTGATCCAGCTGGAAGGTGGCGACGATCCGCGTCCCCTTGCCTTCCCGAGAATGGACTTCAAGGCCTCCGCCGCATTGTTCCGCGGCCTCCTTCAAAAAGGGCACCCCCAAACCGGCCACCCGGGAGGGGCGAGTCGTGTAGAAGGGGTCGGTCACCTTCTTGACGGTTTCCGGGGACATGCCCCGGCCGTCGTCCAGCACCTCGATCCGCAAGAGGTCCTTCCCCAGGTCTTCCTGGACCCGAATCTCCACTCCCTTGGCCTGCGCCCGCAGGGAATTCTGAGCAATATCCAGAATGTGCATGGAAAGCTCGAGCATGTTTCAGCGCTGTCCGGAGATCCCGAGTTGGTACAGACGCCCCACGATTTCGAACGTGGGAAGGGCGGTCCGGAAGATGGGAATCATCTTCTCTGCGGCTTTCTCCAGGGTATCCGGGTCCGGCTGGGACCCGTTGACCAGCAGGATTCCCGAGAGGTCCCGCATGACCGCAATGGCCACGATGTTCAGGTGAGTCTGCCGGGTTACCCATAAATCCCCCTCGATGGAGTTGGCCAGGACATCACTCAGGAGATCGGAGGAGTATCCGGTCTTCACTTCGGCTTCCATCGGGGCATTGGGCGTGGTCAGTTCCAGGTTCAGTCTCTCTGCCAGTTCTTTCAGTTTCATGGTCGGAATGGGAGAACCCTTTCACCTCCGTTTCCCTCTTGACTTTGGCGGCCTTCCCTTTGAAGCCTCTTTTCCCGGTCCAGCTTCAACGGTTTTCCCCTTTTTCAGAATGCAAATGCAGTCCGTCTCCCGGGCATATCCCTGGACCACGTCTTCCGCCAGGGCAAGGCAACTGGGGGACCCGCAGGAACCGCAGTCGATCCCGGGAAACTGCTTGACAACTTTGTCGATGCGGCGAAGTTTTTCCATGGCCACTTGAAGGTCTTCATCCAACCGCATCCCGGCCCTTGGAGGAAAGGGTTGATCCATGATATAAGCGTTCACATCTTCCCCCCGACCAAGGGTTTCCGGACTCCGGGCGTCGTCCTTTCGAATCCAGGAGAAAAGCTGAAACCGGGCCCAGAATGGGTTGCGCACATTGAGCGGACCTCCCAGGCACCCTCCCCGGCAGCTCCAGGCTTCGATGAAAGGCACTTCCTCCAGCAGCCCATTCTCCGCAAGTTCCAGGACCTCGGCCACCTGGCTCACTCCATCCACGATGAGGGAAGCCTCCAGGCCCATAGCCCGACTCTGTCCACCGGGATAGGCCCACTCGAGGGCCGAAACGGAAGGCCCCCCCCCCGCCTCCGGGAAAGGCTCTTCTTCTCTCCCGTGCAACTGAGCGCGCAGGATAGGATAAACCTCCGTGAACGGAATGGCATGGTGGTAGGACCGCTCCGGTTTGCCAGCCTCGGTCGCTGCCCGGGCCTTGGCCAGACAGGGAACGACGTAGCCCAGGCCACCGGTCGACCTCCATTCGGTATTCCTCCTGAGCAGGTCGGCCATGATTTCAAAGGGGGGGACCACGGGAACTAGATTTTCCAGGAGGGACGGGAACTTGACTTGCACCAGTTGGACCACCGCGGGGCAGTCCGAAGAAATGGCCGGAGAAGGCGCCCGCCCCGAGGCTAAATGACCAGCTACGGCTCGGCGATAAACGGCTAGCCCTTGGCCTATATCCTCCACTTTGGAAAAACCGATTTCCGAGAAAGTCCGCAGGATCATTCCAGGAACAACCCGATCTCCAAATTGCCCCAATACCGCCGGGTCCAGGACGGCCACGATTTTGCCCTTTTCTAGGACCCTTTCCCAGGGCTTGGCCTCGACCGTCCAAGCTTTCCGGGGGCAAGCCCGAATGCATTCGCCGCAATCGATGCAGCGGTGGGGCATCATCCGGGCTTTCCCCCCCCGGATGCGGATGGCTTCTGTCGGGCATACCCGGAGACAATGGGTACAACCCACGCAGTGGTCTTCCTTCAGCGAGAGAAAAACTCCCCCGGCCCGGCCGGGGTCTTCAAGGATCCTTTTGGGGACTTTCATTCAGATTGACTTTGAACCTCAGGGTGGTTCCCCGGTTCAATTCCGATTGGATTTCCATCCAATCGGAATTTTTTTTGATGTTCGGAAGCCCCATCCCGCTCCCATAGCCGAGCTGTTTCACGTAAGGGGGGGCCGTGGAATAGCCCACTTGCATCGCCTGCTCAATATCCGGGATCCCTGGCCCCACGTCGCAGACCGTCACCTCCACGCACTGATCATCAAGATTCACCCGGATGCTCCCCTTGTGCGCGTAAACAATGACATTCACTTCAGCTTCATAGGCCGCGGTGGCTACGCGGCGAATGATACCCGGCGGAAGCCCCAAACGCTTCAGCCGGTTCTTGATTTCAAAACAAGCCTCACCTGCTCTCTTGAAATCCTGCCCCTGAATCTCGAATTCGGCAATCATAAGCGGGGATTCATAGTCCTCTATGAAGTATACTGAACGCCACTAAATGGAAATGGCCTACCCAATTTAAAGAACCTTTGGGCAGCAGAAGTGATTCCCCCGAATCAATATGCTTTTTCCATCCGGGTATACTCATTCAAGGAATCTTTTTATAGCAAAGAAGATGCCAGATATACCCGAATCCTCCTTCTTCATGGAAAACAAGATTTTGAATTTCTTGGTTTTTTTGTTTCCCATCCCCTTGAAGGAAAGGAATTTTTCTCTTCATCAGCCGGTGCCATCTTGTCAAATTCACCCATCCCATGCCCCAAGAAATGACAAAACCTTCAAAAATATCCAAATCTTTTATTATTATTGACATGTTGTCGCAATTTTTCAAGTTTTGTTTTAGGCCGACCAGTAGGAAGGGTTGAGGGTAACTCAGGAAGATTTCCTGCAAGGAGAGGAGGCCCTTTCACCGGAGATGGCAAGGGTTCCCCCGGAGGACAAAAGAAACGGAGAGCCGGGTCCTTTTCAGCCCTCGCATCATAAAAATCGCCCGGCCTTTTTCTTGGCCAGTTTCATAGCCGCCCTCATTTCATCGCCGCCCAGGAAATAGGAAACTGTTCCATAGACCAAAACACCCCCTCCTACGGCCGCGCCAAGAAGGGTCATTTTCTCTGCTGTGATTCCCGAGGTTTCCCAGGGGCCGGGATAGACGATGGCATAGGCCGTCACCCCCATGAGGATGGAGGCGGTCATATTCTTGGCAAAGGAATGAAGGATGCGACGGATATCCATGGGGCCTATTTTTTTCCGCAGAAGGTAGGCCAGGAGGGCACAGTTCACTCCTGCGGCTAGAGAAGTCGCCAGGGCAAGTCCTCCGTGTTTCAAGGGGAACATGAGGATCGCTCCCAAGGCTGCGTTGGAGAGCAAGCTCACAAAGGCCACCTTGACCGGAGTCTGGGTGTCTTGCAGGGAATAAAAAACAGGGGCGATGATGCGCACCCCGGCAAAGGCGACCAATCCCAGGGCATAATAGAGAAGCGCTTGGGCGGTCATTTCGGTGGAAAAGGCGGAAAACGCTCCCCTTTGGAACAGAAGGTTAAGGATGGGGGTTCGCAGGACGACCAATCCCACCATCGCCGGAAGGATGACGAAAAAGGTCAGGCGGAGGGCAAAAGATAGAGTCTCCTTCACTTCCTCTATTTTCCCCTTGGCCGCTTGCTCTGATAGGGACGGTAGTACGGCCGTGGCGATAGCGATGGCGAAGACCCCCATGGGAAATTCCAGGAGGCGGTCAGCGTAATAGAGATAAGAAACACTTCCCTCGGGAAGATAGGAGGCCAAAAAGGTGTTGACGATCACATTCAGCTGGGTGACCGCCAAACCCAGGATCGAGGGAGCCATCAGAGCCCCCACCCTCCTCATCCCGGAGTGGGAGAGGTCGAAACGCAGCTTCAGGCGGATTTCCTGCCGCCGGAGAAAAGGGACTTGAAAAAGTAGCTGGGCGACTCCCCCCAGGAGAACTCCCACAGCCAGAGCCATAACCGGTTCGCCCAAATGGGCCGAGAGCAGAATAGCGCAAGCGATGATCGCAAGATTCAGCAGGACGGGGGCCAGGGCTGGGCCAGCAAAATGCTTTCGCGCATTCAGAACCCCCATGGCCCAGGCCACCAGGCCAATGAAAAAAATGTAGGGGAACATCACCCGGGTAAGAAGAACCGTCAGCCGGAACTTCTCCGGGTCCTGGGAGAAACCGTAGGCGATGATCTTTACCACCCAGGGAGAAAAAAAAATTCCCACGGCGGTCAGCAGAAGCAGGAAAAAAGCCAGAACCGTGAAGCAAACGCTCACCAATTCCTCGCTCTCTTCCTTCGATTTCTGGGTCAGGTAGGAAGAATAGACCGGGACGAAAGAAACGGTCAGCGAACCCTCTCCCACCAAACGGCGAAGAAGGTTGGGAATGCGAAAGGCCACAAAAAAGGCGTCAGTGGCGGTGCCCGCCCCGAAGAGTTGGGCCACGATCATGTCCCGGAGAAAGCCGAAAATCCGGGAAAGGAGCGTGGCTCCACCCACAACACTTGCCGCCTCGGTTATTCTTCGCTGGGTCTCCATTCCTTTGGTTTTGCCGATACCCCGGTCGCAAAATTTTCTTAAATAAACCCGATCCCGAATTCTAACCTGTAAACCTCGCCACCCGGATCTTGGATCGTTGGGACCTTGAAAAGGAAATGGGGCTCGGCCCTGGAGATTGGCGCTTTGGAGAGCCGGAGGGACCCGGAAAAACCTTGACTTTCTTTTATATCTAATTTTTAATAGATTATATCTTTATTCCTATTCAAGGAGGTCCCTTGGCCACTCACGATTCCGCCCTGAAAAGGGCGCGCCAGAGCGAGAGAAGAAGACAGCGCAACTCCTCAGTCAAATCCGCCCTGAAGACCATTACCAAAAAGGTCCTGGAGGCCATCGATCAAAAGAACCCAGAAAATGCCCGCAAGGCTCTTTCCAGCGCCATTCCCGCCTTTCAGAAAGCTGCCGGGAAAAAGGTGATCCATAAAAAGACCGCCGCCCGGAAAATCTCCATGCTGGCCAAAAAAGTGAATTCCCTTCCCTCTGGGGCTTGAATTCATTCCTCCCCCTTTTCCCGGCGGAGAGGGGGCCTGAGCGGCTGCTGGCTCTCCGCCCGGTCTCCCAAAAGCCTCAAAACATATTCCTCCAAGAGGAGCCCCTTGTCCCCCCGGCTTAATTTCATCTTCTGGTCGGTCCTCCAGGTGGCCGGCCAAAGCCCTTCCCGGATGGGGGAGGGAAATATCTCCACCTGGGCCCAGAACTCTTCCGCACTCCGGGGTGGAATTCTCAACTTCCCCTCGACTTCTTTTTTGGTCAGCCCCCTGCCCCGCATCTCCTGCGCCCTCTGAATCAGGCGAAGCTGGCGCACCAGCAACGAAAAAAGGAGGATCGGAGGCTCTCCCTGCTGGAGGTTCTTGTGGAGAAGGCGGAGGGCCTCCTCCCTCTTTAGGAGACCCACTGCCTGGGGAAATTCGAAAGGACTCTCCGGCCGGCAGTCTGCGGTCAGCGCGAAAACATCCTCCTCGGTGATCCCCCGGCCTTTTTCTTTCCTCAGGCTCAGCTTCTGAAGTTCCACCAGAATCTCCCGCAGGCTTGGGCCCACCCTTTCGACCAGCAGGGTCACAGCCTCGTCTGATACGTTGTGACCCAGCTGTTCGGCTTGGAGATGGACCCAGCGGACCAGGTCCCTCTCAAAGGGAGGGTAAAAAGGGACCACGGCCCCCTTCCTCTCCAGGGACTGGAAAAATTTAGCCCGAAGGTCCGCCCGAGCCCCAATGAAAACGGCGCAGGTTTGAGGGTTGGGGTTCTGAAAGTAATCGACGAAGGGGGAAGGGGTTCTTTTCCAGATTTCATCCGCCTTTCGGATGATCACGAGTCGCCAGGCAGACCGCACCGGAAAAGCCTGGAGGCTGGACAGAATTGACTCGGTCTCGGCCTCTTCGGCGTCGAACGCTTCCCGGTTGAAGTCGCGGGTGATGGGAGAAAGGGCCCGATCCTCGATCCTCTTCAGGGCATCATCGATCAGCCATTTCTCGGGACCCCAGAAATAATAGAGGGGGAGCAGGTTCCCTCTGCCGATTTCGCGGAAAAATTCGGATGCCTTCATGTCCTTTGGTCGTAGGAGGCAGGGATTCTGGGTCGCATCAGAAACCGCCCAGAATTTGTTCATGGATTCTTTCAGCCAGGAGAACGGAGATACTCCGGATGGCATCCAGTTTATTCTGCTCGGTGACGTTCAGATCGGAGACCACCGGATAATTTCGCCACTCGCTTATTTCTTCCCGGAAGAGCACCTTTCCGTCTTTCTGCCCCTGAAAGCTGTACTCCAGGATCACCGTAGCCCGATATTCGGTGGCTGACTGGGTCGAGCTAACGACGGCCACCGGGAAGGTGGTGAAAGATTTAACCGTTCCGGTTAAAAGGGAATCGGCCGAATTCCGAGGGCCTACCGAGAGGCGCTTGGTGGATATAAATTTTTCGACCAGGGCCCGGGTAACCTCTGTCTCAATTCCGGTTTGATCGGTCCGGTTGGCAAAGATGGGGACGGCCACCGAATAAATGCCGGGAGGGAGGTTGGTCTCTCTCCCGCGGAGCTGGTATCCACATCCGGCCAGACAGAGAAAGCCAAGGAAGATGCCCAGACTCAGCCTTCTCAAGGGGCCTCCTCAGTCCAGCACGATCATCACCCGGCATTCCTCCAGGAAAGTCCCTTTTTGGGCAAAGGGAGCCATCTTTTGGGCTTCCCCTTGATCCAGGATGATATCCGAAGGAGCGGCCGGGTCGAGCTTGGACCCTTTGATAGTTAGGGGATTTTTCCCCACTCGCGGATTGGTTTGAGCGGCGGTCAAATCCCTGGCAAAGAGGGCCAACCCGTTCCGGGCGGCCTTATCCTGGGGAACATATTCCCCTCGGTATAATTCCTTCGCGCCTTCATTTAGAATGCGAATGGCTAGGGCGGGTTTCATTTTTAGACCCCGAGTGTCGATGACCACCCCCGTGAACGGGGGCAAGGTCGCCGGGTCTGGCAGAGGGGCTTCCCCCACCTTAGCCGGAGGCGGAGGAGGCTCCGGTTTCCTTTCAGGGGCAGGCACCGGCGGTGGAGGGATCGGCTTTACTTCCTTAACCATGGGCGGCGCAGAAGGAGGCAGCTCAGGTTTCTTTTCCTGGGGCGGGGCCAGCTGTACCGCTGGCCCAGCAGGAGGGGACGGGGGTGGCAGAGTTTTCTTTTCGGGCTTTGCTTCTACCAGCGGGGCTGGAGGGGGTGTCGCTTTCTTCCTCAGTTCCTCGGAGGCAGAGAGCATGAGGGAAATAAAATCCCCGGAGAGGTCAATGGCCACCGTGACTTCAATCGCTCCATCGGAAAGGTATTTTCGAAAGCGCCTCACCTCGACCGACCCCTGAATGAAACCTTCCGCCTGGAGGCGAATCTGATCGTCCTTGGTCACGAAATTTTCCACCCGAGTGGAAGAATCCACCCGAACCCCTTTGAGTACCTCCAGGAGATTGCGGCGAGCATCGGTCAAGGCCGCTCGTTCGGTCATCAATCGCGCCTGGGCGATATTTCGCGAGTCCTTGGGAGGGGACCCGCTCCCTTTGGCTAAAATAATCCCTTGCGACCAGTTAATGACCCCGTTGCCGACTTGCTCGATCACTTCTCTAGGTTGGGCACAGGCCTGTCCTGGCCCTAGCGCCAGGAAGAAAAAAACGAGGCCACCCCAAATGAATCCCTTCACGGCTTCCTCCCCCCAAATGCCTCTGGCTCCGGCTTTTCCAGCCAGGGCTTCAAGTTCATCTGTCCCAGGAAAATCGATTCGGAGGGCGGGCTCGCCCCCCACCAGTTCTCCCGGACATCCATGAAGATGGAAGAATGGCTCTGAACGGCGAAATCGTTTTCCCGAAAATTGCTCCGATGGACCTTCGGGCGGGCGCCTCCCAGAGCCACCAAAGCCCCCGTTCCTGCATTCTGCAGGAAGGTGCTGTAGGAGATCTTCGGCGCACCTTCTTGGGTCACCTTGATACCAGCTTGGGCGCTCCGGGCGATCAAGCAGCGGTCGATCTCTGGAGACCCGTAGGCCACTTCCATCCCGGTTTCGGCAAATTCGATGATGCAGTAACGGAAGAAACTGGCCACTCCGGTCTCCTTAGCAAAGCGGATCGCCGCAGGATAGGCCCCTGGAGAAGGAGAGGAGCTACTGGAGGTAAAGGTGATCGCCCCATCGGAAGTTCCCCGGGCGTCGATGCCCCCATTTTTCACCACCATCGATGCCCCCGGATTAAATTTCAGGGTGACCCCAGGCTGAATGTAGAGCGTCGCCCCTCCGTCGATCATCACTTCCCGTTCCACCACATAAGGGCTGTAGGCCAAGATCAGGAAGGAGTCCTTCTGGATTGGGGCGTTCAAGGGGCTCTTTAAGAGGGGAAGTTCGATCGGCTTTCCCTGGGGAAAAGGCGCGTCGAGCACCCGTTGGTACTCCACCCTTCCATAAATCTTGCCGGCGAGACTGGACCCCTCTTTGGTCCCCCACCAGTTTTCGGGAGCCTCCACGGGAAGGTCCCTTTCCCGATTGTTAAAAACCTCAAACTTCCCATTGTCGTGAATGTTGTTCTGGGTCAGCCGGGCGGAGGAAGAAAAGAGACGCACCCCCGCCTCCCCGTTGTTCAGAATTCGGTTTTTTTGGAGAGAAGGATTGGATTCCCGGACCAGGACTCCATCCTTCTGGTTTCCCTGAATCTCGTTCTCTTCCAGAATCGGCGCCGCTCCTCCCAGGATTTCCACCCCCGCTGTATTGGCGTAGATCACGTTCCCCTGGACTCGAGGTTTGGAAAAAGATTCCTGGATCCGGAGCCCCACCCGGTTTTTGGACAGGTCGTTGCCCAGAATCAGGGGGGATGCGGAAAGACACGTGATCCCGGCCTGAGCGCCGGAGATCTTCACATACCGCACCGCGCTTTCTTCACTCTGGGATCCTTGGAAAAGGATCCCTTTCCATTCTCCGCCCGGAGAGACTGGTTCAAAGGAGATCATGGCGCTCCGGTCTCCTTGGGCCAGCAGTTTTCCGGAAACCACGAGCCCCTCTCCTTTGGAGCGAATCACAGTTCCAGGCTCAATGGTCAGAGTTGCTCTCGTCTCTACGGAAACCCTGTCTTCCAGGATATAAGGACTGGCCCCGGCAAACCAAATGGCCTCTCCTTGGATCGTTCCTCTCACTGGGGTGGGGCCGGGAGGAATTGGGGTGGCCCGGATGGAATCGGATGGTTTGCTTTCATTCCCCGCCAGGTCTATGGCCGCAACTCGATAGTAGTAGGTCGTCTGATTGGTCAGGTTCGCATCGGCAAACAGAGTCAGTTCGGTCTTTCCCACCTCTTGAAACCCAGTCAAGGGGGTAGGACTGCGGTAGACCTTGTAGGCGGCAATATCCTTGTCCGGGCTTTTGGCCCAGTCCAACTCCACCCTTTTATCCCTTCCAATGCCCCGGATCCCTCCGGGAACGGCTGGAGGAATGGTATCGATGGTCACCGGTCCCAGGGCATCGACCCATTCCGTGGAATTTCTTTGGTCATCCGCTAACACTCCGGTTATCAGCGCCTCTTCCACAAAATCGCCGGGAAGAACTTTGTAGGTTCCCGAATACATCCCCGGGTCTTCCTCTTTCATGGGAATATCCGTTTTGAAGTTGCCGATCCGGAAGGAGGCCTTTTTTCGCGGGTCCCCTTCCAGGGCCACCTTGAGCACATCTCCCGCCTTTAGCGCGTACCGGTCGGTTCGCCTCATGCCGTCATGGGCCAGGATGGCAATGGCCGGAGGCCTCAGGGCCTGGGCAAGGGTAGGCTGTGGAATGCTTCGGACCATCTCCCGGAAAAGATCGTCGGAGGAACGCAGGAGTTCGATCTCCCGCATGTTTAAGGCCGTGCTCACCGCGGTAAGAATAATCCCCACCGGAGTGGTGGAAATCCCCCCCGCGTGTTTCCGGGAAACATCCTTGGCCCACCAGAGCTCTTTATCGGTCTTCGTCTCTACCATCCGAACTTCCGCTCCCACCGCAACCTGCGAATAGACTCCGATGTAAATCCGGTCGTAATGGGTGATCTCTCCCTGGACGAGGGCATCCGCCTTAACGATCTCCCTTAACTTGGAAACGGGAGTCGCAGCCACCTTCTCGGGTGTATCCAACCCCGCCTGGTTGAGCGCATAATCAATCTTGTACAGGGGGACGGCGGTAAAATTCAGCGTGCTGAAATGGCCATGAAAGGATTTGCGGACGATATCGAAGGCGTGCTTGTGTTCCGTCCGGTTGAGGAAGGGCAAGACCGCTACCGTTTGGGGCGGCCGGTCCTGAAGGGACTTGTCAAACCGGTATTCACCCTTAAAGGGAATGGTGATCGGCGGGGTGATTTTGGTTTGTGGGGTGTAAATGCAACCCCCGATCCCAATTCCGATGATGATGGCCGTAATTCCCCAAAGAATGCCTACCCGTCTTTTCATGGGCACTCTCCTTTAGCATGGGGCAAAGAGCTGCGGGCGGTCGGCGAAAGGGAGGCCCCAGCCATAGGTCCCCGGCTCCCTGCTGTTTTGGGTCAGACCACCAAATTCACGAGCTTCTTGGGCACCCAGACAAACTTCCTCACCTTCTGCCCCTGCAAAATTTCTTGGACCCGCTCGTTAGCCAAAACCGCCTCTTTGATCTCGGCCTCCGAGGCGTGAACCCCCACCGTAACCCGGCTGCGCAGCTTTCCATTTACCTGGATGACCATGAGGACTTCCTCGTCCCGGATGGCTTCTACGTCAAACTGGGGCCAGGGTTCCTTGGCCACGCTTTGTTCGTGCCCCAGATATTCCCAGAGGTCTTCGCAGATGTGGGGGACAAAGGGCGAGAGGAGGACGACCACCGCTTCCACCGCCTCCCGCATAACCCCTGCGGTCTGTGGACCCGGCGTTTTTCTCTTCTCTTCCATCTGGTAGAGGGAGTTCACCAGTTCCATGACCGCGCTGATGGCAGTGTTGAAGTGGAAGCGGTTCTCGATATCCTCGGTTACCCTTTTTATGGTCACATGGATCTTGCGCCGCAGGGCCCTCAGCTCTTCGGAGAGGAGCTCCTCTTTTTGCCGAGCCTTCGCCGTTTTCACGACATCCGCCCAGTCTTCCACCAGGCGCCAGACCCGGTGGAGGAAGCGGAAGGAGCCCTCCACCCCTTGTTCGCTCCATTCCAGGTCTTTCTCCGGCGGGGAAGCAAAGAGACAGAAGAGGCGCACGGTGTCGGCCCCGTATTTCTGAACCAGAAAGTCAGGATCGACCACATTTTTTTTGGACTTGCTCATCTTCTCGGTCCGGCCCACTTGAACCGGAGACCCGCACTTTTGGCAGGTCAGGTTTTCCGACACCTCCTCGGGATAGAGAAACCCGTCCTTGGAACAGTGGTGGGTCTCTTTCACCACCATCCCCTGGGTGAGAAGATTAGTGAAGGGCTCGGGAAAATCCAAGAGCCGGAAATCCCGCAGCACCCGCGTGTAAAAACGGGAGTAGAGCAGATGGAGAATGGCATGCTCGATCCCACCGATGTACTGGTCCACGGGCATCCAGTACTTGACTTCTTCCCGGTCGAACATTCCCCGGTCTTCCCGGGGGCTGCAGAAGCGCTCGAAATACCAGGAGGACTCCACGAAGGTATCCATGGTGTCCGTCTCGCGCCGGGCCGGTCTGCCGCACCGCGGGCAGGGCACATTCACGAAAGAGGGGGCGTGGGCCAGCGGGGAATCTCCTAATCCGGTGAGTTTTACATCCTGGGGGAGAATGACCGGAAGGTCTTTCTCCGGCACGGGCACGGTTCCGCACTGGGGGCAGAAAATGACCGGGATCGGGGCGCCCCAGTACCTTTGCCGGGAAATCCCCCAGTCCCTCAGGCGGTATTGGACGGCCTTCTTGCCCGATCCTTTCTCTTCCAGATACTGGGCGATCGCTTCCCTCGCCTCCTCGCTGGTCATCCCGTTGAATCGCCCCGAGTTGACCAGAACTCCGTCTTCGGTGTAGGCCTCGGCCATGGTTTGGGCATCCAGGGTTGGTTTCCCCGGAGGCTGAACGACCACGATCAGATCAAGGCCAAATTTCTTGGCAAAGTAGAAATCCCTCTGATCATGGGTGGGAACGGCCATGACCGCGCCGGTCCCGTATTCCAGGAGGACGAAGTTCCCGGCAAAGATGGGCATCTTCCCGCCGGTCAGCGGATTCCTGCAATAGGCCCCGATGAACATCCCCTCTTTCTCGTAATCATCAGAGGTCCGCTTGATTTTGTCCTGCTTCTTGATCCGCTCCACAAATTCCCGGACCTCTTTCTCCTGCGGCGTTCCTTTGGACAGCTCCAGGGTGAGGGGATGTTCCGGAGCCAGGGTCATGAAGGTCGCCCCGAAGACCGTGTCCTGCCGGGTCGTAAAGACCGGAATAAACCCTTCCCGATCCCAAAAGGGGAAATGAATGGTGGCTCCCACGGAGCGGCCGATCCAGTTCCTCTGCATGGTGATGACCCGTTCGGGCCAGCCGGGAAGCTTTTCGCAGTATTCCAGCAGTTCCTCCGTGTAGTGGGTGATTTTGAAAAACCAACCCGGCATCTCTTTCTGGGTAACCTCCTCACCGCACCGCCAGCAGCGGCCCGCTTCTACCTGCTCGTTGGCCAGAACGGTCTGGCATTTCTCGCACCAGTTCACGAAGGAGGTCTTTTGATAGGCCAGGCCCTTCTCGTACATCTTCAGGAAGAGCCACTGTTCCCAGCGGTAGTAAGAGGGATCGCAAGTGGCAAGTTCGCGGTCCCAGTCATAGCTGAATCCCATCCGGCGCAGCTGCCGTTTCATGACTGCAATGTTTTCGTAGGTCCACTGGGCGGGATGGACGCCGTGTTGAATGGCCGCGTTTTCGGCGGGCATGCCGAAAGCATCCCACCCCATGGGATGGATCACGTTCCAGCCACGCATCCTTTTATACCGGGCCACCACATCGCCGATGGAGTAATTGCGCACATGCCCCATGTGGATTTTGCCCGAAGGGTAGGGAAACATCTCAAGAACGTAATATTTTTGCCGAGCCGGGTCGCCGTTGCTTTTGAAGAGCTCCCGTTCTTCCCAGATTTTTTGCCATTTTTCCTCTGTGCTCTGAGGATCGTAGCGCCTAGTCATCCTTTCCTCCCGAAAGTTTCACTCCCCATAAATACCATAATCATTCCGTGCCTTCAAGAATAAAGAATACCCAAAGACCCAACCCACCCAACCGGGAATCCAACAGGCCATTGGACGGGAATTATGGATGGTATTGGAAATTTCAGGACTGCAAGGTGCAGAAGCATCAGGTTCCCTCTGAGGAAGAAACTTATTTCTCCCTGCCGAAAGATGACTTTGATACTGGATTCGCCGCGAGGAATGGGTGGCGGTGCAGGGATTTGAACCCCGGACACTGCGGATATGAGCCGCATGCTCTGACCACCTGAGCTACACCGCCACATGCTGGAAGGGTATATTTTTATTATTAGATTTTCGGCAGGTTGTCAACAGAAAAGAAGCTGTCAAGTGTCAGCATTAAGCGCTCAGCATTGAGCATTTTCAATTGCTCCCCCAACCTTCTCCTCCCTTAGCTTCTTTGCTGACCGCTAAATACTGAAAGCTGATCGCTACTTGGTTAAAAGATAATCCGGCTTCACATGCATCATGGCCTTGAAGATGTTTTCCTTAACCCCCCGGTGATCTTGATCCAGCTTTTTGATCAAATCTTTAATGTACTTCCTTTTGGTGTTATTGGCCGTAGGACAGGGGTTGTCCATCACGGGAAGTCCTGCTTCCCGGGCGAAGCGCTTCAGCAGATACTCATCCGTGTAGGCCAAGGGCCGGATGAGATAGAACTCCCCTTGGAAATAGGACTGGCAGGGAATCATGGTGCTGATCTCCCGACCAAAAAAGACATTCAGCAGGAGGGTTTCAATGACATCATCCTTATTGTGAGCCAGGGCCAGTTTATTGCATTTATAATCGCGGGCCAGTTCAAAGAGCTTTCGGCGCCGCAACCTTGAGCAGAGAAAGCACGGACTGGCTTTGCGGTTGTAGTCGCTGTGGGACAAGAGGCCGATATTCGATTTTTCGATCCGGTATTGCCCTCCCTCCTTTTCGAAGTAATCTTTCATCACCCGGGCCGGCTGCCCGTTCGTCCCTTCGAATCCCAGGTCCACATAAACGGGGAGAACGAATTCTGGCTTGGGCACGAAAAGAAGGGGGCCGGTGATCAGCTTAAGAAGGGTCAAGCTGTCAGCTCCGCCCGAAACTCCCACCAACACCCGGTCCCCTTCCGCAAGCATTCCGTGTTTTAGAACCGCCTGCTCAAATCGTTTCCGGAGGTGAAGGTAGAGCTTGCTCATAATCAAAAAACAACCATGTTAGACCCTGGATGCTTAATCCCGGATACTGGGTGCTGGATATTGGATAAAAAAGCAATGGGTAATGGACCTAGAAACCAGCGCCTGTATTCCCATATCCAGTATCCAGTATCTCCTCTTTCGTGTCAAGAATTTGGGGTCATCGGTAGCCAAGCAGTCGATAGGTGAGCATAAAAAGCTTCCAGCTTTCCGGTAGGTAAAAAGAAAAGAGATTTCCCGGGGACAGGGGTCTTTGTTCAGGGTCTATGTGGGAAAAGGTTTTTAGGATTCTCATGCACACCTTTTCCGAATGCGGAGCGGCCTGGGCCAGCCGAAGAGTTTCAGTAAAGGGGATCAAGTCATCGTCTTCCCCATGGGCCAGAATCAGGTGGGCCCGGAGGTCCTTTAACACGCGAGACACCGAGAGGTGAGCCATGGAAGAGCGGATTGCCGGGGGTAATTTCCGGACAAAGGATTCAGTTTGAGAAGGATCGGCATGGGAGAGGAGGTTCAGAACGTTCCTTCCCTCTCCACCCAGCTGAGATAAAAATTGGTCGATTGGCGCGTTTTCATCCCGAAGCTTGATTCTTAGGATCTTTCTCAAGACGGTTCGATCTTCCCCAGACTCGACCCAATCGAGGTTATTGGCCAGAAAGACCCATTTCCCGTACTCCTGAGGTTTCCGAAAATAGCGTTTTCCCTGGAACTCAGAATACCCGGTGGCGATGAAAGAGAGGACATTCTTCAGGTCGTAGTACCCCCCGAAGGAAACCACGAAACGCACCTTTTCGCGGACTTCCGGCTGGCAGGCGGCGATGATCGTTGGGCCTGCCCCATAGCTGAAACCGAAGAGGCCGCAGGAATCCGACCGAACCTCCGGCCGGGATAGGAAATGGGAAAAAGCGGCCCGAATTTCATCCACATCCGCAGGGGCAATACGAAAAGACCTCATACCTTTGAGGTCCGGAACGATGACCACAAAACCCGCCTGACAAAGACCCGTCGCAAACCGCTTCAAGCGGGGGTCGTCCTTCCCCGTATCGATGACCCCATGATTGACCAGAATCCCTCCCCGTTTCCCTTCGGGGCTGGGGAGATACAGGTCGGCTTTGCTGATTCCCTGAGGACCTTCCCAGGAAACTTCTTTTATCCCCGGGCGGGAAGAGTCCTTTTCCGTCCATCCGGGTTTATCGAAATGAAAGAGTTCGCTCAAAAACAGAATACTCCGGAAAGCCCGTTCCCCATAAATCCCTGAGAGAACGGCCAGAAGGGCCACGATACAACACAGGAGGAGGAATCTTTTCTTCACTTGGAGCCCAAAAGACGAGCCAGGCTGCAGAATTTCTCCAGACTCAGGGCCTCTCCCCGGATGGCGGTGGGGATGCCGGATGTACGCAGGGCTTCCTGGACCTGAGGCCGGGGAAAGCCTCCCATCTGCAGAGCCCTGCTCAGGGTCTTCCGGCGATAGGTAAATGCGGAGCGAATAACTCTCTCCAGGGTTTTTTCTTCCTCCACCTCCACTCTTGGCTTGGGAAGGACCTTAAACTTCACCACCGCCGACTGGATTTGCGGTGGAGGGGTAAAGGAATTGGGTTTTACCTGAAAGGCGATCTGCACGTCGCTGTAAAGCTGGGACCAGACGCCGAGAGGCCCGTAGTCCTTGGTCCCCGGCTTGGCCGCGATTCTTCTGGCCACCTCGAGCTGGAGCATCAAAACCATAAGGGAAAAGCATTCCCTTTCCTTCAACAGGCGAAAGATCATGAGGCTGGAAATTTCGTAAGGGAGATTGGCCACCACCTTTATTTTGCGTTTCCACTTGCGTACCGGGGCTCCAAAATCAAACTGCAACGCATCCGCCCAGATCACTTCCACAGTCTCCATCCCGGAGAATCGGTCCTTCAAAGCATCCGCGAGCGACGAATCAATCTCCAGGGCATAAACCTTTTTAACTCGCCGGGCCAAAGGCTCGGTCAGGCTCCCCAGGCCCGAGCCGATCTCCACCACCACATCCTCTGGCTCGAGAGAAGCTTCTTCGACGATCTTCCGGAGAATGTTGGGATCGTGGAGGAAATGCTGGCCCAGACTCTTTTTCGGGCGGATTTGCAGTTCTTTAAGTTGTTTTTGAAGCGAAGCCAATTTTCTCCAACCGCTTTCTTCGTCTTTCCCGGGAGAGGAGGACCAGCTTTCTAGTAAGGAAATAGGCGGGCAGGACGGAAGCCAGGCCTACCCCCACCCCTCCCACTAGCAGGGGATAATAAACATTCCAGCCCAGGTTTAGGATGTGGGAGGCGGAGACGTCGGGAAATTCGAGAGAAGGACCGCTGGTGCCAGTGATCGCTTGCCCCACTTTGTAATCCAGAAAATAGATGAAGGGAAGGAAAAAGGGGTTCCCCACCTGGCTCCCCAGAGCAGCGGCTAGCTTGCTTTTGCCCAGAAGGAAAGCGATCAAGACAGCCAGAACCAGATGGAACGGCACTGTCGGAGTGAGGCCGACGGCAACCCCGATGGCTATTCCGCCGGCCACTTCCTCAGGCTTCCCCCGAAGGCGCAGGATGCGGAGGTAAAAGAGACGCAGGCCACGCCTCCATCGCGCCCCCAGGTTTTTCCCGTTCCCGTCCCTTTTCAGCTCCCCGTCTTCCATCCCGATGACGATTCCCCTCCCATGCGGGAGTAGGCATTCATAGTCAAGTCAGCACAAGTGCCTTCCTGGAGGAGATAGAAACCAGCGGCACCCACCATGGCCGCATTGTCCGTACAGAGGACGGGGGGAGGAAAGAAAACCGAAATCCCCCAGGTCTCTCCTTCTTGATAAAATTTTTCCCGAAGTCGGGAATTGCAGGCCACCCCGCCGGCAACAACCACTTCCTGGATTCCCTCCCGACGAGCCGCCCGGAGGACTTTGGAGACCAACGTATCCACGACCGCCTCCTGGAACGAGGCAACAATATTCCGGATTTGCTCTGGGGAAGGTTTTTGCCCCATTCCCTTCACCCTGTTGAGAACGGCTGTCTTTATCCCGCTGAAGCTGAAATCCAGGGACTCCGTTTCCAGAAGAGTTCGGGGGAAAAGAATTGCATTCCTATTTCCTTCTTTGCTTAGGCGGTCGATGATTTCCCCCCCGGGGTAACCCAATTCCAGAAGTTTGGCCACTTTATCGAAAGCCTCGCCCGCAGCATCGTCGCGCGTTCGGCCGAGCAGGGTCATCCGAGTCCTGCTCTCCGTTCGAAAAAGGCTCGTATGTCCCCCTGAAACCACCAGGGCGAGAAAAGGAAATTTCAAATGAGGAATAGAGAGAAAAATCGCCGCCACGTGGGCGAGAATGTGGTTCACCCCGGTGAAGGGAAGGTTGCAGACATAAGACAGGGATTTCGCTGTGGCAATTCCCACCAAAAGGGAGCCTACCAGCCCCGGCCCCTGGGTGACGGCGATCCCGTCGATATCTTTCAACTCCATTTCTGCCTGAAAAAGGGCTTCATGGATGACTGGCAGAATTGCCTCGAGGTGGTGGCGAGAGGCTAGCTCCGGCACGACCCCCCCGTATTTCCGGTGTACGGAAACCTGAGAGGCAACAATGTTGGATAAGACCTTCTGGCCCTCCTGGACAACTGCAGCGGCAGTCTCGTCACAGGAAGATTCAATCCCCAATATCTTCATCTGTGGATCAACTTATCGAGGGGCAATGTTTTTTGGGCCTGGCCCAAAGCTCCCGGACCTTCTGGGAGGCTCAGGCCCCGAGACCCGACCCCAATACCCGGAAAGTGGGCTCCCTTTTTCGGATGCGCCGATATGGGGGGAAGACTGGTTTGTCTAACAATATCATAATGCGGACCGTGAGGGAAGCCCTCCGGCCCTGCATATCCGGAGCTTAACTCGAGAGGCAAGACCCGCTTGAAAATTCTCCCCTCGGCCAAGCGCCTGGAACCCGGAGTTCTGATTCCGAGCGGCGGGGGAGGACCCAGCTAGTTCCCCAGCACGGAAGCCATCTGGAAAATGGGAAGGTACATGGCGATAACCAGAGCGCCGATGGTGGTGCCCAGGAAGACCATGAGGATCGGCTCCAGCAGGGAGGTGAGGGCAGCCACTGCCGCGTCTACCTCATCATCGTAGAAGTCGGCAATCTTCGCCAGCATGGAATCCAGGGCGCCCGTGGATTCGCCGACCGAGATCATCTGGACCACCATGGGCGGGAAGATTCCGCTGGTTCCCAGGGGCTCGGCAACGGTCTTTCCTTCTCCGATACTGACGCGGGTTTTTAGGATGGCCTTTTCTATGGTTTTGTTTCCTGAAGTGCGGGCTACGATGTCCAGTCCCTCCAGAATGGGTACTCCGCTGGAGAGCATGGTGCTCAAGGTGCGGGTGAACTTGGCAATGGCCACCTTTTTGATCAAGGTCCCGAAAACCGGGAGCTGGAGCAGATAATTATCAACTTTCTCCCGCCCCTTTTCGGTCTTATAATAGGTTCGGAACCCCAGAAAAAGGCCGATGAAAAGGGCCAGGAAGGCCCACCAGAAAGTACGTAGGGCGTGGCTGATGTTGATAACCAGTTGGGTGAATGCGGGGAGGGTTCCTCCCATGTCGGCAAACATCTTCTGGAAGACGGGAATCACGAATAAGAGGAGGGCTCCAACGACCACCAGAGCCACCACCATAACGGCGGTGGGATACACCATGGCTCCTTTGACCTTTTTTTTCAGATTCATCGATTTTTCAATATAGGCGGCCAGCCGGTTCAGGATAGTGTCCAGAATTCCCCCCGCTTCTCCAGCAGCCACGAGGTTGCAGTAGAGATCGTTGAAAACCGAGGGGTGCTTGCGCAGGGCATCGGCAAAGGTGGAGCCCGCTTCCACATCCCCTTTCACTTTTAAAAGGGTCTCCTTGAAGAAAGGGTTAGTCTGCTGGCTGGAAAGGATCTCCATGCATTGGACGAGGGGCAAACCGGCATCGATCATGGTGGCGAACTGGCGGGTAAAGACGACGATTTCCTTTTCCCGGGCCCGGCCCTTCCAAGGCAGCTTGATCCCTTTCAGGATGTCCTTGGGTTTGGTTTGGATCTTGGTGGCCTGGATTTGCTGACGGCGGAGAGCCATCCGAACAGCCGACTCACTCGCTGCTTCCATTTCGCCCTTCTCGATCGTCCCTTTCCGGGATCGCCCTTCCCAAACAAATACGTCCATTACCATCCTCCCCGTTTCGGGCTTGGTTCTCGGCTAGTCTTCCACTGTGGTTTTCAATACTTCCTCCACGGTTGTTACTTTATCCTTCAATTTCTGTAGCGCCGCCTGCCGCAAGGTCTTCATCCCCAGCTGAATCGCCCCCTTTTTGATCTCCCCCGCCGAGGCTCCCTGGAGGATAAGTTCGCGGATCTCCTCCCGGACCGGGAGGACTTCATACAGGGCCACGCGGCCCTTATAACCCGTGTTATTGCAGCGGGCGCATCCAGCTCCTTTGTAGCAGGTGAAACCTTGGAGCTCTTCCTCGGAAAGCCCCAGGTTCAAAAGCATCTGGGGAGAAGTTTGTATTACGGCCTTGCAGCCTTCGCAGATCCTCCGCGCCAGACGCTGGGCAACGATCAGATTGACCGCGGAAGCGACTAAAAAGGGTTCGATGCCCATGTTCAAAAGGCGGCTGATAGTACTGGGGGCGTCATTGGTGTGGAGGGTGCTCAAAACCATATGTCCGGTGAGGGCTGCTTTAATGGCGATCTCTGCGGTCTCGAAATCCCGAATTTCCCCCACCATGACGATATCCGGGTCTTGGCGCAGGAAGGAACGGAGGCAATTGGCGAAGCTAAGGCCGATTTCCTCATGGATTTGCACCTGATTGATGCCCATAAGGTTGTATTCCACCGGGTCCTCGGCCGTGGAGATGTTTTCCGAAATTTGGTTCAGCTCGGTCAGGGCGGAGTACAAGGTGGTAGTCTTTCCGCTTCCCGTGGGCCCGGTAACCAGGACCATGCCAAAGGGCTTATGGATGGCGGACTGGAAATCTTTTAAGGGATTCTCCTCGAAACCCAGCTTGGTCATGTCCAGCTGGAGGCTGGATTTGTCCAGCAACCGCATGACCACCTTTTCCCCAAAGAGGGTAGGCAAGACGGAGACGCGAAAATCCATTTCCTTGTCTTTCCCGTATTTTACCTTAATTCGACCATCTTGGGGAAGCCGGCGTTCGGCGATGTCCAGCTTGGACATGATCTTGATCCGAGAGGTGATGGCATTTTTCAGTTTCAGCGGGGGTTTCATAAACTCATAAAGAACCCCGTCTACCCGCAGCCGAACCCGGAAAACTTTCTCGTAAGGCTCGATATGGATATCGCTGGCGGACCTCTTGATCGCTTCGTTCAAAATCAGGTTGACCAGCTTCACCACCGGCGCATCTTCGACCGCCTGCTGCAGCTCGTTCACATTGATCTCTTCCGAATCTTCCAGAAGCTCCATTTTCTCGCCTTCTTCGATATTTCCCATGATTTCGTTGAGCGTATCGGAAGCATCGTAGAAACGGTCAATGGAGCCCTTGATGGCGCTTTCGGTAGAGACAAAAACTTCCACGTGGCAACCGGCCAGGAATTTAATGTCATCGATAGCCAGGATATTGGAGGGATCGCACATGGCCACCCGCAGGGTTGAACCGACTCGCTTGATGGGGATCGCCTGATATTTGAAGATGACGTCGGCCGGGATCATTTTGGTGGCTTCAGGATCGATTTGGACTTCATTCAGGTCGATGGCCGGCACGCCATAATGCCTGCTGAGGAAGGAAACCAGGTTCCTTTCGCTAATGTAACCCAGTTTCACCAGAGCGGAACCCAGTTTGTTTCCAGAGATTTTCTGTTCCTGGAGGGCTTTTTCCAGCTGTGGGGGGGTGATTAAGCCATTGCTGACCAGAAGGTCACCCAACCGGCCACTCATATGCTATATCTCCACAATTATAATGTTTTTTAAAAATATAGAAGGCTATCCGGGTCTTGTCAAGGGATTTCCAATTGATTCTAAAGCTTTATCGTCAAAGAGGGGAAAAATCTTAAGTCTTTCTCAAGTCTTGAAAAGCCCATGGGAAGGACGGGCAGAGTCCCTTCCTATTGACAACTCTTCAGAAAGAGGGTACTTTTCCCTTCACCGAAGAGCCCGGAAAAAACCAAGGCAGGCGAACGATTTGGGCCAATCGGGAAGAGAAATTTTTAAACCCCCGTTCCCGGTGTGAAAATCAAACCCCGCCCGAATGAGGAGTATGGAAGAGTGGGCCGACGGGCCCAATTCAAGGTGAAGGAAATTGAGCCGTCTCATCATCGCTCTGGCTTCCGCAGGGTATGCCGGGTTTTTCCCTTGGGTCCCGGGGACCCTCGGCACCCTGGTGGGGGTGTTGATCTATTTTCTGTTTTCGTTCCTTTCTCCCTCAATCTATTTGCTCGCGACGGGAGCCTTTTTTTTTCTGGCCTGCTGGGCTGCCGGGAAGGCTGAGGAGATTCTAGGTAAGAGGGACAGTCCGAAGATCGTGATCGATGAGGTGACCGGATACCTTATTGCCATGACTTGGCTCCCCGTCAGTCCTGCTTGCCTGGCTAGCGGATTTCTTTTTTTCCGGGTTTTGGATATAATAAAGCCGCCTCCTTCGGGATGGGTTCACGCCAAGATGACCGGAGGCATGGCCGTTGTCCTGGATGATGCCGTTGCAGGAGTGTATACCAATCTACTGCTCCGGCTTATTTTAGTCTATTTTCCCGATTTTGTCCTTTTTGGGAGCGATTGATTATCGGTCCGGGGGGCTTTTTTGCGGGTCGAACTCATTACCATCGGCAACGAACTCACTTCCGGCGAAGTGGTGGATACCAACGCCGCCTTTATGGCCGCCGCGCTGTCTGAAGTCGGCCTGGAGGTCGCTTTTATCACCACCACAGGAGACTTCCCTTTATCCATCCAAGACGCTTTACACAAGGCCCAGGAACGGGCCGAGGTTATTATTGTGAGCGGGGGTCTCGGACCGACCCAGGATGATATCACTGCAAGTTCAGCGGCCAAAGCCTTAGGACTCCACCTGGTTCTCCGCGAAGAAATCCTTCAGGACCTGAAGAAACGCTTCGCTGAACGAAGGATGCAGATGCCCGCTTCCAATGAAAAGCAGGCCTTCTTCCCCCAGCAAGCGGAGATTATTCCCAACCCGCTCGGCACGGCCTGCGGGTTTTTAGTCCGGCGCCCGGGCAAAATCTTTTTCTTCCTTCCCGGAGTTCCTCGGGAGTTGAATTTTTTGATGAAAGAAAACGTGATTCCCCTGCTGCAAAAGGAAAGAAAAGAAAAATTCAGGGTCCGATCCCGAACCCTGAAGGTATTTGGATTCACCGAGTCCGCCATTGCCGATTTGCTGAAAGAGGTAAGCCCCGAATATTTTTCTGCCAGCCTGGCTTACCTCCCACGGTTTCCCGAGAACCATGTGAAGATCACTCTCCGGGGAAACAGCATCGAGGAGGTTGAAGGAAACCTTGAAAGGCTGGAGAAGATCATTCGGGACCGGTTGCAGGGCCGGGTGATCGCGGCTGACGAGGATACCCTGGAGGCTATGGTGGGCCGTCTCCTCCGGGAACATCAGGCGACGCTGGCTGTTGCCGAATCCTGCACCGGGGGCCTTGTGGCTCATCGCCTGACCCAAGTTCCCGGCAGCTCGGATTATTTTGAGAGGTCGGTAGTCGTATACAGCAATAAAGCCAAGATTCAGATGCTGGGAGTCCCCGAATCGTTGATTTCGTCCCTGGGTGCGGTGAGCGCAGAAGTGGCGGAAAGGATGGCCGAAGGGGTCCGGCAGGTCAGCGGAACGACTCTGGGATTGGGCATCACCGGGATCGCCGGGCCCACCGGAGGATCGGAAGAAAAACCCGTGGGAACGGTCTTTATCGCCTTGGCCTGCGCAAATGGAACCGTATCCAAACGTTATCAGCTGCCAGGGGATCGAAACCAGATTCAAACCCTATCGGCTTACCTTGCCATCGATTGGGTGCGAAGGTATTTCTTGAATCTGCTGTCAGGTTTCAGCTCTCAACCTTCAGCCAGGACAAACCCGTAATTAAGGTTCGTCTCTGCTGAAAGCGGAATGCTGACAGCTGATCGTTGTCTTTATGGACGATATTCGATCCTTCATCGCCATTGAAGTTCCTCAGGAGCTGAAATCCAGGATGGAGGAGGTCCAGCGGGAACTCCGGAGGACGGATGCCGATGTCAAATGGGTGCGACCGGATGCAATCCATTTGACTCTAAAATTCCTGGGTTCCATACGGCGAGAGGATGTGGAGAGAATATCCCAGGCGGTTGGGCCGGTCATCGGCCTTTGGCAGCCCTTTGAAGTTTGCCTCCAGGGGATGGGATGTTTTCCCAACCTTCGAAATCCTCGGGTGGTTTGGGTGGGAGTCGATCGAGGGAAAGAAAGCCTCTCATCTTTGAAGCAGCAGGTCGAAAAAAGGATGACCGAGCTATCCTTCCCCCCGGAAGATCGCCCCTTTTCTCCCCATCTGACCCTCGGAAGAGTCCGATCCCTCCGGGGGAAAGCAGATTTGTCCCAGGCCGTAGAAAGCCGCAAAGCAGTGGAAGTAGGGATTTTTCAGGCCCGGGAGGTTATCCTTTTCCGGAGTGAACTCAAGCGCTCGGGGGCTGTTTACACGAAATTAAAAGAATTCCCTATGGGAAAAGAGTAAAAAAGGAGGTTCCATGCCTGCAGAGAGCCAAAAGGAAAAAGCCATTGACCTGGCCGTAAGCCAGATCGAACGCCAATTCGGCAAGGGAGCCATCATGCGCCTGGGGACCGATGCCGTACTCCCAGAGATACCGGTCATTTCCACAGGCTCTCTGGCTCTGGATATTGCCCTCGGGGTGGGGGGAATTCCCCGCGGGCGAGTGGTAGAGATCTACGGTCCGGAAGCTTCCGGGAAGACCACGCTGGCCCTTCACATTGTTTCCGAAGCCCAGAAAAGAGGAGGAATTGCCGGTTTCATCGACGCCGAGCATGCTCTGGATGTGGCCTACGCTCAGAAGCTAGGGGTGAGGACCGATGACCTTCTGATCTCCCAGCCTGATACCGGAGAACAGGCGCTGGAGATTACCGATATGCTGGTGCGGAGCGGAGCCATCGACGTGGTGGTCATCGATTCGGTGGCTGCTTTAGTTCCTAAAGCGGAGTTGGAGGGAGAGATGGGGGACGCCCACATGGGGCTCCAGGCCCGTCTCATGTCCCAGGCGCTGAGGAAGCTCACCTCCACGATCAGCAAATCCAATACCTGCGTCATCTTCATTAACCAGATCCGCATGAAGATCGGCATTTTCATGGGAAACCCAGAAACTACAACGGGGGGAAATGCCTTGAAATTTTACGCTTCCGTCCGTTTGGATATTCGGAGGGTGGGGGCGATCAAGGACGGGCAAGACGTAATCGGCAACCGGACCCGAGTCAAAGTGGTCAAGAACAAAATGGCCCCCCCCTTCAAAGAAGTGGAATTCGATATCATGTACGGGGAAGGGATCTCCCGGGAAGGAGACCTTATCGACCTAGCCGTGGAAAAGGAGATCATTCAGAAGAGCGGCGCCTGGTTTTCGTTCGATGAGGAGCGGATCGGCCAAGGCCGGGAGAACTCCAAGGCCTTTTTAAAAGAGCATCCGGAGGTGGCTACGGCCATTGAAGAAAAAATCAAGGATCGCTTCGGCCTGGTGAAGAAACCGAAGGAAACCCAATAGAGTTGCGGAATGCCGAAGGCGGAATTCTCCGATAAGATTTTTTATCCTCGGCATTTCGCATTTAGAAAGCCCCCTCCCCTTCCATGCCAAGCAAGCAACTGAAGCCCGCGGAGAGCGCCGAGGCCTCCGCCATCCGCCTTCTGGGCAGGAGAGATTACAGCCGTTCGGAGCTGCGACGAAAGCTTATCGGGAAGGGATTTTCAGCGGGAGAGGTGGACGGGGTCCTCACCCAGTTCGACACTCGCGGCCTTTTAAATGATCGGAAATTGGCCCAGCGGCTGGCCGGTTACTACTCTCGGGAAAAGCTTTGGGGTCCTCAGAGGCTGCTGCAAAAACTGGTCCAGAGAGGGATTCCGGTCGAGATGGCCCGGGAGGTCATGCACCAGGAAGAGGAAAGCGGAAAGACCCCGGAGCGGCTGCGGGCCATTTTGCGGCATAAATTGAAAGGACAAGACTCCCTTTCTTTGTCGGTCCAGGACAAGCAAAGGCTGGCCAACTACCTCCGGCAGAGGGGGTATGCCTGGGACGATATCTGGGAGGCCTTGCAGGAAATCGGAGGTTTGCTAGAAGAATGATGAAGGGCAGCGCCATTCGCCAGAAATTTCTGAATTACTTCAAGAGCCAAGGGCACACCATCGTGAGCAGTTCCCCGTTGGTTCCCCAGAAAGACCCCACCCTTCTCTTCACCAACGCGGGTATGGTCCAGTTTAAAAATTTTTTTACCGGAGAGGAAAAGGCCCCCTTCCCCCGGGCCACGACTTCCCAAAAATGTGTACGCGCCGGAGGAAAGCATAACGACCTGGAGAATGTGGGATTTACCGCCCGGCATCACACCTTCTTCGAGATGCTGGGAAACTTCTCTTTCGGCGATTACTTCAAGGAAGGAGCCATCGCCATGGCCTGGGAGTTCCTCGTGGACCTCCTCGGCCTGCCCCCCGACAAGCTCTGGGCCACCATTCACGAAGGGGAGAAGAGCCTGGGGATCGGACCCGACCAAGAAGCCAGGCAGATCTGGAAAAAATACCTCCCGGAGGAGCGCATCCGGACCTTCCCCAGCAAGGACAACTTCTGGCAAATGGGGGATACGGGCCCCTGCGGCCCTTGCTCCGAGATCGTCATCGACCAAGGTCCTGGAGTGGGGTGCGGTCGCAGGGAGTGCGCCTTGGGGTGCGAATGCGACCGCTATCTGGAATTGTGGAACCTGGTCTTCATGCAGTTCGAACGCTTTGCCGACGGGACCATCAAGCCCCTTCCCAAGCCAAGTATCGACACCGGCATGGGACTGGAGCGGATCACCGCCGTCGTTCAAGGGGTAAGAAGCAACTACGACACGGACCTCTTTGGCCGGATCTTGAAGGCCATTGGGGGATTAAGCGGGAAAAAATATGACCCCTCGTCCCCCGAGGGAGTTTCCTTCCGGGTCATCGGCGACCATGCCCGGGCGGCAACTTTCTTGATCAGCGACGGAGTCCTCCCTTCCAATGAAGGCCGGGGATACGTCCTTCGCAGGATCATGCGACGGGCGCTACGGCACGGCAGGAAACTGGGGATCAACGAGCCTTTCCTTTTCCGTCTCACGGATGACGTGATTGCCCTGATGGAGGACGCCTATCCCGAACTCGCCAGCCATCGCGAAATGGTCAAGAACATGATCTCCAACGAAGAGGATCGCTTCTCGGAGACCCTGAATACCGGTCTTCGCCTCTGGGCCGATGAAATCCAAAATCTGAAGGACCGAGAGTCGAAGGTCATCCCCGGGGAATTGGTCTTCAAGCTCTACGACACGTACGGGTTCCCCTTAGACTTGACCGAGGAGATCGCCCGGGACGAAGGATTCAGCCTGGACAAAAAGGGATTTGAAGATGCCATGGAGACCCAGCGCGAACGGGCCCGTGAGTCCTGGAAGGGTTCGGGCGAAGAGGCCCTGCGGGAAGTCTACAAGTCCCTGGCCGCCCTGAAGTTGAAAACCGAGTTCGTGGGCTATGACCGCTTGGAGGCGGAAGGGAAGATCCTGAAAATTTTCAGGGGCGATGCGGAAGTGGAGAGCGGGAAGGAAGGAGAAGAGGTGGAAGTGATCACCGACCGTAGCCCCTTCTACGGAGAATCTGGAGGCCAGCAGGGAGACCAGGGGATTCTGTCCCGCAACGGGGCCCGGATGGAGGTTTCCCGTTCAAGCAGACCCCTGCCCGATGTGGTCGTTCATCACGGGACCATTCAATCCGGAGTTTTCCGGGTGGGAGACACCCTCAAGCTGCGGGTGAATGCTGAAAGCCGCGTCCAGACCGCCCTTAACCACACGGCAACCCATCTCCTGCAGGCTTCCTTGCGACAGGTGTTGGGAGATCATGTCAAGCAGGCGGGGTCCTTGGTGGCTCCCGACCGACTCCGTTTTGACTACACCCACTTTTCCCCTCTCTCCGATGAAGAGCTGGATCGGGTTGAGGAAATCGTCAATTCCCGGATTCGGGAGAACCTGGAAGTTTGTGTTTCCCATATTTCCTACAAAGAGGCCATCCAGAAAGGGGCTATGGCGCTCTTCGGGGAAAAGTATGGGGAGGTGGTCCGATTGGTTCAGGTTGGGGACGTGAGCGCCGAACTGTGCGGGGGAACCCACACGGCGCGCAGCGGGGACATCGGGCTTTTCAAAATCCTTTCTGAAACCGGAGTGGCCTCCGGAGTGCGGCGGATTGAGGCCGCCACCGGAGAATGGGCCTGGAAAATCCTCAAGAAAGAAGAGGCTGAGCTTCGGGCGATATCCAATCTGGTAAAAGCCAAGCCGGGAGAGGCGGCGGAGAAGGTGCAACGAATCCTGAAACAACAGAAAGAGCTGGAAAGGGATTACCATGCCCTTTTGGCTAAAATCGCATCGGGGAAAACCAAAGACCTAATCTCATCCGCCCGCGAGGTCAAGGGGATTCGGGTCCTTTCCACGCAGGTGGAAGCCAAGGACCCAAAGAATCTCCGGGAAATGGCCGACCGCCTGAAAGACCAGATGAAATCTGGTATTGTGCTCCTGGGTGCCCAGGGGGATGGAAAGGTAATGCTCCTCTGCGCGGTGTCAGCGGACTTAGCCGGAAAGTACCCAGCCCAGAAACTGGTCAAAGAAATCGCCCAAATTGTCGGGGGGACCGGTGGAGGACGGGACGACATGGCCCAGGCTGGCGGAACCAAGGTCGAAGGATTGCCGGAGGCGCTGGAAAAAATCTACGACCTCATCTAGAAAACATAGAGCGAAGGGCATAGGGAGAATTTCTGGCCGCTTTTTACTCTATGTTCTCCGGGTTATGCTGGATTTACGATTGTTTTTTCTTTGCTTCCTTCCCTTCTTTCTCCTTTAATTTCTTCTCTTCTTTGGCGATCTTTTCACGGCAGGTTTTCATGAGGGGGGTGATTTTCCGCTCCAGCCCGGCATCCGGAAACTTTTTCAGAATCTCCTCGAAGCGCCCCAGGGCGGCTTTGTAATATCCCATCCGATAGTAGAAATAGCCGATGTCAAATTCCTGGTCGGCAAGCTGGCGCTGGCAAAGCTGCATTTTGGTTTTAGCGTCGGGAAGGTATTTGCTCTGGGGAAAATTCTCCACCACGTAACGGAACTGTTCCAGGGCTTTTTCCGTCACTGTTTGATCCCGGTCTATGGAGAGCATTTGCTTGAAATAACACATGCCGATCTGGTAGATGGCGTGAGGGATCTCCGCATGGACGGGGTGGAGCTTTTTGAATTCTTCATACTGGACGATGGCCTCGGCGTAATTCTTGTCGAAGTAGAGCGAGTCTCCCAGGCGCAGTTCGGCGAGGGGGGTGTAAGTGCTTAAGGGATAATCTTCTTTGAATTTCCGGAAAGCCTCGGCCGAGCGCTCATATTTCTTCTTTTCCAAAAGGAGCACTCCCTCATCATATGCCGCTTGGGGAGTCGTTGCCGGCTCTTTCTTCCCGAAAAGGGCACAGCCATTACTCCAAACCAGCAGAAAGACGGAGGAGAGAATCGGCAACAATAATTTATTGCTAAAATTTCTTTTAGCCCCATTCATACTTGCAATCATCTCCTGCGCCTGTTTAGAAGGACCTATCTCCAATATAGATGCCCCACCCTTTCCTGTCAATCCGAACGCATCCCGAAATCCGAATTACGCGTTTTCTAGAACTTCATCCCCGTCAGGTTTATCTTCCGTTCCACCCGGGGGTCATTGGTAAAGGAGGGCTGGAACCCTTTACAGGGACAGACTCGCTTTTAAGGATAAACCGGTCCCTCGGCCAGGCCTACAACATTCCCCCGTCCATGTAGATGATTTTGCCGGTGATGTAGG
>DASPRR010000137.1:0-3294 GCA_035624375.1 Thermodesulfobacteriota bacterium | reverse complement strand
CTTGGAGGTGGGGATTGGCGACGTCCTGAAGGGGTTCCTTTCTTCTTTGAGCCGCAGTACTATATCCTCCCTCATCTTTTACCTGGCAGCGGCCACGGACCCCATCTTGGACCTGATTGATGCGGGCAAGGTGCAAGGAGTATCCTGTAATAGCCTGCGCTTTTCCGCCTCGGCCCTGCACCGTTTCTTTTCCCGTCTGGAACATTACAAACCGTATTTCATCCTCCGCCCCGTGACGCTGACCAACTCGGCGGAAATGCTTAACCGGTTTGGCGTCCTGGCGATCAATTCGGGCCTGGAAGCCGACCTTCAGGGCCAGGTCAACTCGAGCCACGTAAGGGGCTCCCAGCTCATCGGGGGAATTGCGGGGTCCTATGACTTTGCCCGCAACAGCTCCATCTCCGTTTTTGCCCTTCCCTCCACAACCCGACAGGGGAAGATTTCCAACGTCGTTCCCCGGGTCTCCCATGTGGATCATACCGAACACGAGGTCGATGTTCTCATTACGGAGCATGGAATCGCCGATCTGCGAGCTCTCGAACCCTACGAAAGGGCCCGGCGGATTGTAGAACAGTGTGCGGACCCGAAGTTCCGGGAGAACCTAAAAGCCTATATGGAAAAAGCCAGGCTCAATCCGGGCCGGGTCCCGATTCTGGTAAGGGATGAGTTTGACATTCGGTAGCACTTTAGCCAAGAATGGATTATTGGTCACAGAGGCCATCGAGGCCTCAGAGGGATTCAACTTCGAGAAGCAAAAATAAAAAGCTGACGCCTAAGCAATCGGTTTTGAGGACGCAGGATCAAATTCTGTTCCATTTTATGTTCCTATATCTCTGTGCTCTCTGCGACCTCTGTGGCTAAACAATTTTATTATTTAATCTATTCTCCTTGTCCATCGGTAAAATCTTCAAGTGCAAAGGAAGAAACATAGACATGAAAAAAGGTCGCATCAAGGTGATGCAGGGAAACGAGGCCTGCGTGGAAGCGGCCATCCTGGCGGGCTGCCGCTTTTTCGCCGGCTACCCGATCACGCCGGCTACCGAGATCCTGGAAGGGATGGCGCGGCGTCTGCCCCTGGTGGATGGCTTCTGCCTGCAGGCGGAGGATGAAATCGCGGCCATCGTGGCCGTTGTCGGGGCCTCCTGGGGCGGGGCGAAGGCGATGACCGCCACGAGCGGGCCCGGCTTCTGCCTCATGCAGGAAGGAATCGGCATGGCTGCCAGCGTCGAATCCCCGTGTGTCATCGTCAACGTGCAGAGGGGCGGTCCGGCTTCGGGCCAGTCCACCTCCACTGCCCAGGGCGACCTATACCAGGCGCGCTACGGGTCCAACGGAGACTATTCGCTCATCACCCTGTGCCCCTCCACGAGCCAGGAGATGTTCGACCACACCATCCGGGCCTTCAACCTGGCCGAACGTTTCCGGATCCCTGTCATCATTCTGTCCGACGAAGTCGTCGCCCACATCCGGGAAAAAGTTTTTATCCCGGACCCGGACCAGTTGGAGATCGTCGGCCGGAAGAAGCCCACCGTTCCCATGGAAGAGATCATTCCCTTCCAGGCAGAGGAAGACGGCGTCCCGCCCATGCCGGCCTTCAACACGGGGTACAAGATTCCCGTGATCTCCCAGGCCAAGGGCCCCTACGGCACCCGGGGAACGGCCAAGGAAGCCGAGGTGTTCATCCGCCGGCTGACCGCCAAAGTGGACCGGCACATTGGCGAATTCGCCGAGGTTTTAACCTACGGGGACGAGCGGGCGGAGACAGCCCTCGTCACCTTCGGCGCGGTCTGCCGGGCGGCACGGAGCGCCGTCGATATGGCCCGGGAGAATGGCCGCGCGCTCCGGTCCGTGGAAGTGAAGACCCTCTGGCCTTTTCCCGATGATCTTCTTCGGAGCAGGCTGGAGGGGGCCAAACGCATTGTGGTGGCGGAGATGAACCTGGGCATGCTGCGCAACGAGGTGCAAAGAGTCATTCGTGACCCGGATATCGAAATTGAGCTGTTCTCGAAGATCGGCGGCCTTTACCCGCAGCCGCAGGAGTTCCTGCGGTTCCTTACGGAGGAGCGATGAACCCACTCGGTGAAAAATACCTGAGGAAGGATTTTCTTCCTTTTCTCTTTTGTCCGGGCTGCGGCGACGGAATGATCGTCCGGGCTTTCCTGGAGGCCGTGGATGAGCTGGGGGTCATCGACGACCTGGCTCTGGCCGCCGGAATCGGCTGCAGCGCCTGGATCCCCGTTTACATCCACGCCGATGTCCTCAAGATCCTCCACGGCCGCGCCATCCCCGCGGCCATCGGGCTGAAGGCCACCCGGCCGTCCCGCCGGGTCGTCGTCTTCACCGGGGACGGGGATGGCCTGGCCATCGGCGGAAACCACTTGCTCCACGCCGCCCGCCGGAACATCGCCATCACCGTCGTCGTGGTCAACAATCAGATCTACGCCATGACCGGGGGCCAGGTCGCCCCCAGCACCCAGATAGGGTCCAGGACGCAAACCACTCCCTACGGTAACCTCGAGATGCCGCTGGATGCCTGCAAGGTTGCCACGGCGGCCGGGGCCACCATGGTCAGCCGCTGGTCCACCGCCCACCCCAAGGCGCTCACCCGAACCTTTAAGAAGGCTCTGAACCACAAAGGCTTCGCCCTGGTGGAGGTTATCTCCCAGTGCCCGGTGCAGACCGGGAGGTACATCCTGGGTTCCGGCGCATCCCACTTCAACCTCCAGTGGATCAAGGACCACTGCGTGCCAGTCGATGACCCCTCCAAGATGGGAGAGGTCGAGGCGCAGGGGAAGATCCCCCTGGGGGATTTTCTGCGAGTCGAAAAGGCGGAATTCATGGAAGAGGTCCAGCGCATGAATCAAAAGGCGAAGGAGGCCCGGTCCAAAGGAGGAGACCGTTGAAAGGTGAAGAAAAGGCGGAAAAAATTGAGATCGACCGCAGGTACTGCAAGGGCTGCATGCTCTGCCAGTATGTTTGCAAGTTCGAAGTGTTCGAACCGGGAGGGGAACGAAGCGCGCTCGACTATCTCATGCCCCGGCCGGCCAGGGTGGAAAACTGCCGGGTTTGTCGGCTCTGCGAAATCCACTGCCCGGATATGGCCCTGACCGTGGTTGCCAAAAGGAAAGGCGGGGGGAAAAAATGAGGAAGGAGATCGTCTTTGCGGGATTTGGCGGGCAGGGAATCATTCTCATGGGCGTGATTTTGGCCCAGATGATGGAACATTTTCCCGACCTCCAGGTGGCCCAGGCCCAGTCCTATGGGCCGGTCTCCCGCGGGGGGGCATGCCGCACC